>JBNMNB010000179.1:0-16933 GCA_051270635.1 Verrucomicrobiales bacterium | reverse complement strand
TTCAATGGCCATCATCTCGGCTTGGTTCGCGTCGAGGCCGCTACCGACTTCCTCTCCGAATCGGCCTACGAGTGAAGTGATCTGCTTGGCCAGTAGTGGGTTCGTGCGCAGGAGTTCTAGCATCTTGGACTCGGATTCCGTGACCGAGAGGTGGCGGCTCAGCTGAGGGTCGGGTGCGTCTTGGTTGTTCATGCCTACCAACCATACGCATGGAATTAAAAGTACAAGTTATAATTTCAATAAGAGGCTGCCTTCCGGTGTCCACCGCTTTCATTCACACCCCTCAACAATCGGCTTGTCACAGAGGCAGGCTTCGGGCAGCTTTGGATATGGGACGCCAAGCCAAGTGCGTATTCCTCTGAGAAGCCTTGTGCGGGAGAACCGCTCGCAGGGGTCTGCGAGGGGGGGGCAGAGTAACGGGCATCCCTACTGCGTTCGGCAATAATATGAATATAAAGCACCATTCAATTGTGATTCTGCTATGCTTGATGGGTGCGTTTCCTGTATTTGGCATTGAAACCAAGACAGAGAAAGAGATTCCGAAGGAGGTCATCGGAGGTGGGCTATTACGGATTGAGGAAATTCGTCGGTATAGATTCGACCCTAGGCATAAGACACTTCATTTTTTCATTGAAGGAGATCGTAATGGTGCAAAAATATCCCTTCTGGCTCACTTTTCTCGAACAAAAAGCGACCCATCCCATTTGTCTTTAAAGGTGCGCAATGGGAAGCAACTTACTGACTACAAAATTGATCTTGGCTCGGACTTTTCTAAGGATCTATCAAAACGTATTTCTCAGATTCCTGCTAAAAAAAAGGAGGATTACAAGCGTAGAGAGTATGTCGTGAGGATGAAGGCTCTGCAACGACTACTTGAGGGAACATACTCATGGAAGGAGGATGCCTATAAGGGAGATATTGGCAAATCCGCTACCGCCGTGGAGTCAAAATCTGAGGGCAAAGAGAAACCCAAACCAGAATCGGAAGGTGCCTCCCAGTAGCGGTGGTGTGGTCTTTGGAAATTAGCTCAAGAAAATGAGGCGTGCGATCACGAGGCGATCTAGGGATGGATAGGAGATGCAGGCATCCATTGCTAGGAATTTGCTTTTTGCGTGAGGCGCTTGAGGTCGCCGTTGAAGGGATCGGAGATGGGGAGAAAGGGGATTGCATCGCGGCCAGTATATGACACTACTTTACCTTTCATGCGTGCTAGAGGCCGACTTTGTGTCACTAAAAACAGGGGATACTGAAATTGCTTTTGGCGGTAGGGCCTTGAAGCCGCCTTTGGAGCGGAGGGGGGCGAAAGGGGGGGGATTGCGCAAGGCCTGTTACTGGCTCCAGATGGCTCATATAAGCGGCTTTGACGCCGGCGAGATCATCGACCAAGCACACGCTCAAACAGGCCCGCACGAGCCTAAGAGAACCAAAGCACAACGTGAATCCCGTAGTGTCCGGAAACTCGATTACAAGAGAACCTGCTGAAGTTCAAGCGGTTGAGATCACGCCAAAAACCGCACTTGGGAGCGTGTTCCGCCTGCGTGAAGCTGCGATAGTGCACCGATGGACGCATTCAAACTCACCCTGGTCGCGCTCGCTGGCTGGATGAACCGCCAGCAGCAGCTCGTGATCGAATACCTGCAGGAGGAGATCAGGGTATTGAAAGAGCTGCAGGGCAGTGGGCTGCCCCGATTCACGGATGACCAGAGACGTCGGCTGGCGCGCAAGGCCAAGCTAATCCGCTTCGGACGGTTGAAAGAGATCGCGAACCTGGTCACCCCGCAGACCCTGCTGGCCTGGCACCGGAAGCTCATCGCGAAGAAATACGATTCCAGCGACGTCCGGCGGAGAGTCGGTCGCCCGCCAACAAAGGATGAACTTCGTGATCTCGTGATTAGGATGGCCGAGGAGAATCGCGGCTGGGGCTACACGAGAATCCGGGGGGCGCTTGCAAATCTCGGTCACGAGATCGGGAGAGGAACCATCGCCAGTATCCTGAAACTGGCAGGAATGGAGCCGGCCCCGGAGCGCGAACGGAAGACCACCTGGGCGGAGTTTCTCAAGATGCACTGGGACGTGATGGGTGCGACCGACTTCTTCACTGTGGAGGTGTGGACGTTGCGTGGGCTGGTGCGCTACCACGTGCTGTTCGTGATCAGGCTCTCGACCCGCAAGGTGAACATTGCCGGGATCGTCCCCGAGCCGGACGGCGAGTGGATGAAGCAGGTCGGGCGAAATCTCACCGACTGCTCAAGCGGATTCCTTATTGGATACCGGTACCTGATCCATGACCGTGCGACCGTGTTCACGAAAGAGTTCCTGTCGATCCTCGAAAGTGCCGGGGTGAAGTCGGTGCGCCTGCCTCTACGGTCTCCCAATTTGAATGCTTACGCAGAGAGGTTTGTGCGTTCGATCAAGGAGGAGTGTCTGAGCCGGATGATCTTGGTTGGTGAGGGATCTCTGCGAAGAGCCGTCGCTCAGTTCTGTGAGCACTACCATTGGGAGAGGAACCACCAGGGACTGGAGAATAAGATCATCGAGCCGGACTTCAGTTCGGACGGGAAAGGGGAGGTGCAATGCCGCGAGCGGCTCGGAGGACTGCTGCGCTACTACTACCGGGATGCCGCATGAAATACGGGCGATTCGAGTTTTCGGACACTACGGCGTTTTCAAACCTTTATGGGCACCTCATGGGCACCTCGCCCTAACACTGTTCAAGCTAACTTCTGTAACTCCTTGATATAGATGTTGGCTCGAGACGGAATCGAACCGCCGATCCGGTCTCGCGGTTTGTAGGTATCAAGAAAACACTGTGTTTGTCAAGTTGTGTGACATCCTGAAACATCTGTGACATCCTGAAACGTTGCCGTTATCGTTGCCGATACACAAGGGTGTGCGATACTTTTCCATGGCCACAATCTTCCGCAAGAAAGGATCTCCATTCTACTGGACTGCGTTCTACGACGCTGACGGCAGGCGACGGTATCGTTCCACAAAATCGAAGCGCAAGACCGAGGCGATCTCTATCGCCTCCGAGATGGAACTTGCCTCGAGAAGGGTGGGGGATGGAGGCGAGTTTGACCGGCG
The DNA here is from genome assembly GCA_051270635.1 of Verrucomicrobiales bacterium. Lineage (GTDB taxonomy): Bacteria > Verrucomicrobiota > Verrucomicrobiia > Verrucomicrobiales > DEV007 > JAGROY01. The sequence continues at coordinate 13,849 of JBNMNB010000179.1, read as the reverse complement.
CATCTTGGCCATCCTGGAGGAGGCGACCGAGAAGGCTCTACGGCACCGACTCAACACGGACGTAGCTCGCGATCTCCTCAATCGGATCCTCGAATGCTCGACTGGGGAGAAACTCTTCGACCCGACGCTCGAGGAGTGGTTTAGGAGCTGGGTCGAGGATAAGAAGAAATCCCGGGCGGAAAAGACGGCGATCCGCTACGAGGGCGTGATTAACTCATTTCTCGACTTCCTAACCCTCGCAAAACGGCGCGCCCCTCTGGGAGCTCTGACAATCGACGACGTGCGGCGTTACAGGGACAAAATTTCCCGGGAGGGGCGTGCGGAAGCAACCGTAAACTTCGCAGTGAAGACTCTCCGGGCACCATTGAACGCCGCTAGAAAGCAAGGTTTAATCGTTCACAATCCTGCTGAGGGTGTCGATCTGGTTACGGTCGAGGTGGAAGAAAAGGGGGTCTTCTCACCAGAGGATGTTGCGAAATTAGTGAGGGCGGCCGACGGCGACTGGAAAGGCCTCATCCTGGGTGGCTACTACACGGGTTCTCGATTGGGTGACATTTCGAATCTTGATTGGAAATCTGTCAATCTAGAGGAAGGCCTGGTGGAGTTCATTCAAGCTAAGACCAAGCGTCGGGTGAATATCCCTCTACATGGCGAGTTCAAAGGCTGGCTTGAGAGCATCAAGAAAGAAGATCGGAAAGGACCAGTCTTCCCTTCTCTCGCTGGCACGACTTCGTCCGGGCGCAGCGGCCTCTCTGGTCAGTTTAAAAAAATCCTAACAAAGGCCGGTCTCAAGGGGCAAACCGTTGAGCGCAAAGGCAAGGCGGGGCGCAACCGCTCTTCCCTATCGTTTCACTCGCTTCGGCATTCCTTCAACTCAGCAATGGCGACGGCAGGCATTCCTCAAGAGATTCGCCAAAAACTCACTGGTCACGCTTCGAAGGCTGTCAACGATCGCTACACGCACACCGAACTAGGAACTCTTAAGGAGGCAATTGAATCGCTTCCTTCGCTTTCAAAAACCAGTTAGCTTTGCCGCTAGCGAACCGGAGTGACCGTCAGCACTTTGGGGTGACTTGCAGAGCGGTTCGCCGGATCTCGCCTCGGTGATGTAGTGGTTCTGTGCCTCAGAAAAAGGCGACTTGACCAGCAGGGCGGCGATCTGGAATATTCTAGGCAGGTTCGAAATCTATCAGAGTCCCAAAAACAAGCAGTTTTACTTCCGCCTGAAGGCTCGAAACCATCAAATCATCCTGGCTAGCGAGGGCGACAAGACCAAAGCGTCGTGCAAGAACGGCATCAAGTCAGTTCAGAAGAACGCTGTCGATGATGCAAATTTCCAGCTGAAGGAAGCCAAGAACGGGAAGCTTTACTTCACCCTAGATGCTAGGAATAGCGAGGTGATCGGCTCAAGTCAAATGTATGCAAGCAAGGCTACGCGACGCAAAGGCATCCGGAGCGTCATCGCAAACGCTCCATCAGCGCAGGTCGAAGACCTCATAGCAACCTGACCATAGAGTGACTTGAGCTACCGGATCATCTGTTCCGCCTAAGTTCCTCCAACTTCACCCGTAGAGGCTTCCAATACTGCCGATCGAGCTCTTTCTCCTCGAGCATCTCATCGATAAGCGCACGCTCCAAGGCTGACCTCTTGGCCTGTTTGGCCAAATTTAGTAGCGGACGAGCATCGAACAGTTCCGCAGCTGAATCTGAATGATGACGCACCAAGTCGATCAACAATTCAGGCGTGCGCAACTCTCTGAGCAAGAAGCTAACTTCGCTTTCACTTGGATTTTCGCCTGCCCGGAAATATCGCACTTCCATCAGACGCTGGATCATTGGCCAATCCTTGTCACGCTGTGTCTTCTTCGCCATCACCAAATCTTCGACGGCCATGATGTTGATCTCAGTATTCGTTCCGTCGTTAATCGTAAACCGTCTTTCCCAGAGTTCTTTAAATCCGTCGACTCCCCGAAGCCTCGTCATCAAATCGACACGCAAGCCTTCTACCCCTTCGGCCTGGCAGCGGAAGTGCACCGCCAGCCCCATATCGAGCAGGACTGGATCGAAATGGGGGACTGCGATGATTTCGGCATTCAATTTTTCCATCGCCGCCTCCACCCGTTTAAGGTTTGGGAGATCAGCTAGAATCACAAAGTCGATGTCCTTGCTGAACTCAGCAGCGCCGTAGACGACGCAGGCCTGCCCTCCCATCAGGAGGCAACGAACTTCGTATTCTTGCAGAGTGCTGAATACGAGCCGGAGGCGTTCTTCAATCATGAAGCATGTCGGAGCGAGCGCTTCGCGGATACAGCACCTTCCTGAGCAAATTGCTTAAGGTCCTCCCGACTCCAAAACGGGCACTGAGAGTCGACATCAGGTTCCAACGAGCCTCCAAGACCTAGGTAGTTCGCCCACGCCTCCGAGGTCGCAAGCAACCGCTCCTGCGGCGTCTTTCGATACCAGTCGAGCCACTCAGGTTCGATGATCGTGGATGGGTCTATCATTTCCCGATAAGATTCCCGTTATCAAGTCCTCAGTCAATTGACGTATTCGGATCAGATCACACTCCGGGTGGAACGATTAAAAAGTTCGATTCCCGATTCAGAAGCAGGAAAAGCCACGATTATTCCCTATAAAAATAAGATTAAATCGAACTATAGAAGAGGTGGCTCGAGACGGAATCGAACCGCCGATCCGGTCTCACTTATTGTAGGTATCATGGAAACACAGCGTTTGTCGGGTTGTGTGACATCCTGAAACATCTGTGACATCCTGAAGCGTTGCCGTTATCGTTGCCAAAACTCTAAGGTGTGCGATGCTTTTTTATGGCCACGATCTTCCGCAAGAAAGGATCTCCGTTCTACTGGACTGCATTCTACGACGCCGATGGTAGGCGGCGGTATCGCACCACAAAATCGAAGCGCAAGACCGAGGCGATCTCCATCGCCTCCGAAATGGAACTCGCCTCAAGGAGGGTGGGGGATGGCGGCGAGTCTGATCGGCGAATTTTGGCAATCCTGGAGGAGGCGACGGAGAAGGCTCTGCGGCATCGGCTCAATACGGATGTGGCTCGAGATCTCCTCAACCGAATCCTGGAGTGCTCGACCGGCGAAAAACTCTTCGATCCGACGCTCGAAGAGTGGTTTCGGGGTTGGGTGGCGGACAAGAAGAAATCCCGAGCCGAGAAAACGGCGATCCGCTATGAGGGCGTGATCGACTCGTTTCTCGACTTCCTCACCCTCGCCAAGAGGCGTGCTCCGCTGGGAGCGCTGACGATCGAGGACGTGCGGAGCTACAGGGACAAGATCTCCCGCGAGGGGCGTGCGGACGCGACGGTCAATTTCGCAGTCAAAACTCTTCGTGCTCCCCTAAACGCGGCCAGAAAGCAGGGGCTGATCGTTCACAATCCTGCTGAGGGTGTCGATTTGGTCGCGGTAAAGGTGGAGGAAAAAGGCGTATTCTCACCAGAAGACGTCAGAAAACTGGTTGGTGCCGCCGAGGGCGACTGGAAGGGGCTGATTCTCGGGGGCTACTACACAGGAGCCCGACTCGGCGACTTGGTGGCACTCAACTGGAGTGCCATTGATCTTACCGAAGGTTTAGTTGAATTTGTCCAATCGAAGACCGGGCGCCGGGTCAATATCCCGCTGCACGGAGAATTCAGACTCTGGCTGGAGTCGATCGGCGAGCAATCGGGCTCAGTCTTCCCTTCCCTTGCTGGAACGACGTCGTCCGGTAGAAGTGGCCTTTCGGGTCAGTTCAAGAAAATTCTGACGAAGGCAGGGCTCAAGGGGACGATTGTCGAGCGGAAGGGAAAATTGGGTCGCAATCGATCCTCCCTCTCATTCCACTCGCTCCGGCATTCGTTCAATTCAGCGATGGCGACTGCCGGGATTCCACAAGAGGTTCGTCAAAAGCTCACGGGCCACGCGTCGAAGGCTGTCAATGATCGCTACACTCATACAGAGTTTCAGACCCTCAAGGGAGCGATAGATGCCCTCCCTCCTCTGAAAGGTTAAATGGTTCTCAGTGGCAGGCGGAGGCGAGAGGCGATTGATCCCCTCACGACTACGGTCACCGAGAGTGGCGTTTTTTCGCCAGAGCAGGCGGCCTCGTTGATTGCCCCCGAAGGCGACTGGGGGGCTGATCCTGGCGCCCGGAAAGGACGAATGCGCGACCGGAGAGAAAGGTCCCAGGCGCATCGAAATCTTCGCTCATGCCACATGGAGAAGCCTGCCGCGTGTCGTCAGCATTTACAGTCAAACTGATCGAGAAGCCAAAGTTTAGCGATGTTTCGGTCGGCGATCCGAAATAAAGGTCGGAAATCGGAGCGACGAACTCGTCGTGGAATGCAATCTGCAGATCCAAATGGCAGATTGAGTGGCGAAGATGAGAAAATTCAATAAATGCGAAAATTTTTGGAACGTTTGGGGGTCGAATTTCATTTACCATTAAGCATGGGTCTCCAATCCAAGGAAACACTAGAGTTCGTGAAGCTTCTGACTGGTCACCAGTCCGCTCTGCGGGGCTTTATTGTGTCCTTGATGCCTGGCTCACCGGACGTCGAGGATGTGCTTCAAGATACCAATGTGGTGATCTGGGAGAAGATGAGCTCCTTCGAACAGGGCAGCAATTTCCGGGCTTGGATCTTCGCCATCGCTAAGAACGTGGCGCTGGCCCACTTCAGTAAGCTCAAGCGCGACCGCTCTCCGGTGGTGAGCGAGACTCTCGCGCGCCTGATCGCGGACACCTGGTACCAGCGCGAGAATGCGGATCTAGCGTCGAAGGATATCGCGCTGAACTACTGTCTTCAGACCTTGGACGATTCCGAGCTGGCGGTGGTGGATGCCCGCTACAGTCATCACAACAGTCTCGAGGCGCTCGCGGCTGCCACCAAGCGGCCAGCGGCGACGCTGCGGGTGTTGCTCTTCCGGGTCCGCGAGAAGCTCCGCCTTTGCGTGAACAAGCGGCTCGGTCTGATGGAAGGAGGCAGGGCGTGAGAACCGATCTCTTGAGCGAGCGAGTGCAGAGCCTGCTGGATGGGAGCATCCTCCTGCACGAGTGGGATGAGCTGGAGGCTGTGCTCGAGAGCGATCCGGCAGCGCGGGCGCACTACCTGGATATGGTGGAGCTCCACATCCTACTGGGCCAACGTCACGAGCACAAGGCGCTCCCTGGTCAAGTCGTTCCGATGGAGCGCATCGTCGCAAGGCAGAAACGCCGTAGCTTGCGCCGTGCGATGGTCGTAGCGGCAGCGCTGGCGGTGCTAGGCTTGGTCTCGCTGTGGTTTATCAATCTTCCAGAAGCTCCTCTGGCCCGCTTTGAGGTCTCGCGCGGATCCCAGTTCGTCGTCACCCATGCGGATCGGGATGGAGATGCTCCGGGGGACGGCTCGCTGGCGGTCGGCTCGAGGGTTGTTTTGAAAACGGGTGCCCTCGAGGTGAATTTCGGTTCGGGAGTACGCGGGGTCGTGCGCGCACCAGCGGATCTGACCCTGCGTAGCGAGTCGTCTGTCGATCTCGCCCACGGCACCGCTTGGTTTGAGGTATTGTCGGATCAGGCGATCGGGTTTCAAGTAAGTACCCCCGAGTTTTTGCTCACCGATCTAGGGACGGAGTTCGGTGTGGTCTCGACCCAGCGAGCCGCCGACGAGGTGCATGTGTTTTCGGGTCTGGTCAGCGTGCGCCTCCGTCACTCAGCTAGCGAGGAGATTGAGCTCGAGACCCGCGAGGCGCGTAAGGTTCAGGACGGGGACAGTTGGGGGGAGATCGCTTTCCAGCCGGGTTTTTTCTTCACCGAGCTGGAGCCACGCTACCTCCACTGGTCGTTCGACGGCGATGAGCCGTTCGACGTCAGCGGCACGCTGGCGGCTGCCCCAGTGATCAAGTCGCACCCGGTGCAGAGCGACGGCAGGCCAGAGGGCGAACGCCTGGTGCCCGGCAAACACGGCAAGGCGCTGCTCTTCGATGGTCGCGGTGATCGGCTTAAGACCGATTGGAGAGGTCTGGGCGGGATGATTCCACGGACTTTGGCCTGCTGGATCAAAGTTCCACCAGGCAGCTCGATCGATCCTGGGGTCATCGTCGAGTGGGGGGAGCGGGATGTCTTGAAAAATTCTTTATGGCGTGTGCGGCTCGTTGCGAATGAGGGTCATGGGGCATGTTTACGGATTAGCTACGGGAAGCACTGGGCGGATGGTACGATGGAGATTGCTGATGGTAAGTGGCACCATATCGCAGTCTCCGACGGGATGCGCCTCGACGCGTCCGGTGTGCCCGATGTCCGCCTTTACGTAGATGGGAACGAGCAAGAACGGATTCACACAGGGGAGCCAGATCAACCGAGGACAGCGGTTACGAGTAACTTAGGGATCGGGATGCCTTCTCCAGAAAGCAACCAACAACTCCACTGCCTCCTCGACGAGCTTTTCATCTTCGACCAAGAACTCGGGAAAGAGGCGATCCGCCGCCTGATGACTACCCACCAACCATGAAATTTTAACACACGACCCTCGCCGATTTCCTGAAGGACACCGGTACCTAGCAAATAGATATCGCCGCTCAACTTGGCGGAATCAGAAGCACATTAACAAAAATAAAAATAAAAATGAAAATAAAAATGAAAAACAATGCAATACTAGTTGTTGCCGCGCTCATCTCTTCGAGCACACTCAGTCACGCTGCTCTTACGGCAATCGCCAACGGCGATTTTGAAACAGGGGTCGTCTATGATCTCGGAGGGAATGGAGACTCTTCGGTTGGCTCCGGGACTGACTGGTTCGAGGCCACTACAGGTGCAGGTCAATTTGGCGATGTGATCTCCGACTCGAGTAATGCTGTCTTCGCCGCGCAGTTCCAGGGAAGTGGGAACATTCACGTGCAAAATAGTGCAACGAGCTATATCTACCAGAACCTCGGCACATTGGCCGGCGAGACCTCGGCGTCGTTTACCTTCGACGCGTTTGAGCGGGCTCTGGCGAACGGCGACTTCACTGCGACCATGGAATTGTTCTCCAGTAGTTCCTTCGCGGGTGCCAACGGAACCGACGTGTTAGGAGCCGCAGGGGTGACGGCCCTCGGGTCTGGTACCTATAGGTTCCTATCGGACGCGAGCCTCGCAACCAACGAAGATGTCACCGGGGCATCAATCCCGAACCTCAGCCTGGCAGGTGCCACCGCTGGGGACTCGATCTGGCTCAGGGTCAGCACCCCAAGACCCGCTGGAGATATCACCATGCACATCGACAACCTCGCTGTGACCTATGCATCGGTGCCCGAGCCCGGTTCCGCCGCATTACTTGGTCTCGGAGGCCTCTCCCTGCTCTTACGCCGCCGCCGGCGCTAAGATCCCCTCTAAAATTCGAAGGGGCGCTGAGTTCTCAGCGCCCCTTCGAAAAATCCCTCGATCACCCAACCTTAACCGTAGCAGTCTCATGATAAACAAGAACAGACTCATCGTAGCCCTCACCGCATGCGTGGGTTTCGCCACTTCCAGCCAAGCGGAACTGGTTCACCACTGGCCAGTTGAGAAAGATACCGCCGGTACGCTGATCGACGTGGTCGGTGGCGTAGACTTGACCTATATCGACCCGGACGAGGGAACTCTCAGCCCCGAAGCGGCCAAACCGGAAATCAATTCGACGCAGGGTTTCACCGTCGCCAACGGAGGCGATGCCACCTCAGCGGACCCTGACGATCTATTCCAAGCCCAGTCTTTTTCTGTGGCGCTGTGGACCCGGCGCCTGATTCCTACCACTGGTGGGAGCGCGGGGCCGATGTTCCTAGGCGTGATCGAGAATGAGTCTGAATTCAACCATAATTACCTGCTACGCTCGAACCCAGACGGCAGCACCGTAACTTGGTTTAGTCGCAGCAAAAGCGATGGCGTTTCGGGTTCGAGAACGATCGCACTCACCTCGAGCGTCGGAATTGACGATGGAGAGTGGCACCACCTAGCCGCTACCTTCAGCTGGTCTGGAGTCGAAGGTTCCCCCGCCACCGCCACCGTCTATGTCGACGGTGTCGAAACTGGAACCCTCACCGAACCGAACTGGGACGGATGGAACGCGGCGGAGATGACCCAGGGCGGGATCGGCCAAGACGGATTCACCTCTCAGGGTGACTTCGACGACCTTCGTATCTACGACAACGTCCTCAGCCAAGCGGAAATCGAGGCCATCATGAAGGGGGTTCCCGCGACGCAGCCGCGCATCACCGACATCGTCTATGACGACATGTCCGACCCTGGCAACATCATCGTGACCATCACCTTCGACTCCAGGCTCAACAAGACTTACTCCGTCTACCACTCGACCGATTTCAATGACCCGGTCATCGAGCGCGCCGACGTCACTGACTCGATTCCCGGGAGCGATGGCGAGACAGTCTTTGAGATCGATTTCAACGATTTATCTATTCCCATCGACGGGCCGCGTAGGTTCTTTGTCGTCAGGGAGAACTAGTGTATTGCTGCGCCACCCCCGATGCCCGCCGGGCGGCGCAATCGGAGAGCTTGCATGCGTCAGATGCTATATGATCGGCCGCATTTTATAGCCTCGATCCAAACCCCCTCTCCGCCATTCAGTGATGTCCCCCAAATCACCCATCGCGTTCTCAATCTTCTTCCTTCTGACCATCGCTGTCACTCCGGCAGCGACCTACCGTGCCAATTTCTACGAGAACGCCATTGCCTCGCCTGATGAGACGATAGGCAGCGCCGCCTGGGACGACTTTCCGGTCAGCAATAACGCGAGTGGTCTCACCCTCAATGACAAATCCGGCGGCGCCAGTGCTACCCTCGCCTGGAGCACAGGCTATTCGGATCCCGCCAATGATCAGCCCGCCAATATCCCCGGTGAAGCGGATCTCACAACCCTCTTCAACAGCTACCTCCACCAGGGAGCCACTGATGGAGGCATCACAATCTCGGGGCTCACGCCGGGCGAAAACTTCACGCTTCGAGTCTACAGCGATTTTAATCAGGCCGCGGTCGATCCCCAGAACCGCACTGGAACCCTGACCGTCCTCGGCGCGATCCAGACGCGAAGCTGGGAGAATCTCGATGGCGGAACCACTGCACTCATCGTCAACGATGGCTCCCCCAACCACCGCTCCAACGTACTCGAGTTCACCGGCACCGTGGACGCCTCCGGCACAATGACCCTCAGCCTCACGGCGTCCACTGCCCGACAGGCGATCAACGGATTCGAACTCGTCACCACCCCTGCCGGCGACCCGCCGCCGGTCATCGTTTCTTTCACCTCCTCCGCCCCGACTTTCTTGCCCGGAGAGAGCCTTACTCTCTCATGGGATGTCACTGGGTCGACTTCGGTATCCCTCGACCAGGGGATCGGCGTGGTAGCAGCCAGCGGAAGTGTTCTCGTTACTCCCGGCGCTACAACCACCTACACTCTAACTGCACTGAACGGCACGACCGCGGCTAGCTCTCAAGTCACGGTCACGCGTTCTCAAGGGCCAATCGATGTTTACCTGCTCGGCGGTCAATCGAACATGCAGGGGGTCGGACGAAAATCCAAACTGCCTGCCGACCTCCTTGAGACTCCGGGAATCTTGCTCTATCACTCCACCAGTGTGAGCAGCGGGCAGGCCGCCAACTCGTGGACCACTCTGCGGCCCGCCGGCTGGAGCGGCACTTCGGGTGGCGGGTTTGGTCCCGAGATCGGATTTGGTCAACGCATGCTGGACGCTCTTCCCGGGACGCCGATTGCCCTCATTAAACATGCCATCGGCGGTACCAGTCTCGAGATCGATTGGAAGCCCGGTGCCGATCCATCTGACACGGGAAACTGGGGGGGGCAATTCAGTACCTTTGTGAGCACTGTCGACGCGGGCCTCGCCGCGCTCGTCGCCGACGGGTATCAACCCCGCATCAAAGGCATGCTGTGGCATCAGGGAGAGCAGGATGCTAAAGCCGGGGTCGCCGCCCCGGAGTCCGCTACCAGTGCCATCGACTACGGAGCAAACCTGTCCCATTTCATTGCTCGGATTCGAGAGCAGTTCGCTGCGGATACGGCGCCCGGGGGGATTCGTTTCGTCCTCGCCCAGGTGTTGCCCTACGCACCTCCCGGCGGTGACACCCAAACTCGATTTGCAGGATACATGCTCGTCCGCCAGGCGGCGTTGGATGCGGACGAGAACTCGGGTGCCGCGCTCTCTGTCACCAATACCGCCGCCGTCCCGACCGACTCCGTTTCCCACCCCTCTCACGAGCAGGAAGTGGATGGCTATCGTGATACCGATGAGATTCATCTGAACGCCACGGGTCAACTTGCGCTCGGGCGGGACATGGCGGAGAAAATGCTCGGCCTCGCCCCGCTCACCTACGCACAGTGGGCCGCCATTCATGGCATCGCCGCGAACAGCCAAGCAGACGACGAAGATCAGGACGGAGCGAACAACTCGGCCGAGTTTTTCCATGGCACCTCTCCGGTAAATGCCGCCGATCGGCCCCAGCTCGAGTTGTCGATCCATCCGCTAGCGACCGGTGGGACCGGCCCTGACCATCTCGAACTCGAGTTCCCGATCGACCTAAATTCCGCCGGGGTGACTTGGCAGATTCAAACGTCCCCCGATCTAAGCTCCTGGACGATGGCACCGGACACTGGAGCCGTGCAGTTCGTGAGTGCCTCGGTACCCGAGGACGGCATTTCGACCTACCGTTACCGTTCCACTCTTCCCGTGAACGATCCTGCCGCAGCTAGGCTCTTTCTCCGGTTCCAATTCACCTATCCCTAGGCCCTCAGATCTCGCATGAAATTCCTTCCAGCCATTCTGAGCCTCCTGTCCGTAGCCTCAGCTATCCAGGCTCGGACGATCGACATCAACCTCCACATCATCGGGCAGGACACGGTCACGACAGGAGAAACTGCAGGTCACGTCCCGGTCGCCGGAGTGCACTGGAACAATATTGGATTCACCGCTGGCAGCGGGGCTGCCCTCGCCGATGTCCAGCTCAAGGACGACAACGGCACAGCCACCGCGGCGCGCTTTGAGTCTACCCTCGGCTCCGCCTTCATGGGCAGTTCCGGAGCCACTGGACCGGTAAATGGTGACCGCGACATGATGGCTTCCTACCTCAGCTTTCGCGCCGCAGACCCCGGCCTCCTGCGCATCTCCGACCTCGGCACCGACTTCACCTCGCCCGGCTATCAAGTCTACGTCTACTTCGACACCGATGCGACGAACCGCACCCACACCATCACGTTGACCCCATCCGGCGAGCCAGCTATGCCCATCAGCGGCGACGATTCCGGCACCTACTCCGGAACCTTTGTGCAGGCGGTCGGTGCAGGCACGGCCGGCAACCTAGCTGTCTTCACCGGACTCAGCTCGCCGTCCTTCGTCATCGAAATGGACTCCAACATCGGGCGCGGGGCTGTCAATGGTATCCAGGTCGTCTCCAACAATCACCCGGCAACTCCTGTCATCAGTTCGTTCGAAGCCGCCAGCCCCTCCATCCCTTCCGGTTCGAGCACGACACTCTCGTGGGATAGCGCCGGTGCCACCTCGCTCTCCATCGCCCCGGACGTCGGTGACGTCACCGGTATCTCCACCGACGGTACCGGCTCGATTGTAGTGACGCCGACCGCCACCACCACCTACACCCTCACCGCCACCAACGCCATCGGTGCGTCCTCCGCCACGGTGACGGTCCGGGAAGTCGCGCCGGGCTCCCGCCCGAATATCCTCTTCTTCCTGGTCGATGATATGGGCTGGCAAGACAGCTCGCAACCGTTCCACTCCTCGACCACCCTACTCAACCAACGCTTCCGCACTCCCAACATGGAGGCTCTCGCTCTACAGGGTCGGCGCTTCACCCAGGCCTATGCGTGTTCGGTCTGTTCGCCGACCCGGGTTTCGCTGATGACCGGCATGAACGCCGCCAGGCACAAGGTGACCAACTGGACTCTAAATCCTAACTCGGATCAATCCGGCACCACCGCCACCCTACGCGCTCCCTCCCTGTGGAATATCAACGGCATGGGACCGGAAGCCGAAACTGCCACTCGTGTCCTCAAGACCGACCAGACCCTGCCCAAAATCCTCAACAATGCCGGTTACCGTACCATCCATTGTGGCAAGGCCCATTTCGGCGCGAACTCTCTATTGGGCGAGGATCCGCTCAACATCGGGTTCGACGTCAATATCGCTGGTCACGCCGCGGGGGGGCCTGCCAGCTACTATGGCACCAGCAACTTTGGTAGCGGAGAGTTCCACGTCCCCGGTCTCGAACAGTACCACGGGCAAGACATCTTCCTCACCGAAGCCCTCACCCTCGAAATTAACAAATCCATCGAAGACGCCGTAGACGACGGCGTCCCTTTCTTCGCCTACATGGCACACTACGCTGTCCACGTCCCCCTAGCCGAAGACTCCCGCTTCAGCGCGAACTATCCCGGACTGGACTCCACCGAAAAAAAATACGCCACCATGGTCGAGGGCATGGACAAATCCCTCGGTGACATCCTCGCCAAGGTGGACGCCCTCGGCGTCGCGGAGAACACCCTAGTCATCTTCTACTCCGACAACGGGGGCATCTCCTTTTCTGCCCGCGGCAGCTCTCCATACGGAGGAATCAACACCCACAACTGGCCACTGCGCGCAGGCAAAGGCTCCGCCTACGAAGGCGGCACCCGCGTCCCCTTCATCGCTGCCTGGGCCAAGCCCGATCCAGCCAACGCGTTTCAACAAAACTACCCGATCCCCGAAAATACCATCTCTGATTCCCCAGTGATCATCGAGGATCTCATGCCGACCGTCCTGACGGCGGCGGGAATCACCCCGCCAGAAGAGATCGACGGCTTCGACATCTCCGGATACATCCAGGACACCCCAGGCTTTCAACGTCCCGACGACTCCCTCCTCTTCCACTACCCTCACGTTTGGACCAGCGGTGCGATTGGACAGAACCAGGGCTACGAGCCCTACTCCGCTCTCCGCGATGGGGACTGGAAGATAATCTACCTCTATCACAACACACGCTGGGAGCTCTACCACCTCCCGAGCGACATCGACGAGAACAACGACCTCACCGCGACCAACCCGGACAAGTTCATGGAGATGACCCGCAAGATGATCCGGCTGCTCGAAGAACGCGGTGCCCAATACCCGGAGAACAGGAACACCTCCCAACCCATCCCCCTTGTCATGCCAGATCTGCCTGCGGTCGACCTGGACGGCGACGGCATCCCAGACAACACCGAGGACCCCAACCGCAACGGGCTGGTCGATCCAGGCGAGACCGACCCAGATCAGGCCGATACCGACGGTGACAACCATGGCGATGGAGCCGAACTAAAGGCGGGCACAGACCCGCTCGACTCCGCAGATAGCCTCTACGCCTATTTCTCGGGCGATCCGGCAAGTGCGCTAGCCCTTCACTGGCGTTCATCCCCGGGGCGATTCTACACGATCTGGACGAGCGAAACTCTCGCAGTTTCTGATTGGGCGATCCATCAGTCGAATATCCCTGCCTCGGTCGCCCAGATTGAAACCTCATCCCCGCTAGGGGCAAGTGCGAGCCAAAGGAAATTCTTCCGGGTGGAGGTAGAGTGAGTAAGGCAATGAAAAATCCATCCGACCCAGTATGAAACTTTCGCCCTTCCTATACTTCGTCCATGCCATTGTTCTCGGTTCGCTACACGCCGCCCCGATCGAACTCTCGGAGTTCCTCGCGCGCAATGACGGGCAGCTTCTCGACGGTGACGGGAAAGACTCCGATTGGGTCGAACTCCACAATCCCAACGCCGTCGCGTTTGACCTTACCGGCTTCTACCTCACCGATGATCTGAGCAATCCAACTCGCTGGATCTTTCCCGCGTCCAGCAGCG
>JBNMNB010000178.1:0-16938 GCA_051270635.1 Verrucomicrobiales bacterium | reverse complement strand
GCCTTTTTTTATCTAAAGGGCCACCTGACTAGAGCAGCGTATCAGAAGTCCCAATCGGAGCGTTCCTTTACCAGCCCCGGGTAGCGCCCGGGGTCGCCCACTTACTGGATCAGCAGGCTGTCGGATTTTGCAGAACTTGTCACATGGTCGCAACGCGACCGTTCATCTCAGGCGGGGTGCTTCAGCCCCCGCTCCCAAAAAAGAAAAGAGCAGTTCGTCGCGATGCGCCGATTCAATTCCGCTTTGCCAGTGTTGTTAATTTTCGAGCGTGATCTGCCGATCAATGGTCGGAATAAGCGATCTCACTTACACTTGCCCAATTGAACCGTCGCATCGCGACGGGATAATGACCGGGATGCGGGCCGGGCGCTAAAGCGGCCCAGCTAATGGTGAGATGTCGCTTCACGACAGAGAATAGTCAACCGAGCTTACGCAGGCTCATCACCGCGCCCAGCGCAGCGCCCTGTATACGGCGCGCACCCGATTCACGGTTCGGCCCGAAGCGCGATCGTTCACGTTCGAAAAATTCATCAACGAACCCCTTGCTCCCTAACACCGCTCCATCACTGAAATAGCGCACGCGACAGCGTAGCACCTGCCACACCGGTACGCTCCCGCCATTCTTCAATTCCTCTTCGATCCGCGCGCGACTGAATCCTCCTTTCGCTTTCGCCATTCCATCCCAGGGCCGTCTGGCACTTCCTCACCCCTCCCAAACAACAGCAACCGGTATTCGCGAGCGACCGCGCGCAGCAACTCGCCAATTGGTGACATCTGGCGCACTTCGAACAAGTGACTGGCACTGTGCCAGTCACTTGTTCCCTATACCCTCCGAAAATTGATCCGAGGCCGTCTACTATGCGTTCGTCTGTCATTCGTGCAACACGACCGCGACTACCTACCAACGAACCCAGGCTGACATGTCAGAAAAAGAAGGATGTCCATATAGAACGGAAGGCTGCGGTCGGGATCACCGAAGTTCAAGATCAGCTCGACTAGCTCGTTGGTTTGCTCTTCGATCTAGTTTTCCTCCTTTTCAGAATTGGAGATCGAGACCACGCCCTTGCAAGCGCTCGCGGGTGCGCCCTAACGCGGCGGAGATGGCCTCAAGCGCTTCCGATCTCGGCTTGTGAAAGTCGGTGTAGACGAGATCGATATCTACGGAGAGCCTTGGCATGTCACGGAGAACAGGTTGATCGCGGTACCTCCTTTGATCGCTAAATCCTGCTCATCGAAGATCACCGGGGCGACTTCCAGAAGCAGGCGAACCGTATCCACATAGGCTTTATCCATCATGGCTTCAGTATCAGGGTGCTACCATCTTTCAAGCGTGTGACCCAACGGCTCGTGCCAAAGCGGTCGCCAACAGCTGCTCTAGCTGCTGTAGCCCAAGAGAGATCTAGTTCCTCAGCCCATCCGACGAGAAGGCGAGCTGCCTTTTCCTGACGACAGGCCTGCAAGAACTGAGCGACCACTTTGGATCGCAGCGACTGGGCGCTCTCCATGATGTTCTTCGCCTCATCGACTTCCTGCGCGACGCCGATCTCGCTGAGCATTTCGAGTAGAGCACGTTCAGGCGAAGACACGGGGACGCCATCGGGTGATTCTGGCAAAGGCCTTAGTTCCTGCAAACCGTTAGACTCAAACAAGCGCTTCGTGGCGTAGCGTGAAGGGAAGTGCTCCGAGAACCACACTGGCAGCTTGGATTTCGGTGCTCCCCAAAGAGTGATGACCTCACGGACTGGCAGGTTGTGGCGGATGCCGCGCCAAGCGAGCGCCGTTTTCCCACCGACATGGAACCCCGGCAGCTTGGTCGCGAGGTAGGCGAGGCAGGAACCCCGATCTAGAGAGTCACCTGTGAACTGGTAGACACCCCGGGCCAGTCGCTCGATCCAGCCCGAGCTGAGGTATCGGTTCGCCAGGACGGACGATATCCCAAGTCCGCGCAGGTCGATGGTATCGAACGGGCGGCCGCGAGGCAGCTCCGTTTGCAGGCGCTTGATTAGATTCGGTCGAGTTGTTGCACTCACAGACGTATTTTACGTGTGATTTTCAATCAATGCCACTTGATTTGATTAGAAATTCTTCGCTTATTGCATTCAAAGACAAATTTCTTAGACCTTTTCAATCTCTGGCGACATCTGGCGAGCTGAATCAAATGGACGGCAGATACGCCAGCCAGTGGTGATCGAACTGATGATCGACGATAATCGGCCACCCGCTCACGACCACAACCATGTCAATACGCGGAAGGAGTTGATTGAGTACGACCCAGGATTGGCAGATCTATGTCGCGAGGTTTTTGGTGATACGAAATTGACCTATACCAAACCCGCCACGCGACTGCACGGTCACCTGAAGGGCTACGACCCGAGCAAGGCGCCCACATTCGAATGGCCAGAGCGACTCAAGAAGGCAAAGGAAGAGATTCGGAGGAAAGCGCAAGAGCGCTCGAAGAAAGGGCAAGAGGAAGCTAAGGCCGAAGCGAAATCGTAGCAATTCCAAGGTTGTATCGCCTGGTTTGATCAATGGTCATTGAATCCTAATTGACAAACCAGGCCAGTTTCTGTCAGCACTAATGGCGTGACGACGGAATCGAAACACCATGAGGACTATGGCGCAGCGAGTGCCTATCGGCAGCTACGGGCTGATGTCTTTGGTGAAGCGCGAGTGCAAGAGGATGGGGAATTGTTCTTGTCGATGCCGCCGTCGGAGCTGGAATTGCAGAGCCGGTGGTTTGCTGGAGATTTTGGCAGGGAGTTTGTAACGACTTGCGGGAAAGCAGTGAGAATTGTGCAGTTCGGGCACTGGAATCATTCTGCCGGGCCGGATTTTACAGATTCGGTGGTTGTGTTAGGGAATGGGCGCGATGGAGAGGAGGAGGAAACGTTGCGCGGGAGCATCGAGCTGGATACCAATGTGCGCGACTGGGAACATCACGGGCACGGCGAAAATTCCGTCTATCGCAAGGTAGTGCTGCACTTGTTCATTGATGATGCCAGCCGCGAGAAATTTTACACGCGAACCGATGACCACGTGCTGGTTCCACAGGTGCAATTGGAGCCTTCAGTGCTCAGCGCAAAGCCAGCGGGTTTCGTCCCAGAGGCACGCAACGGACGGTGTTCGGCACCATTGGAAACGATGCCTGCGGCGCGGATTAATGCCCTGCTGACGGCGGCGGCACGGTTTCGGCTGGAGGCCAAGGGGCGACGGTTGCGCCGTGTCGCGGAAATTCACGGAGAGTCAGAAATGTTGTATCAGGCGTTTGCCGAAGCATTCGGGTATCGGCAGAATCGGTTGCCGATGACAGTGCTGGCTCAACGCCTGCCTCTCAGTGTGCTGCGGTCGAATGCTGAGACGGCGGAGGCATTGCTGTTCGGACTGGCTGGCTTTCTGGAAACGCGCGTGTTTGAGGAAGCGTCAGATGAAACCCGCAGTTATTTGCGCGGCCTGTGGGAAACCTGGTGGAAGAGGCGAGTGGAGTTCCAGGGAATCGATCTGGGGTGGAATTTCGCCGGCAGTCGGCCAGTGAATCATCCGCAGCGCCGAGTCTCAGCGCTCAGCTGCCTGGCACGGGAATCACAGCGGGTATTTCGCCATCTCTGGGAATCGGCTGCACCGGCATTCGATCGCAAAGCGTTTGTGAAAGTGTTAGGCAGCCTGGGGCATTCCTACTGGGACAATCACTACACACTCACTTCTGCTACTGCAGCAAGGCCGATGGCACTGGTTGGCGGCACGCGAATCAAAGAAATTCTGGCGAACATTGCCTATCCGCTGGTAGTGCCGCACAATGCAGCGGCATGGGACGGCTACTGTGCTTTACGCGGGACGCTGGAGAACGAAAAATCGCGCCGTGCGGTGCTGCGTTTGATGGGACGCAGAGAAAACGCCCAAGAGTTCACGCGGTACATTTACCAGCAACAGGCATTGCTGCAAATTTACGACGACTTCTGCATGGAAGACGATAGTGACTGCGAAGATTGCCTGTTTCCCGAACAATTGCGCACATGGTGAATCAAAGGGATCGAGCAGAGAGGCGATCCGTGTTGCACTTCGTGGAAATTGATCCCATCTTTCGCTATGGCAATCTTCAGAACTACTGATCGGGAACAAGAAAAACTGGTTCCAGAAGATGGAAGCATTTCTGCGCAGAGCTTACTGCTCGATCGCGAGTCTTCACAGATCGCGTTCGAAACTGCGACCTTTGGTATCGGATGATTCTGGGGGCCTGACTCCCAGTTTGGGAGTTTGCACGAGATCCTGCGCACGCGTGTCGGTTACTGTGGAGGCGTTGTGGAACATCCGACGTATCATGCCATTAGTGATCATACAGAGGCGATTTCGTTAGACTACGATCCAACCCTGACAAGTTACGAAAAATTGCTGGATTTGTTCTGGAACAGTCATCGTTGCGATCGCACCAATGGCAGCCGCCAGTACATGAATGCCATTTTCTATCGCGATGATACGCAACGAAAACTGGCGGAGGAATCCAAAATCAGACGAGCTGCACAACTGAAGATTTCGGATGCGCAGATCGAGACCTCGATCCTTCCGGTCAATGTGTTTACCTACGCCGAAGGTTATCACCAGAAGTACTATCTGACGCGCTACGCCCAGATTCGTGACTACTTGAACGAAGTCTATCCCAGCGCCAAAGCGCTCGGCGACTCAACCGTCGCCGCCCGATTGAACGCATATCTGGGATCAGGAATGGAGCGCAACTGGCCGGCGTTTCTGTCCCAGCTGCCGTCATTCGGATTACCAGAGGAACTCGAAACCGCTCTGCGAAAAACAGCAGATTCCCAGATCGAGTAATCATTCTGGTGACCCAGAACTGCGTTTTGCCTGACAATCACACACTATCAGAACAGGATCTGGCGACTTATTCCTGGCAATTGGATGTTCCCGGCTTTGGCACGCGGGGGCAGGAAAAATTGAAGCACTGCACGGCGCTTGTTTCGCGCGCTGGTGGAATGGGCGGGCCGCTGGCATTTTCTCTGGCAGCTGCAGGGGTGGGGAAATTGATCATTGCCCATGCTGGCGATCTGAAACCCAGCGATTTGAATCGTCAAATCCTGATGGCGCGCGATGCCATCGGCACCAGTCGCGCTGATTGCGTTGCCGAGACGCTGCGTCGCTTTAAGCCTGAAATTGAAGTTGTAGCGGTGCCTGAAAACATTGATGCGTCTAATGCTGCCGAGCTGGTCGGGCGTGCTGACATCGTTTTTTCCTGTGCGCCGTTGTTCGAAGAACGGCTGCTGATGAATCGCGAATGTGTGCGCCAGAACAAGCCGCTGATCGACAGCGCGATGTTTAACCTTGATGGGCAGGTTACCGTGGTCATTCCGGATGAGACCGCCTGTCTTACCTGTCTCTATCCAGAGCAACCGCCACATTGGAAACGTCGGTTTCCGGTCATCGGCGCGGTGTCGGCACTAGTCGCGAACATTGGTGCAATGGAGGGAATCAAGCACATCGCAAACTTCGGCGAATCCAACGCCGGTCACATGCTGCTCATCGATTCCAACAGCATGCGCATCGATCGGATTAAGCTCAATCGCCGCGCTGATTGTGTCGTATGTGGCGGCGGACAGCAGGGTGGGGTAGGCAGTAGACGAATCAGTCCTCGAACTTCTTGATCACTACGCTGGCATTGTGACCGCCGAAACCGAAGGAATTGCTGACAGCTGACGTGATCTTCACTTCGCGCGCAGTATTCGGCACGTAGTCGAGGTCGCACTGGGGATCAGGATCTTCCAAGTTGATGGTCGGAGGAATGATTCCTTCCTGCAGAGCCATGGCGCAGGCTGCAAGTTCTACACCTCCGGCCGCTCCGAGCAGGTGTCCGGTCATCGATTTGGTTGAACTGACGATGAGTCCGTCTTTCGCATAATTACCAAAAGTTTTTTTGATCGCCAGCGTTTCGCAGATGTCTCCCTGGCCAGTTGAGGTGCCGTGCGCGTTGACGTAGTCGATCTGCTCGGGATTGAGCTTCGCGTGCTTGAGGGCCATGTTCATGCACTTGCTGGCACCGGTGCCTTCCGGGTGCGGCGAGGTCAAATGGTGCGCATCAGCAGAGACGCCGTAGCCGACCAGTTCGCATAAAATATTGGCACCGCGCTTCTTTGCGTGCTCCAACTCTTCGATCACCACGACGCCAGCACCTTCTCCCATGACGAAGCCGTCGCGGCCGGTGTCGAAGGGACGTGATGCGCGTTCAGGTTCATCGTTGCGGGTGCTCAGCGCTTTCATATTGCCAAATCCCGATAGTCCCATGGGCAGAATCGACGCTTCTGCGCCGCCCGCGACAAAGGCATCGGCATCGCCGAATTTAATGATGCGCCATGCCTCGCCAATATTGTTGTTCGCGGTCGCACACGCGGTGACGATGCTCATGTTTGGGCCGCACAGTCCCAGTTCCATCGACACGATACCGGTGCCGATATTGCTGATCATCATGGGAATCGTGAAAGGCGAGACGCGCTTGGGACTCTTGGTGATCAAGTTCGTGTGGTTCTTCTCCAGATAGGCAAGCCCACCGATACCGCTGCCGACCATGGCGCCGACGCGGTCCGGATCAAAATTGCTATTGCCCATTCCAGATTGCTCCCAGGCCATCATTGATGCTCCCATCGCCAGCAAAACATAACGATCAGTGCGGCGGGCATCTTTGGCCTCCTTGAAATACTGCTCGGCGTCGTAATCGACGACTTCGCCACCGATTTTGCAATCATATTCGGTGGTGTCGAAAGCCTCAATGTGGCGAATACCGCTTTTCCCAGCGATAAGATTTGCCCAGAAGGTAGGAAGGTCATTTCCCAAAGGAGAAACGACGCCGATTCCCGTGATTACGACTCTGCGATCGGTCATGATAGTGGCAGTAAGGCTGCTTAAATGTAGGCGTTCCCGCGCATCGGGAAACCAGTGCGGTTCCTTAACCGATTCCCCTTAGAGTGTCAAATCTCTCGGCAGTCACTGCGTTCGTTGAGGCTGTTGCAGTCGGGGCAATGCACCAGCGATTCCTTGCCTCTCGCGACGAACGAAACTCCGCAGATTCGGCAGACAAAGTGATCGCGGCTGGTGCGTTTTTCCCGCAGCCTGCGCAGCGTATCGCGCAGCACCCACATGCCGAACGTTCCCACCAGCAGAGTGAGCAGGTAGATGACGATGAGATGGGAAAGGCTGGTCTGAATCATGCGATGTCAGGCTAGTTCACCACTCGACGGTGACAAATCCCCACGTGAGGTCGTCTTTCGGATTTCCCTTCCCGGGGACAGAATTGAAGCGCAACTGGTATAATTGTCTGCCGAGCGCCTTCAAGTCGGCCTGGGAAGCGGCACGGCGCAAGGCTTCGGATTGATCGCTGTGCAGGTTATCATCTGGCAGGCAAGATTGAACGATCCCCGCCTCATCGACTGACAGTGCGAATGTCACCACGGCATCGCTACTTGCTGAAAAGATCCTATCCAGTAGCGGTCGATGCTCGAGTACGCGCTGCGCCAGATGGCCGCCTATGGTCAGGGCTGGATGTCGCGGTCCGGGAGGCAGGTGATTGTCGGGCTGGACAATACTGGGCGCAGGCAAGCTCTCTGCCTTCGGCAGCAGCGCCGCGCCACCCAGAGCATTGGGCAATGGCAAGCGCTTAGCGACATTCGCGGGCGGGTCACGCAACTCCAGTTGATGCTCCGCAAATGATGGCTGGTAGGTGGTATACTTTCTGAGAGAAACCGTGCCTACATCAGTGCCCAGGTAGGGCGAGTAAGCAGCCGTGCGGTCTTCCACTTCCGCCAGGACGGCACGCACTGCGGGGTCGTCCTCACTGAGCAGCATGACGCGCGCAGGTAACGGCAGACTTTGAGTCGAAGACGGGTAGACGACCTTGAAAACGTAAAAAAACCCGGCGTGCAGGACGACGGCGAGAACGAAGTAGAAGGCGATCCGGGCAAGTTGCTTGTGACGCTTCTCCTGCCATTCGAATGTCAGCCCATTTGCTGGATCAGTGGCTGAATTATCGATTCCACTTGAGTTTGATTCTGTCAGTTGGGATTTGGATGCCATGTCACAGGCCGAGTTCGGAGAATTACAGGGGATCTGCGCTGCCAGTAGAAATTGCGACTTCGTAGCCGTAGTTATGAGCCAGCCCAATGATACGCACACCCAGCCCCCAGTCGGCCAGGTTGTCGCCGCGCAGGATCACCTGGCGACTCTTGGAGCGGCCTTCTTCCAGGCGCACATCGAGTTCTTGCAAAGAGACCATGTCACCGTCGAACATGACTTGCGCCCCGGCTCCCATGTCCGGGGTCACGGTTACAATGTGCGCGCCCGGTTGAACGGGCAGCACTGAGCTGGACACTGGCACATCGACTTCGATCCCCGAATGGAGCACAAAACTACCGCCGACGAGCACAAATATCAGCAGCAGCATGACGGTGTCCAGCATGGGCGTCAAATGCAAGAGTCCCGATCTGTTCTGGAGTGTGCTTTCGAGCTTCATCAGTTTCCGTCACTTTGAGGACTGGGCTGACTTTCCTCAAGAAGAAGAGTCGCGCGCGCTTTCCTTGCGAGGGGTCTCAGTGGCCTCGGAGATTGAGATAATGTCACGGTCATCGCGGCTATCGACCAGCAGATTGACGACTTCGATTCCAGCGCGCTCCATGTCATGCATCAGCGTTTTCGCATGCGCCGCCAGGTAGGAGTAAAGAATGTAAGTGGGCACGGCAACCGCCAGTCCCACGGCAGAGGTGATCAATCCTTCATAGATCCCCTTTGAGAGCAACGCAGGGGAAGCAAAGCCATTACCGCCCGTCACATGCACAAAAGTCTGAATCAATCCGATCACCGTGCCCAGTAGGCCAATCAACGGGGCTACATAGGCGATGGTCAACAGAACGGGCAGGTAACGCTCTAGCCTGGGAACTTCCAGCTGACCTGCTTCCTGCACGATGTCCTTCAATTCGGAACGTGGTGCGTAGTGCCTGCGCAGTGCAGCATGAATGACCCGTGCGACTGGCCCAGGGGTTCCTGCAGCTTCGTGTAGCGCCTCACCAAATTTTTTCTTCTGCACAAGGTTCGATAATCCCTGGAGAAACTCACCCACATGAATGGCGCAGCGATGAAAATGAAGGAATCGCTCGGTAAATATCGCCATCGAAAGAAGACTGCAGCCCAGCAGCAGCCAAATCAGGGAGCCTCCTTTCGTTATGAGATCATACATACGTGAGAATCTTAAATTATATTAAATTTCCATAATCACAAGTGTTTCCGATCTTCAGATTGGACTGAGAAACGCCTAAGATCAATGGAAAATAGTGCTTCATCGCGAATCTGCCAACTCTGCTGGACGATCGGCTCCACTCTTTTAATAGTCTACGTCGGCTTATCCTGCTTATTGCAGGATAGGAGAGATGCGGCATGCTCTGCGAGACGATGCTTCTTTACGATCGATGGCGAAAAACAGCCGATCACGGTGCCGACCGATGGGCACTGTGTGAGGGCGCGCAAGTGTGGACATTTCGCCAACTGCAAACGGCACTGGACGCGCTGCCGACCGCACAGTCACCCGTCGTTCTGCAGGGGCGCTCGGCGCTGTTCATCCTGCACACATTGCAGGCTTGGCGGGACGGTCAGATCGCCGTTCCTATAGAAGAAGGTGCGTCAGCGCCGGTGCAGCTCGATACTGTGGCTGCGGAAATTGTCCATGTTAAGACGACATCAGGATCTACGGGCACCCCACGCCTCGTTCTTTTTACAGCCGAGCAATTGGCAGCCGACGCCGCACAAATCGTCCAGACGATGGGATTGCGTCCGGAATGGCCGAACCTTGGTGTCATTTCGCTGGCCCATTCTTACGGGTTTTCAAGTTTAGTGCTGCCGCTGCTGCTGCACGGCATCCCATTGAGCCTCGCGCCCAATCCACTTCCAGAAACGATGCGCGGCCTGCTGGCTAAGGGATCATCGGGGGACGGGGTGACCATTCCTGCTGTTCCTGCCATGTGGCGCACCTGGCATGCTGCAGGAGTACTCGACGCCCGCAAGGTTAGGCTGGCAATCTCAGCCGGCGCACCTTTGCCGCTTGAGGTTGAGCGAACTATTTTTGATTCCTGCGAGCTGAAGGTGCACAATTTCCTGGGTGCCAGCGAATGTGGAGGCATCGCCTACGACGCCACCAACCATCCGCGACAACAGGGGTCGACATGGATTGGCTCAGGATTGAATGGCGTGACTCTGGCAGTGGCAGAGTCTGGGGTTCTGCAAGTGCGCAGTGCGGCTGTGGGTATTGGCTACTGGCCGGAAGCTGAAGCAGATGCCTCACTCTTCAATGGCACGTTTCAAACTACCGATCTCGTGCGCCTGGAGAGCGGACAAAACGTTCACCTGCTTGGGCGCGCCAGCGATGTCATCAATGTCGCTGGCCGTAAAATCCACCCAGATGAGATCGAATCGCTGCTCAATAGCCAGGCTGAGGTCACGCATGCGGTCGTTTTCGGCATTCCCTGTCAGCAATCCCTGCGCGGTGAAGACATGGTCGCGGTGTTGAAATTGCAGGACGGTGCCCAACTTGCCGTTATTAAAAGGGCACTGGCCTCCGCACTCGAAGATTCTGAGTGGAAAATGCCGCGGCGCTGGCAAGTGGAACCCGCTTTGCGACCTGATTCTCGCGGAAAGATCTCCCGCTCCGTGTGGAAAGAGCGATTCTTGGCCCGAAATTAGGCGGAATTCTTACATTCGAGAGGAATTCGCAGAATCTTTTCTTAAATTTCCATAAATATCATTTGCAGTTATTGTGTTCTAATATGATAATTATCGCAACAATTGGAATAAAACATGAACACGAAAACAATCACACAATCAAAACTCAAAACTGCGGGATTCTCGCTGATTGAATTGACAGTAGCTGTCGTCGTCATCGCGCTTGTCGCCTCAATCGGTTTTAAGTCCCTCAATGCTTTCGATAACATGACGCGCCTGGCGAAGCTCGAAAAAGACATCAGAACGCTGAATTCAGCAATCAACGTCTATCGCGCAAATGGCGGTTCACTGACGGGCATCTCGAGTCCACAGGAAGTACTCAACAAGATGAAGACCAAAGCATCGGACGCAACAGTCGGCACGGTCGTTGGTCTGAAGGGCCGCTTCATTGATGGGCGACTGCGGGCAGTCATGATCGAAGACTCTGAAGCCGATCTGACTCGTGCAGTATGGAATTCTTCCACCCTGCGCTTTGAGCTGGGCGATACAGGAATCGGAGCCAAAGAGTTCGCCTTGGATGCACCACTGCTTGCGATCGTAAAAGAAGATCGCACGACGGCCGTTGCTTATGGAACAGACGACAAGTGGGTATGGGATTACACCGACGTCGTTGCTGTGCGTAATGGCCCATCATCGGAGGTTCCCCTGTCCGAAGTCCAGCCAGGCGACCCAGCTGCCAGCGGCGGCGGTTCGGTAACTACTCTGCCGACACCTCAGTTCTCAATCCCAAGCGGCACTTACCCTGCAGCTGATTACCCGATGTCACTGCAGTTAACCGTTCCTGTCGTTTACGCTGGCAACGGCCAGATCATCTATCAAATCGATGGTGGCTCTTGGACTGTTTACACGGGCAGCATCCATCTCCCGATCAGCCCGACGACGACAGTTGACGCATACTTTGCGTCTAGTAATTCTGACTACTTCAGCGATAGCTCCCACGCCGGTGAAACTTACCTCGCTCAGTTTGATTATTTCTCTGGAAGTGCGGATGGCAAGTTCGCCAATGCAACAGGCCCGGATTCAATGGATATCGAGATCCTTGATGACGGACATCGGTTCGAGTGGGGCACCGAAGCAGCAGAATACGGATTCACTGAGCCCAATCACATGACTTTCGAAGGAGCAAGCTTCGAGGAAGTCGAGCCTGAGTCAGATTTCCTGATTGGCACACTGACTTACTACAACGGAACGACCTACAGCGATACAACAGCCGACGCCGTCTCATTGAACATCACACTGGATCTTACTTCAGCCGGCATTCAAGAGACACTCGACTTCGCACTTAACCTGGAGTCGACCACCAACCGCGAACGGCAGAGTGATGATGACAATGCTGACTTTGTCCGTCTCAACACAGTCGCTTCTCAGTTCTCGACAGTGCTCAATGGCCAGACCTATTACCTGATTCTTAGATTCGGCGAGCACACCGCCAACGGATTCACCACCATCGATGAATTCCACGTTCACGAAGGAGCCAGCGCTACTGGAAACATCTACGGCCACCTGACCACAACTCAGCCACAGCCATAAAGATAAGCGGATCAATCAAGGGCTGAACTGAGCAACGATCTACGCGGAGAAAATTACACTACCCAACCCACCTCCAGACGCGAAATCCGCGATCACTGGAACTTCAAGGCCGACGAATACGTCGGCTTTGTCGTATCTTTCCACCCCGATGAACAGCACCTTCCCCTCCATCGCCGCCTGATAGTCACGGATGGTGTCGCCCCAGAAAATGACCTTTTTGCTCGATTCCTTCTGCAGTCTACTTAACACATCAGCCTTCCGGTTGGGATCCGCATAAACACCGTCAAAGAGATCTGTCATCCCATGATGCGCCAGTTGCTCACGCACTTCTTCCTCGGGAGCGGCAGAGCACACATATTTCGCACAGGGAGCCTTGCGAATAAAGGACAGCACGCCCTTTGTCGCGGGTGCGTTCGGTAGAACTTCGCCTACTAACATTGCCGCACGCGCTAGATACTCCGCCACTTTTTCTGCAACCTGTTCTTCATCGAACCCAAAGATGTGGGTGAAAATAAAGCTCAACTTATCCGGGCGCGGTGCCCCTACGTTGCTGCGATTGTAGGTGCAAACTGCGGCGTAGTGTTCGGGAAAGGGTTCGAACAGCGACTCAAATGCTGCCAGTTTGATCGGCTCGCTGTTAAAAAGCACGCCGTCTTTATCAAAGACGAAAATGCATTTGTCATAGGGAAAGTTCAGCCGGCGGGCTGTTTCAAGAGGAACCACCACTTGCTCAAGAATCGATGGGATCAATGTGGCATCGCCCTCGAGCGCCTCTGGATAACTACTGTAGACCGGATGCCATCCTGTCCCCTGAAGTTTCAAATTGGAAACGCGCTTGTTGGTCCAGCCGCGCTTCCTGGTCGAAAGATTGGCCGCGAGCGTGGGCGGTTCCGGCTTATCGAAGCGACGGGACATCACACGATAAACCGCCCGCTGTGTCATCGGCCGCGAATCGCAGACATTGAAAATTTCTCCGCCCAGATCGGTATTTCTTTCTATCACATGCACTAACGCGGACACCACGTCCTGGCGATGCACTTGATTGATCCATCGTCCATCTGGAGTCGATGGCGAATCTTCGCGGAAGTCGATCGAGGCTTGGCCCTCCAGAAATGTGCGCAAGAGGAATGATCGGCCTGGCCCGTAGAGTCCCGCCAGTCGCATGACGATTCCATTCGCCTGCAGCACGGTCTGTTCTGCCTCGCGGATCACACGTCCGGTTGCCGACGTCGGTTGGGCAGTGCTCGTCTCATCTACGATCTCGCCATCTACTTGCGGGTAGACACTCGTACTACTGGTGTAAATTAAGCAACGCGGCTGAAGAATGTCTGCCAGGTTTCGGCAACCGTCGCGGTAAACCATTTGATAGCTTTCAATACCACCACCTCGACTGGACGCCGCGCAGTGCACCGCGATGTCAAATTTCCCTTCGTCCTTCGCAAATACGGTCAATGCATCCGCGTCGCCGATCGAAACCGCGCGAACTGCAAACGGCTTCAGCGCATCCAGTCGCTTCGCGGAATCGGTCGAATGGGTCAATGCGACAACTTCCCACCCAGACTCATGCAGACGATCAGCCAGCGCTTCACCAATGTAACCACACCCTGCGACCAAGGCCCGTTTCAGCAGAGGATTCGATTCCATCGTTTGTGTCTATGTGAATGTGATTAGGGGGAATCGAGAATCAACTGATCAAAGACAAGTAGATTGATCAGTTTATTTTCGATTTCCCCTTAGGCTTTCGATTTTTTGCTCTTTCTTTTCGGCTCTGCCGCCAGCGGCGGACTCATCTGCGAGCGGATACAAATGATGAAGCCCATCAAGAATCCGACCAGCATGAACAGACTCACAAGCGGCAATGTCTCCTGGCCCCTGAAGTGGCCGACGGTGGCCGATGTCAAAATTCCCGCCAGCATCCCAAGGCTCAACCAGAGAGAAAAAGCGACGTCCGTGGTTTCCGGACGCCGCTGAATGATGGTGCCAATGATTCCGAACAAAAAGAACAAACCGACGATCACCACGCATGCCTTACCGAAGTAAGCACGCCGGTCTAACTCAACCACCGCTTGCACTCCTGTATCGACGGTGATCCTGATGCCATCGTCTACCCTCGGAGCTTCCGATGATTCACCGAACCCCGGAAACGCGTCCAACGGTGGCGTTTCTGGCGCAGCCCAAATGGCGGCATCGCCCAGTTTCACAGTCGTCCCAGAGGGCGCAAGCCGTGCCGTCCACGGTGCCCGGAGAGCGAGGTAAGCACATCCCGCAATCAGTCCGAGAACAAGGAGAATTCGCAGAATGCCCATGATCGTTCGGTCAGATGTATTGAGATATTTGTGCTGCGTGACAGTTCTTCTTGCTGTCGGAGGAAGATCGCTCAGCGCTTCAGGCGCTTGTTCCAGTCCGTGATGCGGCTTGCCTTTTCAGTAAAGAGATCATCGGTGGAATCGAGAATTTCGATCGACGTGATCGAGTCGCCCTGTTTGATCGAATTGACGAGCGTCAAGTCGTCCGTCACTTCACCGAACACGCTGTGCATGCGGTCAAGATGCGGCTGCGCACTGTGGGTGATGAAAAATTGGCTGCCGTTGGTGCCAGGGCCAGCATTTGCCATCGAAAAAATTCCACCCTTGCTGTGGCGCAAATCGCTGACGAACTCATCTTCAAAGTCATAGCCAGGGCCACCGGCACCTGTTCCAGTCGGGTCGCCACCCTGGATCATGAAGTTGGGAATAACACGGTGGAATTTTATCCCGTCATAGTACTTCTGGCTAGCAAGATTAAGGAAATTTGCAACCGTCAGTGGCACCTTACTGGCGAACAATGTCGCGTTGATGTCCCCTTTATTGGTCTTAATGGTGATTCGGATATCAGAACTCATGACCGCCATGTAAGCACAGATTCTCGTCGTCTGCATAGTGAAACCCAAGGATTTCACAGCGATCGGACTTTGAAATCACCGCCTCCTGCGCCACGGTCGAGGTGTGAATCCCTACGAATCCCAAAAACTGCGCGACGAATACCTGCTCTTCCACTACGCTACGGATGACGAAATTCTACCCTATCAGGAAGGCCCGAGCGATGCCCTGGGATTTGCCGTGCGCACCGTCACGGAGACCCTGCCACAGACACCCGTGAACCGCGCGCTCGATCTGGGATGCGCCGTCGGGCGCTCGGCATTCGAGTTATCCACTTTCTGCGAAGGTGTCGTCGCCATCGATTTCTCGCAAGCCTTCATCGATACCGCGCAACAACTGCAGAGCCAGCACTCACTGGATTACTTGCGCCTCGAGGAGGCAACCACCACTACCCAACTCACTGCGCACCTGCCAGCGCACGCCATTCCCGGCCGCGTCCAGTTCGAAACGGGCGATGCCACCGCACTGCGCGATGACCTCGGTAGCTTCGACATCGTTCACGCAGCAAACCTCATCTGCCGCCTCCCCGAACCCGCCAACCTACTCGCGCGACTCCCAGCTCTGGTCAATCCAGGCGGCACCCTGGTCATCACCACTCCCTGCACCTGGCTCGGAGAATTCACGCCACCGGAGAACTGGCCCATCGGACCCACCCTCGACTGGCTGAAGCAATCACTCACCCCCAGCTTCCAACTCCACCACACCAGAAACATGCCCTTTCTCATCCGCGAAACCGCCCGCAAATTCCAATGGACTGTCGCAGAAGCAAGCATCTGGACACGTGCAGCAGTCTGAGTTGGGGCAGTTGCGATCGACCTGCCTCTTCTCCGCCTTGTTTGAGATTGCCTCTATCGCAGTGAAGCCGATTGCAGCAGCGAAAATCGCAGTGATGATCGTGCGAACGTTGCAATGCGACCCTCGATTGAACCACGCATAAGCGGCAATTCCGGGTATCATGACAGTCGTTAGGGGTGCCTCGCTGTTGCGCATGCGCATGATGACGACGCCTTCTTTAAGCGCATTTCGGTCGAATCGGGATCTGGAGAACATTTGAGTCAGGCACGCTGAAACACGTTGAGCAGACGAGGTTTCGTTACCTTCTTGATATTAGATGAGAAAGCGTCTCATTACTACTTGACTACATGAGAAAGAGTCTCACTATCAAAAGTGATGAAATTCGATCGAAGAAACACAAAATGTTCTGCAGCAGCAGCAGCTGTGATAACCTTATTATTAATGAGTTGGGCTACACGGTCGGCGCAGGCTGACGACGCTCAGATGCTGGAAGAGATACGTTTGCTGAAGCAGCGATTGGAGAATTTGGAGGCGAAGATGGCCAAAAATACGGCAAGGGGGGCTCCTTCGGTGGGCAGTGTTCCGGTGGAGTCAGGAAAAGTACCAATATCGGATGCGGGACTGGCAGACATTGATGCGGAATTCATGGGGTCGAGCGCTGGGAGTGGAGCAGATCAGTGGTATGAACGAACTTCGTTGGGAGGCTATGGGGAGATGCACTTGAATCTTGGCGACAACAAGGAAATCGACTTCCACCGGTGGGTTCTATTTGTAGATCACGAATTCAACGAACGTTTCCGTTTGGTCAGTGAGTTGGAGTTGGAGCATTCCATCGCGGGTGATGGTAAGAACGGCGAGTTCGAGCTGGAGCAGGCCTACATCGAAGGAACATTCGACAATGGTTGGTCAGGCAAAGGTGGTTTGTTCCTGATGCCGATCG
>JBNMNB010000177.1:0-17056 GCA_051270635.1 Verrucomicrobiales bacterium | reverse complement strand
CGCCGCGCAAATCCCGCAGCGTGCGCAGACCTCCCATCGCCACTTTCGGCACCCGTGCACCGCATGTTCGCTTCACTCCCAATTTTTCCCGGTTTTTCTCAAAGACGCCTTCGATGAATGCCTCGCTCCCGAGAGCCAGGCCATCGACGAAATACCGGAGCCGATGCCGCAGCAGCGCCGGGGTCGGCAGCTCAAAATTGCGCGCTTCCTCCGCTTCAAACTCCTCTGGCGTCAGGCCTATGCGCACCACCCGATTCTGGTCGTCCCGAAGCTGCCGCCCCTCCTCCATTAGCAATTGCCGATACCGTCGATGCACCTTCTTCCACGCCTCGCCATCACGGCGGGAAGCATCCCGCTCGCCTAGCACTTCATACACGCCG
The DNA here is from genome assembly GCA_051270635.1 of Verrucomicrobiales bacterium. GTDB lineage: Bacteria > Verrucomicrobiota > Verrucomicrobiia > Verrucomicrobiales > DEV007 > JAGROY01. The sequence continues at coordinate 16,676 of JBNMNB010000177.1, read as the reverse complement.
TTTCGCGACAGCCCCTGCCCTTTCAATGCCTCGGCATAGCCGCACCAGCGCCACTTGCGCGGATCTTTCACGATCCCTGCCCGCACTGCATTGAGATCAATGTACGCCGCCACTGTTGCCAAAATGCCAGGCTCGCCCTGCACCAGCACACTCTTAAAACGATCCTCCCAAAGCGGCCCGATTCGCTCATTGCGCAAATTGTACCACTGGGAAAACCGCTGCTTCACCTCCCCCACAAAGGCTGACAAATCATACAGCCGATCCAGATACGGACGCTTGAAGCGTTCGATCTCACTCTCCGTCGTCATGCTCAGGCAGTCGGTCGCGAACACATCTTCCTCTTCCAGTTCACTATCCCGTCCAACTTGTCCTTCATCTTCACCATCCACCTCCCGACCACGGATCACCTTCAACATTTTTCCGATCCCATCCAACGCATCCGCAGCATACACCGGCTTCAGCCGCGCCAAAAACGCCTCATCGTCCACCATCAATCGCCCCAGTTCCTCCTGCACCTCCTCCGATTCCCGATCATCCACAGCCAACAGCATATGGAAATGGTTCGACATACAGCTCCAGGTCAACACCCGAACCCCAGAAAACGCTTCCTGCGCCCGCATCAACTTGCGAAAATGCTCCTGTTCCCGTTCACCAAGAATAAACTGTCGCTCTATCACGCGCGAAAGCGCGTGGTAGTAGCTGCAAGGGCCGTCGCCAAGTATTCGTCGAGATCTCATATCACCCAATTTCTAACAGAAATCGATTCGATGTCTACGTAAAAGGGACGGAGGCGTATCCAAATCCCAAATCATCAAAGAAAACACCTTGCAAAGAGAGTCCACCTCATCACTGGAGGCTTCTCTTGAGGCGGATTTATACATTTCAATCATAGTCTTCTCCGGTCAATTCTTTGAATTTGGATACCCCTCCTGAGTGAGGAAAATCTCCGTGAACGTCTGATCGAATCAATTCCATTCTTCCTATTTCTTCATGATGATGCCAGGTAAAACCATCAGGAGTATCACGTGCTCTCTCGCCAAATCCTGCAGCCTTGTTGGCCGCTGCAAAATCATCTACTCGAGACCCAGAATAATCGATGTTTACAGCCCATTTTCCTTCACCTCCAGAATATGGGTAGAACACCGCAAAGGTACCTAAAGTTCCACAGTGATTTTTAGAAGTGCCCTAAAATGAGGGAGATGGACTGATTTCTTGTTCCAAGAATCGTTGCTTTGAAACGTCGCAAATCTTGGGGACTGGTGCTTTTGCTCTCCTGGCTTCTCTCGGCCCGGACGTATCATGGCCTTCTGGCCAGGTCAAAACCGTCTCTCCGTCGATTTTGAGGGCTTTTTGTGCGCGTTCACACCGAAATCAGACCGCCAATGGACTGTCACCGAAACCAACGGGGTCTGTGGAACTTTAGGTACCTTTGCGGCGTTAGCCCCTTTAATGGGCTTTAAAGATGGCGATTTCAAGAGTTTGACCGAGCCGTAGCAACTGGTTGTGCTTGCATAATTGTTCGTAAAGAGGGCACAAAGTGGCGAGCCTGGCGTTGATATCGTCAGCAGGGGTAGAAGAGAGATGGAACCAGCGGGTACCAGATGCGTCCCGATAGGAGATTTCGCCGGATTTGATAAGTTCGGCCTTCGTAGCGCCAGATGTAGCGGTCAGAGGCATGGCATACTGCACGCCGTGCTTCTCAGCTGCTTTACGCAGCATAGTGTGCCTGAACACATGCGCCGAAATCTCCACCTGTTCTCCTTCCGGAACTCCATCCCTTATTTCCTTCTCACATTTTTAAGATATCGACCTGCATCCTACTCTACGCGCCACGAATCTCGGCGACCTCGACTGCGCGATTTTCCTTTGCTGAAAGGTCGGCGGCGAAGATGACTTCAAAGCTGCGCATCGCATCCTCCAGGCTTGTGAGCGCCATCTCTTGATCACCCTTCAATGCCTCAAAAAAGGCTTCGAACTGCGTCTGGTAAGGATGGTCGGAGACATCCCCGGAATCCAGCATCTTCATTGACAGCTTGCTCCATTCCGCCTTGTCCGTGTTGAGCCTGGTCGAATGAAACTTGTCATCCAGGAGGCTGCCTTCACTGCCGACAAGGTGCGTGTGAAAATAGTAAGGCTGCTGACAATCGATCACCGATGCCACTTTTCCCACACGACCATCGGTAAAACGAAGAATGCTGACACTGGTCGTGGGATACTCGTACTGGGCAAATGTCTCATTGCTGGACATCGTCGTAGCGCTCGTCACCGATTGCACCTCACCTTCCATGCAGAGCAGCAGCGCATCCAGCGCATGACATCCGGCAGACAATAAACTGCTGCCACCATTTTCCTTTGTCGTGTTCCATCGGAACTGACCATACCAGGGGCCGATCCCGTGGTAGTAGTCGACCTCGCCGTAATGCACACGTCCCAGCAGCCCTTGATCGATAACGGCCTTGGTCGCCGTAAATTGACTCGAAAAGCGACACTCAAAGCACACACAGGCACGCACGCCGGCATTTTTCACTGCAGCAGCAATTTCCTGACAATGGGCCAGCGAGAGCGCCAGCGGCTTCTCGATGATCAGATGCTTGCCAGCTGTGGCGACTGCCACGGCATGCTCACGGTGTTGATTCGGGTAACTACAGATGGAGACGACGTCAATATCCTCACGCGCCAGCATTTCTGAGTAGTCCGTATAAACATCAATATTGCCGCCATGTCTGGCACTCAGATCTGCAGCATCAAGCGGCCGAGATGACACCACAGCGACTACTTTTCCCTGCGAAGTCGCGTTGATAGCTTCAATATGCGCACCAGCAACCCAACCGTAGCCAATAATTCCGATATTCAGCGATTTCATAATCTCGCAAATGTAGGCAGGAATCACGCGCCAGGTAAACTGCAGGATTCAGTAGATTTGACGATTTTCTGGAGAACTGGCAGTTGATTGGCGACTAGACCGGAGAATAGTGTTGCGAAACAAGGCAATAATCTGAATAGAATTGCACAATATCTTCATTACAGGTGGACTTGCCGAACTCGCAAACCGTCCCTAGAGTGCGCCAATCAAGAATTTCCACAGCAAAGCGATCACTGAATGAATACGCAAACTGACAAAAAGCAGAAGCACCGCGAATCGACCGCCAAATGGAAGGCGATCGTGGCGGAATACGAGAAACCAAGCTTGTGGCGTGCCAGCTGGCAGATTTTGAACTCCGTAGGCGGCTACATTGTGATGTGGGTTCTGATGTACCTGAGCCTGTCGGTTTCATGGTGGCTGACCATTCCGCTAGCGATTCTTTCCGGCGCGCTGTTGATCCGCGTTTTCATTATTTTTCATGATTGCGGACACGGATCGTTTTTAGCATCTCGTCGCGCCAACAATTTCTGGGGATTCGTCACCGGACTACTGACATTCACCCCTTACCACCACTGGCGCTGGGAACATTCTGTCCATCATGCGACCACCGGGGATCTTGATCGCCGCGGCATGGGAGACATCTGGACACTGACCGTGCAGGAATACCTCGAAGCTTCAAGGTGGAAAAAATTCGCTTATCGTCTGGCGCGCAATCCTATCGTCCTGTTTGTCATTGCCCCACTGGTTCTGTTTCTGTTCGTGCAGCGCATTCCTACATCGAAGGCCAAGCCACGAGAGAAGCGATCTGTCTGGCTCATGAACCTGGCGTTGCTTGCAGTGATTTCGGGATTGATCGCCACCTTCGGCTTCATGCCCTGGCTGATCATTCAACTGACCGTGATGTCCATCGCCGGATCAGGGGGAGTTTGGCTGTTCTATGTGCAACACCAATTCGAAGACGGCTACTGGGAACACAGTGAAGAGTGGGACTACACCTCGGCGGCTCTACAGGGCAGCTCCTTCTACAAGCTCCCCAAAGTCCTACAGTGGTTTTCCGGTAACATTGGATTCCATCACATCCATCATCTCAGCTCTCGGATTCCCAACTACAACCTTGAAAGGTGCCATCGATCAGATCCTTTGTTCATGGAAGTCGAACCCCTGCGCTTCTTTGCCAGCCTCAAGACGCTCACCTACCGACTCTGGGATGAGCAGAACAAGAGACTGATCAGCTTTCGCAGTTTGAAAAAACTTAAAAAGGATCAGGACAACGATGCGATTGCCGCTTGAAGAGTTTCAGGGAGCTGAGCAGATTCTTTATTTCTTGTAAGCCGCATAGCGTGCGCGCTGCTCATCAGTGAGGTTCGCTGGATCGAAACGGGGATCGGGCACCTTGTTGATTTTGCTGTAGAGCACGTTGGCCATGTCTTCGGCACAACGCACGATGTGCCCGGCATTTTCTCCCTCAAAAAGTTCTGCCACCGTCTCTCGAAACAACTCGAGCCAATGATCAAATTTGGCTTTGCTCATGTCAGTTTGAGAAATCAGCTTAGCGTGTGCCTCGATAGGATTGCCACGAAAAGTGCCTGAGCGGAACAGAACGGTGTCCCAAAAATCGTACATCCTGGGTAAATGCGATTCCCAGTTTACGTTAGCAACATCTGAGAACACAGGGCCAAGCTGATCATCCACACGAATGCGGTCGTAAAAGCGATTCACCAGTAAAACGATTCCGGCGCGATCAATCATGTCTGGCCGCGGCGATGGAGAGGTAGTCATAGATTCGTTGTTTTTATACACCCGCAAAAGAGAGCCGTTTAAACATGTACTATGAATGTATATTTAAATGAGTCAACCTGAAACGCAGTCTCTAACTGCGCAAAAAAGCCGTGCAGTCATCACTTTTTTCTATTCAGCCAGCCTTCTAAACAGAGCAGAAAATTGACAATTGGCCCAGTGTGGCGGACAGCAGAGGAGCATGTTTAACCAACTCTCCGACAGCCTCGACAATGTCTTCCGCAAGCTGAAAGGCCAAGGGAAGATCAGTGAGAAGAACATTTCCGATGCTCTGCGCCAGGTGCGCATGGCCCTGCTCGAGTCAGACGTCGACTACGGAGTGACCAAGGGGTTCATCGCTGCGGTGAAGGAGAAGGCACTGGGTGCCGAGGTCATGAAGAGCATTAAGCCGGGCCAGCAAATCGTCAAAATTTTCCACGACGAGCTAACCGATCTGTTGGGGGGCGATGCTGCGCCGATCGATCTCAACCCGCCTGCCCGCATCCTCATGGTGGGACTGAATGGTGCGGGAAAAACGACGACGTCTGCGAAGCTGGCGTTGCACCTGAAAAAACAGGATCGTAAACCATTGCTTATCGCCTGTGACTTGTATCGCCCTGCGGCGATTGATCAGCTGCAGACTCTTGCCGAAGAAATCGACGTTCCAATGTTCCGCCCGGAAGCAGGCGAGACGGATGTGGTCAAGGTGGCGAAGCAAGCTCTGGCTTGGATCGAAGAACAGGACGGAACAGTCGCCATTTTTGATACCGCTGGTCGACAGGAGATTGATGAGAATTTGATCGGTGAACTGAAGAATCTGGCAGAGTTTCTCCAACCAAAGGAAACGCTGCTGGTAGCCGACTCCGCGACCGGTATGCAGGCGGTGAGTGTGGCGCAGCACTTCCACGAAGCCATCGGGGTCACTGGACTGGTGCTGACCAAGCTCGACGGTGATGCACGAGGTGGAGCCGCACTCTCCATGCGCGCCGTGACCCAGCAGCCCATCAAGTTCGCTGGTGTTGGCGAAAAGCTGGAGGACTTCGAAACGTTCGTTCCCGATCGCATGGCCAATCGCATCCTGGGAATGGGTGACGTCGTCGGCCTGGTCGAGAAAGCAGCGCAGGCGATCAACGAAGACGATGCCGAGCGCATGGCTGAGCGCATGAAGAAGGGCAGCTTTGACTTTAACGACTTCCTTGAGCAAATGCGCATGATGAAAAAGCTGGGCCCACTTGAAGGCCTCATCGGCATGATTCCCGGCATGGCCAAAATGACCAAGAACATGCCTATCGATACCAGCCGCATGGGCAAGGTGGAGGCCATGGTGTTGTCAATGACACCCAGGGAACGTCAGCGCCCGGATGTGCTCAATGGCAGCCGACGCCAGCGGATCGCACGCGGCAGCGGCAACAGCATCACAGAGGTGAACCAGTTCCTGAAACAGTTCGGCCAGATGCGAAAAGTGATGCGCAGCAAAGGCAAAATGAAAAAAATGATGGAACAACTGGGCGGAATGGGCGAAGGCGGGATGCCCGGGATGTAGAAATCGCTTGATTTCCCACCAATTTGGCTATTTTCTACCTCTTTTCTTTGCCCGGCCAGTTCCGGAACCCTTTTTTAACACACACCATGGCAGTAGCACTTAGACTCAAACGCGAAGGTTCGAAAGACCGTCCATTTTATAGACTCGTCGCCACCGATTCCCGCGCTCGCCGGGACGGACGCTTCATTGAGTCCTTAGGCACTTACGATCCAATGAGCAAAGCTGAGCCCAACCACGAGTTGGACCTTGGTCGCGTCGATTACTGGATTTCTCAAGGCGCTCAGCCATCGGATACCGTGGCTAGCCTGGTGAAAAAAGTGCGCAAGACTGAGAAAACAGCAGAGAAGGCAGAAGCCTGATCCAGCACAACGAACTCGAACCATGGCATCGCCCTGGTTCGAATAGCTGAGATTGCCAACGGTTGCCTGGCCGTTGGATCAGCCGCTTTATCGGCTCTCTGGATAGTCGCGCCTCAACCCGCGCAGCACATCAGGCAATGAGATGCCGCCATGTTACCAGCGCCCCACTGATGACGCACTCATCGTAGCCGGAAAACTGCAGAGCAGAAATCATGTTCTGATTCGCCATCCACCAGCTGCTGCCGTAGATGGCAAGGTCATTGCTGCCATCCTGGAGAAAAATGCGAATGGGTTTCGCTTCCGTTTTACTCATCTTTGTGGGTTCTTTTTCGGGCGCTTTGAGTCTGGCACTGACAAAGATTCCAACTTCTGCGCAGGGAACCTGAGGGCGAGTGCTGCTTTGATCACACCCGTCACATTTTCTGCCAGGAATCGCGATCCTTCTGCAGTAAAATGCACATCCGCCTTGCGTTGAATTTCACTGATTTTCGCTGATGCATACGCGAACATATCGTCCACTGGAATGCCATTCGACGCCATGACCGGCAACACCGCAGCATTATACTTGGCCGAATCTCCAGGAACTCGACCACGTGCTCCCTCAGGCACTGGAGTGGTATTGCGCCAGATCAACTCAGCGCCCGTCAGCTTGAGCCGCGCGACCATTTTCTCAATGTTTGCCTTGTAGGCATCGATCGAAACCTGCTGGTGACTCCCCTCCGCCTTTGGATCAGCAAGGTTACCACCGTCCGGGCTCATGTACTTCAAATCATGCAGCCCAAAATTAAAGTGAATCACATCCCACGGACGATCCCCGAGCCACGCCTCAAGCTCCTTCACTCCCTTCGTCGTCGGACCGCAATTGGTCAGCGGTCGATGCACATTCGCCACACCCTGCAGCATCTCCCGCACATTCGCAGTATATCCAATCGAAATCGAATCCCCAATCAACAGCACCCGCGGCAACAAAGGATCATCAATGACAGGATCCATGGCACGACTCTGCGCGCGTGCAGAAGTAATCGAACCAACAGTCGTCAGGCTCAATATCACTTTCAGCAGCATCAATCCGTGACACCATCGTTTCAAAAAGAAAATTCGCGGGTTCTTCATACCACTACTCTGGCAATCTGACGCGATCACGCAAAGCCCGGAGATTCGTTTGGCAACGATCTCATAACATGCCGTGGAGCGGTACAGAAGGTTTGGAATGCTCAGGCTTGACTGAGCTTTTTCGCACAAACAATTATTTGCCCGGTAAAAAAGCGCCGTCAAGCCAGCGCTCTGGTGACCACTGAATCTAACGTTGTCACATTCTTCCAAAAAGTAACATTGGCGTCTCGCCGATTATCGGAACCCCAGTCGTCAATCCTCCACAGAATACCATTCACCTTCTCCTCCTCTTAACTTCAAGTCACTTCCAGGCCCAGCGATCAAACCACTTTTCGGAACATTTCCAAGTGCGCTGCAGGCACGACCAACTGAGTTTTGCCGCATCGGAGGTATCGATTCTGAAGGGGGACTGAGCACAGGTCATGGCGCAGGTGTAGGCGTCCCCGCACTTAAACAGCGATGCCTCACCACTGCTCCACAGTACCCTGCCATCGCTCTCGCTGGTCTTGATCATGAGAAAATACCGCGCGGTCTCCGGCAGCGGTTGGCTGTCGCACCTTTGGGGAGGTCCCGTATCGTCCGGTGGCATCTATGACTACGGGCTTGTTCGGAAATTAACTGTGCGAAGATGCGCAGGATTTTTTGTCGGCACCAAGGCGAATTTCAGCGATGATAGCGAGCTATCTGAGTTGAAATCCAACGCGGGTGATGGCCAGAAAGGCAAGCAGATTTGTGCAGATTATTTCCGAACAGGCCCTAAGTGGGCGTAGCGCCATCGCGGGCGATTCGGCGCACGGTCATGAATGCCTCAGCTGCATGGAGACAATTCTGATTGCCCCATGAATGCGCGCGGTGGCGCAGTGCTTCAAGTGAACGGGGATGCGGGTAGTCGCGCAATTCCGACTTATAGCAATTCATTGCCCGCAATTTTTGTTCCAGCGTAGTGGAAATATCGACAAAGGTGTCAGGAATGAATACTCGAGGATGCGCCCACTCGGTGCTGCTGGCCGCCTCGTATGCGTAAACAACATCGATGCATAATTCAGTGGGACGCGTGGCGACGAGTGCAGCTTTAAACAGGATGGTGTGGTCAACATTGACGTCACCACCATGCTGACAATAGACAATGTTAGGCTGGACATCGCGCACCACATCTTCCAGTGGGGAAATAATGTCGGTGAGCGTCATGGTATCGAGCCGCTGATCCGGGAGTCCAAGGTGGCGCACATCTTCTACTCCCAATTCACGTGAAGCTGCAAACAAATGGTGCCCATCCCCTTCGCCCTGATCCACTCCGCGTAACGATGAGCCTTCACAGACGACCACCGTGCAAACGGCATCTCCCTGCTGTCGGTGCAGCGCCACTGTTCCTCCGCACCCTAACACTTCGTCGTCAGGATGGGCGGCAATGACAAGAACGCTGTTCTTTTCTCGGGTCGTCATGATGTGATGTGGGCGACAATGCAAAACCGCGACCGCAACTGCAAGCCGCATCTTTGCTCGTGCTTCCCACCAGATTTTGGTTAGATTACCGAACTTGGCCCAGCGTCAAATGGTGATTGTATATTGGCGGGAAACCCGTCAGATTCCCTCGCGAAGACTACTTTTGACTAAATGAAGGCTGGATATAGATCACCCCTGGCTCTCGCATTCGCGGGAGGAATTGCTGCCCTCAGCAGCATCTTGCTCACTCACGCAGACAATTTGCGTCCCGGCCAGCGCGTCACAGCGCTGGATGAATACATCAAAAAAGCGGACGACAGCTATGGCTACAAAGTAGTCCTGGAGAAAAAAGGGCCCGGCTACACTTACTTTGTGCTGGAATTGACATCACAGACGTGGCGCACAAAGAAAGACGTCGATCGCCCAGTGTGGAAACATCACATGAACATGATTGTCCCGGACGTGGTGAAATCGGACGCCAGCCTGCTGGCGATCAGCGGTGGATCGAATGGCCGCGAACCACGAGACGATGTGCGCCGCGAATACGCCCAGTTTGCCGCACTGACAGGATCTGTCGTCACCGAACTCCAGCAAGTTCCGAATCAGCCGCTGGTCTACACTGGCGAGAGCAAGGGGCGCGTCGAAGATGAATCGGTTTCTTATACGTGGGACAAGTACCTGCGCACCGGGGACAAAGAATGGCCGCTGCAACTACCGATGACCAAGAGTGCCGTTCGCGCCATGGATGCGATCACTGATTTTTGCGCCAGCGAGCGTGGCGGCAAAAACAAAGTCGAAAGATTCGTTGTTGCCGGTGCCTCCAAACGTGGGTGGACGACCTGGTTGACCGCAGCGGTGGACAAACGTGTCATCGCCATTGCACCTATTGTTATCGACATGCTGAACGTCATTCCATCCTTTCAGCACCACTTCCGCGTTTACGGATTCTATGCGCCAGCAGTACAAGACTATGTCGACATGGGGATCATGGACTGGATGGAAACACCCGAGTACAAAGCACTCACCCAATTCGTCGATCCCTACGAATATCGCAACCGCCTGACGATGCCAAAATACATTGTGAATGGCTCAGGTGATCAATTCTTTCTACCAGATTCACATCAATTTTACTTCGATGATCTTCTCGGCGAGAAGATGATTCGCTACGTCCCCAATGCCGACCATGGACTGGGAGGATCGGATGCGTGGGAAGGACTGATCGCCTGGTATCAGACCATTCTCGATGACAAACCAAGACCCGATTTCACCTGGAAAATTGCGGATGATGGCACGATCCATGTGGACACGAAGGTGAAGCCGCTTGAGGTTAAACTCTGGCAGGCGAGCAATGCCAATGCACGCGATTTCCGCGTCGAGACCATTGGCAAAACCTGGCAGGCATCGGATCTTGCGCCCGCAAGCGAGGGCAAATATGCGGCGAAAGTTTCAGCTCCAGGAAAAGGATTCACCGCTTACTACATTGAGCTTCGCTTCCCCGGTTCTCCCGGCCTGCCGCTGGTTTTCAGCACAGGTGTTCATGTCACGCCTGACTCATTACCGTTCGATCCGTACAAGCCGAAACCTGTCAAATAGGACTCGCGCTCACTCTTTTCTGCTCATCTGAAGTGATCCCAACCGCCGGTCTGCTGCTTCTCAGTTGAAGCGAGATCGCGCAGGTTTCCGATACGTGTCAGTGGCAACTTGGGGAATTGCTGCATCCATTGCGAAGTCAGTTTGTCCGTCTGATTCTTGCTAAATGTAAGCAGCAATTCGTAGTCTTCGCCGTCGTTCAGGCCTTGCTCAGCGGTGCAACCACGATTGCGCGGAATAGCGGGTTGATCGAGCGTATAGCCGACGCCACTTGCAGCAGCAAGTCGTGGCAAATCTTTGGCGACGCCGTCGCTGACGTCCATCATGGCAGTTGGCTTGCAATGCTGCACCAACCAGCGTGCCTGTTCCAGGCGCGGCTGAAATGTGAGGTGCCGCCCCTTGATCGAACCACCTAACTTTCCGGTGACGAACACTTCATCGCCCGCCGAAGCAGTGGATCGCAGGACGCAGCGCCCGGGTTCCACTTTCCCTAACATACTCACCGAAATCACATTACTTCCAGGCATCGGTGCCTGCGAGGTTTCGCCACCGACGACACCAAAATCGAAGGCAACAGCAACTTTTTGAAAGCCGCGATAAAGCCCGCGTGCGAAGGTGAGTGGCGTATCAGGATGGAGCACCACAGTTGCCAGCGCAGCAACCGGCCATCCGCCCATCGCTGCAATATCGCTGACTGCCCGCGCCATCGCTTTCCATCCCACTTTCGCGGGATCTGCGTCCGGCAGGTAGTGTACACCTTCCACGATGCAGTCCGTCTTGAACAAGGTGTAAGGCGATCTTTGTCCCCGTTTCCCAAGCACTGCACAGTCGTCACCGACACCGACAAGCGTTTCTCCACCTTCCGTCAGCCCCTGAGTCAGCAGCGCAATAAGCGCATCCTCTCCAACCGAACGCAGCTTGGAAGATCGACCTGCACTCACAGTTGACCGCCCTATATAAACGAAGAACTCAGTGACGCACGTCTCATGAATGCCGTGACATCAGGCTGAGGTGATGCCGCGTTTCCTCCAGCTGCTTTCTGCATCTCTTGAATCTGCTCATCGAACGATTCTTTAAGAGCAGGATCAATCTTGTAGGCAACAAACGTTTTTAATGACAGCAATGAAAAAGTGACGAAGAACAACAGAATCCAATGCGAACGCTTCATCCCACCATGCACGACCTCCAGCGACTGCTGCTCGTCCCACGGTGTCTTACCGTCCTGAGTCAGAGCGATAAATGACATGATGCTGAGCACCTCACGCAGCAGCAAAATCCCCATTCCATAGCCACGCAACCATACAGTGAAACTGCGCCTGAGCGCCTGCTTGTAGCTCATCAGCGTGCGATCTTCACGCACCACCCGAATATTGAATAGATATTTCCCCGGTGTGAACCCGTAATTGGAAAGCAGCCATGCTTCGACAAATACCCACATGTAAGAAGACAAAATCAGGAGTCCCGTGGCCGTCAGGAAATCCGCAGCTTCTGATGTAAACACTGCTGGCGACACAAAACCAAGTTGCACCCCAGCGAATGCCAGAACGCCATTGGCAATCGAGCAATCGAGAACACGCGCAAGGTAACGCATCCAGGGACGCGCGGCATTCGCCCCCGCTTCTGCCTTAGCAGCTCTGCGCTTAGGTGAAGGCGACGATAACCGAACGTCCTTTCCCGCGACTTCGTCACTGCTTTCCTCATCCTCATCCTCATCCTCATCAATTGGGTCATCACCGATTAATCCAGTGAGCGCTGGAATCTCCTTGAGCGGCAGCCATTGATCATCCGCACTGCACCAGCCGAGATCTGTTTCCGCGACTTCATTCGATCGCAGCATTTCAACAACGTGAAACACTTTGAAGGGACCGGCACGTTCGCCATTCTTGAGTAAATAAAATTCCATGGATTCGGATTAAAATATTCTATGCGTTGCGCAATGCTTTCGCGGGATCAACAAGCGTTACGAACCAGGCTGGGATGATCGCCGCTACTGCGGACAAAAGAAACGCTGTAAAGCAAATTAAACAAACAGTCGTCACATCCAGCTGCATCGGAATTTCCGTCACGCCAAAGGTACTGGCAGGGAAAATTTCCAGACCGAGTTGGCTGGCTGCAATGTCTCGAATATCGTTTCGAAAATGCAGCACACTCAGCCCGGCAACGAGACCTAATAGGGTACCAATGAATCCGACGATGATCCCCTTGTAGAGAAAAATCGCAATTACCTGACTGGCCTTACTGCCGAGTGCCCGCATCATACCGATCTCCCGCCGCTTCTGTACCGCAACGGTAATGGTCGTGTTCATGATCGAGAACGCGGCAACAATCATGATGAACATTAAGACGAAAAACATCATCGACCGCTCGCTGGCAAAAATATCAAACCACTTCTGCCATTTCTCGATCCAAGTATAGGCCTCCCAATTGTGCTTATGCAGTGAGTCGCGCATCGTGTCGCGAAATTCGTCCACTTTGAATGCATCAGGAGTCGTGATCTGCAGTCCATGCACATTGTCACTAAAATCATCGAACATCATCCGCTGGGCGATGTCCAAAGGCATGAAGGCAAAGCCATCGTGTTGCGGTGATTCAAAGATTCCTACGACCATAAGAGCAGTGTCGACATCAACTTCATCAATCTTATCGCGAACGCTCTTCACATCCCTTTCCTTCAGCGCCTGCTGTGTCTTCTCATAAGCCAGCAAGATGGCCTCGCGACTGTCCCTGGTTGGATGATGTGGATCCAACTCCTCGAGCTGCTGTCGAAACTCCTCAAGACCAGGAAGCTCCTGTTTCGTTTGCCCAGCATTCTCATCCTGCACCTCACGCATAATTTCGAGGATACGGTCGAACATTTTGGGAGCATACACATTCACGGGATCGCCCAATCTTACTTCCAGCAAATTCGCCAACCCGCGACTGATAATTATATTAGATTCAGATAGATCAAACGATCCATATGTTACCAGCTCCTCTAGCTTCTTTATTTGATCAACATCATACTTATCAACTCCAACCAATGCACAGGCCTCCTTCAGGTCACCACTATAAGGGCTCGTCGACCCAAGCACGACACGAGCATCGATGAAGGGCGAAACTTGTAACGCGATGTCAGGAAAGGCCTGCATAATGTCTTTCTTCACAACTTCCCAATGGCTGGCAACGGGTTGCGAATTAATCACTACTGGATCTGCTGCCACTGCCCCTTGCGCGATGGCCTGTTCTGGAGGAAGCACGGGGGCTATTTCCTCTTCAGAGTCTCCAAATAAATCCTCCGGATCATCCACTGGCTCGCCCCATCCTTCATCTTCATCAGCAAACGGAGCCGTTGGCTTGAAAATGATATGCGGCTCAAACTCCACCAGCTGCTTCTTAAATTCGTTCTCGAATCCCGACATAACGGCGATCACCACCAGCAGCACACCCACGCCCAGCATGACTCCCGTAATCGAAATCGCGGTGATCACGGAGACAAACGAGCGCTTCGGCTGCAAATAGCGCAGTGCCAGAAACAGGCTGAAATTCTTAACCATCGTGGACGCCAGCTTCGGTCAGATCGCAGGGCATTGCAAATGCCTGTCGCATTCGGAAATTCCAGACATTCAATACTTGCGCAAAATCGAACTTACGGGCACTCCAGCAGTATCAGGCTCTGGAAAATCGAGTGTAAAGTGAGCGCCGCGGCTTTCTTTCCTGGCGGCAGCGGCGTCGACAATCAATGCTGCGGTGTCTACTAAATTTCGCAGCTCCAGCAGATCTGTGGTGATCTTAAAATTCCAATAGAATTCCTGCACCTCATGCTTGAGATTCCCCAACCTTGTCGAAGCCCGTTGCAAGCGCTTGGAAGTCCGGACGATACTGACATAGTCCCACATCAATCGACGAATCTCGTCCCAGTTGTGGTAAATGACGACCAGTTCATCGACGTCCTGCACATTGCCACTTTCCCACTGCGGCAGCGCAATTGACTGGATCTCGGAATGGTCAATGGAACACTTGTAAACTAGATCATCGCACGCACGCCGCGCCAGCACCGCGCCTTCCAGCAACGAGTTACTCGCCAGTCGATTCGCGCCATGCAGCCCAGTGCAGGCGACTTCGCCGATGGCGTAGAGGCCGCGAATACTGGTGGCGCCATTGATATTCGTTTTCACTCCGCCACATTGATAGTGCGCTGCCGGCACCACAGGGATCGGCTCACTGGCAATGTCGATGCCCAGCTTTGCACATGTAGCATAAATGTTAGGGAAGCGTTCTTCAAGGAACTCCCGCGACTGATGAGTCACATCCAGGTAGACACACTGGCTGCCAGTTTTCTTAATCTCACGATCGATGGCCCGCGCAACGATATCTCGAGGTGCCAGCGACTCGCGCGGATCATACTTTGCCATGAAGGGTTCACCATTTTCTCCAATGAGCGTCGCGCCTTCTCCGCGCAGCGCTTCCGTAATGAGAAAATTCTTTACTTCAGGGTGATAGAGACACGTCGGATGGAACTGAATGAACTCCATGTTAGAGATCACCGCCCCTGCCCGCCATGCCATTGCCACTCCATCGCCTGTGGCAACGTTAGGATTAGTAGTATATAGGTAGACGCGCCCGCATCCACCAGTGCTGAGAACCACGCGATCCGATCGAAAGGTTTCGACTACCCCACTCTTACTGTCGAGGACATAGAGCCCAATCACACGATCCTCGGCGACAAATCCCAATTTTCCCGTAGTGATCAAATCAATGACAAAGTGATTTTCAAGAATGTCGATATTGGCTACACTGGCTGCGGCATCGAGTAATTTGGTCGCGATCTCGTGTCCTGTGGTATCACCAGAATGCAACACCCTTCGCTCGGTATGCCCACCTTCCCGACCCAGCCGCGGTGAGCCGTCAGCATTTGCATCGAACTCTACACCGAAGTCGATCAATCGTTGAATTCGCTCCGGCCCCTCGGACACGATGGTGCGCACAACCGACTCGTCACAAAGTCCCGCTCCAGCATCCAGGGTATCGGCCAGATGGCTGTCGAATGTATCATCTTCTGCGGTGACGCATGCGATTCCTCCCTGCGCCCAGGCAGTGTTAGAGGTGAGCGCCTCGCGCTTGGTCATGACGGCGACCTTGCCGTGCCTGGCTGCTCTGAGGGCGAAACTGAGTCCAGCAATGCCAGAGCCAATGACGATGAAGTCGTAGTCAGTATGAGTGGATGTCATTGAGTTTGTGCCTTCTCGTCAGTGCCGATCGTCGGCAGCAATTCAATATTGTCAATCAGTCGGCACTTTCCAAAGAACACCGCCACCGCGCCTAACGCAGGCCGCTCGATTCTCTGGACGCGCTGCATTGTTTCAGCATCAACAACTTCCAGGTAGTCGATACGCCCGAGTGACGCTTTTTGGTTTAGAATAGTTTGCGCAATGTCACGCAACACGGGAACTGAAGCCTGCCCCTGGTGATATGCCGACTGCACTTCGAGCATCGCCTCTCTGATCGCTGCTGCTTGCGGGCGTTCTTCTTCGGTCAGATAGGCATTGCGGGAGCTCATCGCCAGTCCATCCGGCTCACGGACTGTATCTATCCCTGCGATCTCAATCGGTAAATTGAGATCACGCACCATTCGCCGAATGATGGCCAGCTGCTGGTAATCCTTCTTCCCGAATACTGTGATGTGCGGTTGCACCATGTTGAACAGCTTCAAGACGATCAGGCAGACACCAGCAAAATGGCCTGGACGCGACGCTCCACAGAGCAGTTGGGAAAGCGCGTTTTCCTGCACATCAATTGATGCGTCACCGCTGTAGACTTCCTTCGCCGCTGGAGCAAAGACCACATCCACCCCCACTTCGGCACACAGCCGTACATCGCGTGAAAGATCACGCGGATAGGCTGCAAAGTCTTCGCCAGGGCCAAACTGCGTCGGATTGACAAAAATGCTTACTACGACCAGGCCTTCATCGCCTACCCGCAGCCGTGCCTGACGGGCCAATTCAATGTGCCC
>JBNMNB010000176.1:0-17085 GCA_051270635.1 Verrucomicrobiales bacterium | reverse complement strand
CGTGCGCAAGAGCTCACATTAGAATTCGACATCGAAGTCGAGGCATTTGTTCGGCAGAATAAGAAGGATATGCAGTGAGCTTTGCCATGTCACCCATTTGCCTCGCCGGGCTTACTGTTGCCGAAGAGAGATCTGAGATTGGTGACTTTGGTGAGGACGAGTTGTCCGTCGCGTTCGCTGCTGTTGCCAGACAGAATAATAGGAGTGCCTACATGGTAGGCTAAGTTGTGCCGGTGAAAGTCGCGAAAGGCGACTTCGATACGGACGGACGGTTTGTCTTTCACGTCGATGTAGAACACCTTGGCTTCGTCGAGGTTGTCGGACATGCGCAGGCGGCCCTGGACAGTGATTTTGCCGTCACCGGTCTTCACCCAGGTATCGAATGGACGGTCGCGGTATTCTTCGAAGGTGCCGCCGTCGAGTCCTGGTAATGGGTTCGAGGCATTTGAGAAGGACTCAGTCGCGACGCCGAACTTTTGCAGCAGGGTGAGGTGGAGGCGGCCGAGTTCCTGGTTCTTCGAGTAGCGTAAGTAGCGTCCGGTCTTGAGCATGCCGCCGCCCTTGCCTGCCAGAACGATGGGGATGCGCTGGGCAGTGTGGTTGTCACTGTGCCCCATACCGGATCCGAAAAGGACGACGCTGTTGGCGAGCAGTGTCCCGTGTTGGTCTTTGTAGGATTTCAGCTTGGTCAACAGGTGGTCGAACTTCTCCATGTGCCAGAGACTGATCTTGAGCAAGGCATCGATGTTCGAGCGGCTGAAGTTACGGAAAAAGTGCGAGAGGTAGTGGTGCTGCTCACTGATTCCAAGGAAATCGAAGATCATGCGGCTGTTGCTGTTGCCGAGCATGTAGGTGATGCAGCGCGTTGAGTCGGTCCAGAGTGCCATCGCGATGATGTCGAGCATCGCTTCGACCTGCTCGTCCAGGTTGCCGGCACTCTCCGGACGTTGGAGCTTGGAAAAATCGATCCCTCCCGAACTCGCTGGTTTCATGTTCTGCAGCCGTTGTTCGGTTTCGCGGACGACGGTAAAATACTCATCGAGCGTCTCCTGGTCTTCGCGTCCCGCATTCCGTTGCAGAGCCTTGGCATCATCGGTGACTCGATCGAGAAGGCTGGAGATTTCCTCACGCCGTTTTGGGTTGCGCATGGGACTGCGGAACAGCTGATCGAATACCAATTGCGGATCGCTCGCTCGCGGAATCGGTGCACCTTTCTCGTCGTAGGAGATGTAGCTGCAGCCGATTTGGTTGGTGAACAAGCCCTCGGTGGTAAGTTCCAGCGAGCGATGGGTCGTGCCCGTGCTGATCTTGTCAGCAATGAGCTGATCGACCGAGGCCGACTTGGTGTTGGCGTGGTGGCCGGACAGGAATCGACGCGTTGAATTGCTGTGCGAGGAGAACCCGAAGTCGCCCATGTTGTCGAGGATGAGCAAGTCATCCTTGTGCTTTGCGAAGGGGGCCATCAGGGGAGACATGCGAAAGTCGTGCTCGCTACTGTCGTTGATGTTCCAGGATGGCGGATGGACACCATTGGGCTTGAAAAGAGTGACGAAACGCACGGGAGGTTTCGCATCGCCGGCGAAGTTCGCTGCTTCTGCCCTGGCGCTTCTCTCCATCAAGTTGAGGAATGGGAGTGGGACGAGAGCTCCCGCCGCTCCACGAAGAAATGTCCTGCGTCCTATGTGCCAGTTCTTACTCATATTATTCCTGGTTCGCGTTGTCGGGGATGATAGTTTGCCTGAAAGGAAGGCTATTTGCAACCTCTTGAAACAGGCTGTTCCAGGTTCCGTCCGCCTCGCAAATCTTTATTGTAATGCTGTCGACCGTTGGCCAATCGCTGCGGGCGAGCTTGCGACACAGAGCGTAGGACAAGGTGCGTTCGACAATATTGCGGACGACCGTTTCGCGCTGGCTTGTCAGCAAGATCGATTTCAGTTCGGAGAAATTGTCGAAAATCTCACCACTGGGCAATTTACCCGACGTGTCGATCGGTCTGGCAGGAGATTTCTTTTTCTTATTCCGCTGATCGGAGGCAAAGATAAATTGTCCTTTGGCATCGTAGCCGTCGAGAGCGAAGCCCAGCGGGTCGATTTTTTCATGACAGCGGGCGCAACTGGGATCGCTGCGGTGCTTTTCGAAGCGCTCCCTGAAGCTCAAGTTTTGCCCGTGCGGGCTGGGTTGGATAGCCGGCACGTCGGCGGGTGGTTCGCCAAGATGCTCGCCGAGAATTTGCCTCAACATCCACGTTCCGCGCTGGATCGGCCCCTGGTTCATTGTCAGGATCCCGGGCATCGTGAGAATACCGCCGCGTCCCTCGGCCCGTTCTAGAATGAGCCGCTGGTTGGGCGTGCGCTGGCGTTCGATCCCTTTTGGTTTATTAAACCTCTCGAGCTTTTGGCGATCCTTACCATAGAAACCTGAAGTGCCTTGATTGACGAAAGTTACCTTGGATTCGATCAGTTCCATCACTGGACGGTTTTCGACGAACAGGTAGTTGAGAAAATCGATCGGCTGGCTTCTCAGCGCATGGTGTCGGATTGGATCCTTGCGGAGTTGTTCATCAAGGCTGTTGATGAGCAGCCACTGGACGCCGAAACTTTCCGCAAGACTCCGTGCCTTGGGAGAGCGAAGCATGCGGTCGACCTGTGCCACCACCACCTGCGGATCTTGAAGTGAACCATCTGCCGCGAGGCTGGCCAGCTCGTCATCCGGCATGTCCTCCCAGAGGAAGTAGGAGAGTCGTTCGGCAAGTTCGAAGGCATCGATCAGTTGCTGTTTGCCCGGTTCACCATCCATCAGCAGACCGCGGTAGAGAAACGCGGGTGACATGAGGATCGCTTTGAGTTCGAACTTGGTGGCGGCGACTAACTCCATTCCATGCTTGCCAGTAAGATTCGCAATGGGCTTTGCGAGTTGCGCTTCGTCGACTGGACGGCGCAGGGCGAGCGGCAAGAATTTACGTACGAGCGACTCCGCCTGTGATAGGGCGAAATCTTCTTCCGACCAAGCCAAAGGGATTCGGACGCCGACGAAACGGGCGAGTTGCTCGCGCTGCTTCACGGAGAAGAGTTTTTCCAACGCGGAATCCGTCAGGTAAGAATACTGGTTCCAAATTGAGGTAGAGAGGCGCGCGGCGTGAGTATCATTTACAAATCCACTCGCCCCAGGCGGGTCTGTAGGAAGCAGTTTCAGCACGAGGGATGGTTCGCCGGTAACGGTCTGCTCGGCCTTGCCAATCGCGACCTCAAGGTCAAACCCAAACAGTGAGCGCAACGTGTTGCGGTATTCTGGGCCAGAGAGCCGCCGCGGGCGGAACGTTGCAGGACGGGGATCGATCGCAGCGTGTTTTCTCTGCTCGTGCCAGTTGAGCACCGTGCCTTTATCAGTCGCACTCAACTGAGGTTCTTCTTCTGGAGGCATCTCGCCGTCTTCAATCACTGCCGTCACCGTTTCCCAGAGGTCGAAATTCGCGTCCGCATCTACTCGCGTGAGGATCTTGGATAAATCCACCTTGCCCTTTACCTTCTCGCCACCATGACACTTGACGCACGATTTTTCAAAAATCGGCCGCACGTCCTCCTCGAAACTCAGCTCTGCACTGAGGCGACAGGAGCTTATTACCAGGATGAAAAACAGGCAGCAGGATCGCATCATCTGGGGGCTGCGAGTTTTATCTCGTTTCAATGAATGATAAGTGGCACGGAGTTGTCAGGCGCGAATCGCAACCGAACCCTGGATTTTCGAAAACGAACACGAATCTCGAAGTCTACAGTAAGGTGTGAAAGCAGCAAGCTTGGCTTCGATGTCCTCGCCGATTGCTACCATGCTGGTCACAGTTTAACGCGTCCACTGCAGGATGATCATGAAATGCTGCAGCAGACGACGATGGCGCCACTCGAAAGAGAGGCGGTAGCCGTGGCGTCGCGAAACGAGCCAGGTTACCGATCCCCTGCCCGCGGTTTTCGCCCGCTTGCCCCGAAGATCTTCATCATCATGCGAAGTAAATCAATCGAGTGCCAGCTCGCTGGAAAGACTACCCGATTACGTATTTACGAAACGGCAACCATCATTCGGACGACGCCAAACGGCTGTCCCTTTGCAGAATTCCGCTTTCCTCAGACGAGTTCGTCAGCAAGCCATTCCGAATCGACGATGTTCTGGAGATGGTGGGCACGCACCTGAACGAATGCATGGTCGCGAAGTAATCATGGACATACGCTGGGTTCCTGCCCGAATTATTAAATGAGTGCCAGTCTACACTCCAGAAAATCCGCGACGCGCTCGAAGGGATCGAAGCCGAAGGCTTCACCGATGGGGCGCCGCAGGTTGGAGTTGGCGTTGATGTCGTAGAAGACACGGCGGCCGTCTGGAGTTTCGAGGAACTCGATGCCCGCTACATCCATCTTTGCACTCTGGACGATCCGTAAGCCTGACTCTCGGGCTTCGTCGGCGAGGTCGTGGAACGGATAGAATTCGACGGGCTGTGCGTTCTGATCTTGCTGCGATGGGATGGTACAGGTGGCGGCGGCCCCGGCTTCGGCGGGATTGCACTCTTCCGAAGGGCAGAGGTTATAGCGGCCATGGGTGACGACTCGCATGGCGTAGAGGAGTTCGTCGCCAAGGAATTCCATGCGAACGATGCCGAAATCCGGGTCGTGCGGAAGGTATTCCTGGAGTAGCAGGAGCTGATCAGGTTCCCAGAGACCGGGTTGGTCGTGGAGGAGATGGCGTAATTCGTCGAGAGAGTCGATCTTGTGCATTCGGGCACCGCTGCCCCCCTGCTCCGGCTTCAACATCGCCGGGAAACGCAGGTCGTCGCGTCGTGCTAGTGCCTCTACGTCGTTAAACATGATCGAGCTTGGATGGTCGATGCCCAGTTCCCTTAGTTGGGCAATCTGGGCGCTCTTGGAGAGTTCGAAGGCGAAGACATCGACGCCGTTGAGAACTTGGACCCCCTGAATTTGTAGATTCCTGAGCAGCGCCAGGGTAAATTGGATCACCCGTGGGTGACCGCGCACATAAGCGCTTGGGCTGGCTTGGTTGAAGTAGAGCTTGGCCGCCGGGCAATCGTGACCGCCGAAGGCAGCTGACTTGAGATCGTACTTGGTGTAGGAGAGCCCCCGCGTGTCGAGGACGTCGAAGAGGGGTTGTTGCCAAGCCTCGTTTTCAAAGAGGATCGCAAGATCTGTGGTCGGGGTGTTGGCCATGCTTTTCCCTACAGGATTCGCCAGTCCCACTGAAGGTCCATTTTGATCTTTGCAGGAGATGTGGGAAGGGGAATGCAGCCAGCAGGAAGAAAGGCCAGCGTCATCGGTGTTGCGTGAAAACCCCGGACGCCGCATGGTGTTCTCTGGAAGGTTCGGGTTATCGAAAACAGCGGGCCAAATTCCCATTTCCAATGACTGCTCAATCTTACCGTGTTTTTCTCTGTTCTGCCAGTTTCCAAGTGGCGCTCGCGTCTGCGTCACTGGGCGCCGAGGAGCAAGCAACAAGCGTAGACTTTGATCGTGATATCCGTCCGATCATTGCTGAAAAATGCACGCTATGCCACGGCCCGAACGAAAAGAAGGGCGGCCTGCAGCTGAGCGGAATTGAGTTTGCGCGGAAGAAACTGAAATCAGGAAATATCGCGATCGTTCCCGGCGACCCAGATGCTTCCGAATTGGTTGCCCGAATTCACTCATCGGATCCGGACGAAGTGATGCCGCCGCCCGACAAGGCTGAGCCGCTCACAGCTGCAGAGAAGGAACTAGTCAGGAAATGGATCGCGAGCGGAGCGGATTGGCCGAAACACTGGGCGTATTCTAAACTGGAAAAGCCTTCGGTTCCGGAAGTCAGCGATCAAGGCTGGGTAGAGAATCCGATTGATGGATTTGTGTTAGAGAAGCTGGACGAACAAAGTATCGCGCCTTCGCCTGAAGCCACTCCGATCACGCTCATTCGGCGTTTGTTCTACGATCTAGCAGGATTGCCACCCACGCTAGCTCAAGTCGATCTCTACGAAACAGCGCTTGAACGCGATCGCGAAGCTGGCGTTGCTAAACTTGTGGACGACCTGCTGGCCAGTCCGCATTTCGGCGAACGCTGGGGGCGGCACTGGCTGGATATCGCGCGCTACGCGGACAGCGACGGCTACGAGAAGGATAACCATCGACCGGATGCCTGGCGCTATCGGGACTGGGTCATTGACTCCATCAATGACGACATGCCGATTGATCAGTTTACGATCGAGCAATTCAGCGGTGATCTGTTGTCTGAATCAAATCCTGATCATCTATTAGCGACTGCCTTCAACCGGCAAACGCTGACCAACACGGAAGGTGGAACGGACAAAGAACAATGGCGTGTTGCAGCGGTAATGGATCGTGTTGAAACGATGGGAGCTGCCTGGATGGGACTGACGCTGACATGTGCGCGTTGCCATACCCACAAATATGACGAGATCACGCACCACGAGTATTACCAACTATTCGCCTATTTCAATAATGGAGACGAATCGAGTGCTAAGATTCCTCGTTCCAAAGATGAATGGGCAGTGTTCGAAGCCGAGCTGGCGAAGCACGGCGGAGCGATCTCTGCTGCGAAGGAAAAACGGAACACGCTCAGAGATACCCTCAAGGCCGAGCTCCCGGAATTTGAAAAGCGCACGCGTGATTTGCTGGCCGCGACCGCTAATGAACCTCAAATGGAAACGGTTCCGGTTACCATTGGCGATCTGAGTGGCCCCGAGGGAGTCACCTTTGAACGTCATGACAATGGCTCGATCACCGCAGGCGGAGAGAATCCAGGCTCAGCGAATTATACCGTGTCCGGCACACTGGAGAAAGGCACCTACTACGGTCTAGTGTTGGAAGTGCTACCTGTCGAAGATCCTGCGGCGCATGGCCCGGGAAGGGCGGGACATGGAAACTTCGTTCTCAATCATATCGAATTTTCAGTGAACGAATACCCGCTCAATCCAGTATTCTTTTCAGGAGCTGCAGCTGACTACTCCCAGGACGGTTGGCATGTCACCGGTGCTCTCGACCCTGAAAGTAAGCCGAAGCAGGACGGCAATGGCTGGGCAGTCGGAGGGCAAACGGGCAAAGCGCACCAGGCAACATTCGCATTTGCGCAGAATATCATCGTGGAAGAGCCGACAGACTTTGCCGTGAAACTGGTGCAAAACTACGGCGACCAACATACGATCGGAAAGTTCAGGATCACCGCATTGACAACACCAACGGCGATTGCGGTGCCAGAGGCTATCAAGTCCATCGTCCAATCACCTGAGAGCGTGCGCTCGCCTGAACAGAAAGAGGTATTATTGGCGTTTTACGAAAACTTCAAAGTCGAATCTGCTCTGGCGAAACGCGAGTTGGTGGCAATTGAGGCAAAGCTTCCGGCGAGGCCGGAGATGGACGTGCGCATCATGAGTGAGCGCACGAAGGATCGTAGAACTACCCACGTCTTTCGTCGGGGCGAGTTCAAGCAGCCTACCGATCAGGTGGAAGCAGGAACGCTTTCCGTGTTGCCACCCATCGCTCACCGCGAAGGCAGTTCCGGGGATCGACTGGATCTCGCACGCTGGTTAGTGAACGGCGACAATCCGTTGCCACCGCGAGTGCTCGCCAATCACCTCTGGGCGAATCTTTTTGGCGAGGGCATCGTGACTACCGTCAACGATTTCGGCGTTCGCGGCGCACGCCCATCACACCGGCGATTGCTTGATTGGCTGGCTGCTGAGTTGGTGGAGAACGGTTGGTCGCGCAAGAAACTTATTAGCACCATCGTGCTTTCCAATGCCTATCGCCAGTCTTCGAACCACCGACCAGAGCTGCGAGACATTGACCCGAAGAATCGTCTGCTCGCGCGCCAGAATCGCTTTCGCGTGGAAGCAGAGATCGTTCGCGACGTCGCCCTGAGTGTCGCCGGTCTGCTTTCCCCGAAGATCGGTGGCCCCAGCGTGTTTCCGCCGATCCCGGATGGCGTGAGCGACCTCAACTACAACTCGGCGTTTAAGTGGAAAGTCAGTGCGGGAGATGATCGCTACCGTCGCGGAATGTACACCTATTTTAAGCGCACCGCTCCGCACCCGAATCTTGTCACATTCGACTGCCCTGATTCGAACGTAACCTGCGTGCAACGGACGCGCTCAAACACGCCGCTGGCTGCTCTGATTACTTTGAACAATGACACGTTTACAGAAGCTGCACGCTCGCTTGCGTTGCGAGTCCTTGGTGAAAAGCCCGACGCTACTGACACCGAACGGCTGGGATATGCGTTTCGCCTTTGCTTGTCTCGATTGCCTGATGGCGCTGAGCGTGCGCAACTGCACCTGCTCCTTGAACGGTCGCGAAGGTGGTACGTTGAGCATCCAGAATCCGCTACAGCGCTCGTTGGCGACCTTCCGCCTGGCTCCAGCATTGAAGACGTTGCCGGTTACACCGCCACGGTGCGTGTCCTTATAAACCTTGATGAATTTCTGACCAGGAACTAACCCCGCTCACACTGCCGTCATGAACCCACTCCACTCTCACATTGCTCGAACTCGACGCGAGTTTCTCACGACTGCCGCCAGTGGTCTTGGTGGCATTGCACTTGGTTCCATGCTGTCGCGTGATGGAATTCTCGGTGCTGCCAACGCGGCGGACGCCAGCCAGTATCGCTCGCTCAAACCGCATCACGAGCCGAAAGCCAAGGCCTGCATTTTCATTTTCATGGCCGGGGCGCCCTCGCATATCGATCTCTTCGATCCCAAGCCGAAATTGAACGAGATGAATGGTCAGAAGTTGCCGAAGTCGATTCTCGACAAAGCTCGCTTCGCATTCATCAAACCAGACAGCGCTGTGCTGATGGGCTCGCCACGAAAGTTCAAGCGCTACGGCCAGTCGGGAATGGAATTTTCCGATTTGCTCCCGCACATTGGCTCGTGTGCGGACGATATCCTTAAGGTGCGTTCGCTACACAGCGAGGAATTCAATCATCATCCCGGACAACTCATGATGCAATGCGGCGTGTCCCGCTTTGGCATGCCGACGATGGGATCATGGGTCAACTACGGCCTCGGATCTGCTTCTGAAAATCTTCCAGGTTACGTTGTGCTCACCGCCGGTCGCGGCTCATCGGGCGGGGCAACATTGTGGCAGTCTGGCTTTTTGCCATCGAAGTATGCGGGTGTCCTGTTCCGCAATACCGGGGAGCCGGTGCTCAATTTGAAAAATCCTGATGGTTTGCCTCCGCACCTGCAGCGGGCCGGGCTCGATACCATTCGCGATCTCAACCGACGGCGCTACCAGGAAGTGCACGATCCAGAAATTGCCAGCCGCATTGCCAACTACGAATTGGCGAACCGGATGCAGAGCGCCGCCCCGGAACTGGTTGATTTGTCAGGCGAGTCGCAGAGAACACTCGATGCCTACGGTGTGGGTCGCGCCGAACCCAAAGGAGACAACTTTCGCGGGACGCTGCCGGGCTTGCAGACCTACGACACCTTTGCGCGCAATTGCCTGCTGGCCCGCCGCATGGTCGAGCGTGGGGTGCGCTTCATCAACATCGTTCACGCCAGCTGGGATCAGCACTCGGAGCTCGACAAGAACCATGGCTACAATGCGGGTGCCGTCGACCAGCCGATCGCTGCCTTGATCAACGATCTCAAATCACGCGGCATGCTGGACTCGACGATGGTCGTCTGGGGTGCCGAGTTTGGACGCACGCCACTCGGCGAGAATCGCCCCGGACGCGACTCCAACACCGGTCGTGATCACCATCCAACTGCCTACACCATGCTTATGGCGGGCGGTGGACTCAAAGGTGGCATGACCTACGGAAAGACCGATGAGATCGGCTGGGGCATCGAAGAGAACCCGGTACACATCAATGATCTTCATGCCACTCTGCTGCGCCAGTTCGGACTCGATCACCTCAAGCTTACCTATCGATTCCAGGGGCGCGATTTTCGACTCACCGATGTCGCCGGAAACGTGATCAACGATTGGATCGCCTAGATGGGGTGATTTCAGCTGACAATTGGGTGGGGATCTTCGTAGTCTCCACGGATGCCCCCCCTCTCCCGACGCAAATTCGCACGCAATATCGGCCTCTACGCAGGGGCATCCGCTCTCACAAGAACATCATACAGCCAAGTTCCAGGATCGAATGAGCGCGTGCGACTGGCACTGATCGGTTGCGGAGGACGTGGCTCAGGCGTTACCACTGGTTTCGCAGGGCGTGATGATGTGGTCGTGACAACTGTGTGCGATCTGAACTCCAGCCGATCTGCGCGAACGGCGAATGGCCTGGCAGACAGTCAGGGAGGCCGCGTCCCGGTGCAGACCAAGAGCATGCAGGATGTCTTCGACAGCAAGGACGTGGATGCTGTCGTCGTGGCAACACCCGATCACTGGCATTCGGCAGCGGCCATTCTAGCCTGTCAGGCGGACAAAGACGTCTATGTTGAAAAGCCGTTTTGCCACAATGTCTGGGAAGGACGGCGGCTGGTCGAGATCTCGCGGCAACACAACCGTATCGTTCAGGTGGGAACGCAGAATCGCAGTGCACCCTACAACCTTGCGGCAAAAGAGTATCTGCAATCGGGCAAGCTGGGCGACGTGCGGCTGGTCAAAGTTTTCAACTTGAAAGGCGGCGGACGCTTTGAGTTGGGTGATTCTGGTGTGGCACCTGCAGGGTTCGATTGGAATGCATGGCTGGGCCCAGCCGAACAGCGGGCCTACCATTCACAGATCTTCAACGGCGGCTGGCATCAGTTCTGGAATTTTTCGGGAGGTGATCTCGCCGATTGTGGCATTCACCAGCTCGACCTGGCCCTGATGGTAATGAACAATCCCGCTCCACCAAAAACCGTATCGACAGTCGGTGGCCGCATGCACCATGCGGACGATGATAGCGAAGTCCCAGACGTCGAGATCATTCACTATGAGTTTGAGAACTTCGTGATGACGTTTGAACTCACGCACTACGCCAATGCCATGAGCAAAATCGACGGTGCAATCCGCGGCGGTGATCGATTCCCAAACTGGCCCCAATGTGCCACTCGAATTGAATTCTACGGCTCAAAGGACATGATGATGCTCGGTCGTCACGGCGGTGGCTGGCAGGTGTTTACCAGCGGAGGCGATGTCGTAGCTCAAGAATATGGCCGTCACCCTGATCCTCAGCACCAGGAAAACTTCATCGATTGCATCAAGACACGAAAAGCTCCTAACGCAGATGTCTCCCTCGCCCAGCAGAGCCACACAGTGATGCACATCGGCAATATTTCGCATCGCGTTGGCAATCGCCAGCTGACCTTCGACGGCGATAATGAACTCTTTCTCGGAGATGATGCGGCGAACCAACTCCTGAAGCGGCAAAACGTGAATGCATACTCGGTGAAATCTTAGAGATTCGGAAGAAGGATGAGCTTGCTCTGAAGCGGTTTCAAAGCGAGGCACCTGGCAACGAGCTGAAGGAAAGAACCAAAGACTGGAAAAGTAGCCAAATTTGCTCAGGAGCGTCACCGATGGGTGGTGTAGCGATCCACTCCGCAGACGAGGAGGCAGAAAAAAATGATGATCGCGGTCGAATGCACAGCTTTGACACTCTGTGCTTTTCGACTCCCCTAAATCGGGCTACTAGTGACGCGATGAAATTAGCTCCAAACGTCGAAGAGTTGCTCAAGAAGCAGGTAAACAACGAAATGTTCTCGTCCTACGCATATCTTGCCATGTCTGCATGGTTGGAAAGTACTGCCTTTCGAGGATTCACCGCATGGATGACAGCACAGAGCCACGAAGAGACGGCGCATGCGATGAAGTTTTATCACTACATTCACGATCGCGACGGACGGGTAGACCTTGAGGAGATCGAGAAGCCTCAAACCGAATTTGAATCTCCTCTGGATGTTTTTAAGGTGAGCCTCGCTCAAGAACAACGCGTCACTGCTCAAATTCATGAGATATACAATGCTGCGGAAGATGCCCGCGACCACGAGACCAAGAATTTCCTCAATTGGTTTCTAACCGAACAAGTAGAAGAAGAGAAAACGGTGCGCGAGATGATCGAACGCCTTGAGCTCGTCGGCGACGATCCCATTGGCCTCCTGCGCATGGATGAGGAGGCCGCTCAGCGTGGGACAGGGACGGATGGATCCGTAGGGGCTTCAGAAAGGGAGTAAAGATTCCGCAAACGGATCTGGCGGCAGTAATTTGATGCGCTTGAGAATTGAGTTTAACACGGCTTCGTCATTCAGGCTACGGGCCCATTCCTCTGCGGCTTGTGGGTCTTCTGCGGCCCAGCGATCTTGCGAGGATCGGATTTTATCAGCTTGTTGAAACTTTTCCAGCGACTCATCGAATCGACTTCGCGTTTGAGTTTCGGCGAACTATTGTCGGCGACAGACTCTGCGAGTGCTGGATCAATGGTGTGGAGATTCCGGAGAAAAATCAGTTGCTCGTTCTCGGTAGACGCCCTCAGCGAAAGAGACATCAGCGAATCTCGGATGGCTCTGGGCAACCGTCCTTCAGGAGTGGTGTTGCTCACTCTGCTGATGACATAAAATATGTGTGTGAGTGGAAGTTGTGCAAGCTGACGGGCTAAGCCCGGCAGATCACGTTCCAGCCAGATTCCGACCAGCAACTCGTTAGCGATCGCATCCGCTTCAATCTGATGCCAGATTTTTGGAAAATCCGCTATGTTGGCCGATGCCAAAAGCGTGTTCAGGGAAAACACTTTTTCGAAAGTATCAGGTTCTGAAAGCGCTGCATCGAACGTGTGGTGCTTAGGCTTGCCGGAGATTGTCGTCGGAACTTGCAGTGTTGCATCCTTTGCCTTCGTGTCACTTCTCGCAATTCCTTGTGGAACTGTTTTTACACCTCGGGACATCGACATGCTAACCACCAATCCAATCAGGAAGGCTAGAGCGCCGAGGGCTGCTTGTATAAAGGGAGGTCGCATTGCACTATCCAAAAGGATCGTCGGAATCAGAAGCAGGTTCAGCGTTGGAAGACTCAGCGGCCTTTTTTTGCCTGGCCTCAGAATAAATGGCTTCGATGTCTTCATCGGAAACGCCAACCGAGTGAAGCAGCACTTCCGTAGCAGGCCGTTCTTCAGGTGAATACAACAATTGATCTTCGCCAACTAGCCGTGTGAGCGCAGATCGTCGGAGCTCCGGTTGATCGACATCCGCGAGCCATTTTATAGCAGTGCGGGTCGACAATTCCATCTCTGACGAGAGCCTCTCGCTCGCCGCCATTCCAAGGATGGTGCGGTCGCGCAATTCGCCGCGCTCCAGTGATGCAAGCCATTCTGTTGCGGAATACGGATCATCATCGATCCAAGCATGCGCGATACTCCCGCACGCACGGGCCTGAAGATCGAGATCATCGATGTTCGTAGCCCATTCGACCGCTGCGGAAGGATCCTGGCGTGTCCAGTCGTTGGCGACCTCAGCCATTGCCGCAGTCCGTGCGGTGCCACTCAAGCCCGTGGCCCAGGTAGCGGCTTTGGCTGGATCATACGCAGCAAGCAACTCCGCAATCTTAATGATCGGAGCCTTGCTGTTCTTTATCCCGGCAGGAAGATTCTCCGCCCACCTTTGCGCAGCCAGGGGATCACGACGGAACCATTCCGACAAAAACTCAGGGCCATCTCCAACAAACGCACCTCCAACAAACGCTTCAAGAGTTACGGCACTCTCGATCGATTCATCCTTCAATCGCCAGATGTGAGCGGA
Organism: Verrucomicrobiales bacterium; assembly: GCA_051270635.1. Classification (GTDB taxonomy): domain Bacteria; phylum Verrucomicrobiota; class Verrucomicrobiia; order Verrucomicrobiales; family DEV007; genus JAGROY01. The sequence continues at coordinate 3,374 of JBNMNB010000176.1, read as the reverse complement.
CGCAATCTCCTCGCCTTCTGAGTTGAGAGTCTCCACCCATGCGGCGAAGGTCGCGTAGTCTCCTGAGAGGACGGCGAGGTCAGCATTGATGGCGTCTTGAAGCGCATCCTTGAGCGGGCCGTCACCAAGGCGTGACGCAAGCGCCGCTGGATCGGGTTTCGTTGCCGAGTTCGTGTCTGGATAGAAGAGTTTGGCTGCCATTGACGCGCCGAGACGGACGAGTGTGTTCTCGGGCAACGCCTGCGTCTCCAGCCATGGCATGACGGAACTCATATCGTTCAAGTTACTCCTTTCAGTGAAATGCGTGATGATTTCTTTGCGCAGATTGGGCTCCGGGATGCGCTCGATTAGTCGAAATGCCTGATCCGGACTATTCGTCAACGCTCGATGCAGGACGCGCTGGACAGCGCCGGACATCGTCCCGAACGAATCGCTCTCTCCGTCTGCCTCAAACTGAATGCAGGCATCCATTACTTGCTCCGGGCTCCAAGTCGAGAAACCTTCGAAAATAGCAGTTCTGAGTTCGCCGTCCATCCTGCTTTTCGACAGGCGAACGGCCGTCATCGGATCTGTGACGGCAAGGCCTTCCAGCACTCCGGAGCGAGTATCGCTACCACTCTTCATATTCTCCGACCAGGCGAGTGCTGCCCGTGGGTCGAACTTTGCCCATTGTCGTCCGAACGCCTTGGAACTGGCATTCTGATTCTGCTGGCTGAGCTGACGAAACGCTTGAAGAGCATCCTCTGAATTCCCTGAAAAGAGTCCAGCAAAGGCGAAGTCCCAAGCGGCAGGCAAAGGGTTGGCTTTTTTGAGAGATTCAACGGCGTGAAAGAATGCTGCGGGGTGGGCGTTGGCGAGAGTGTTGAGAATGCGGCGGGCGAATTGACTGGACTGTGGCGACGTATCTTCACGGGCAGTATTGATGGCAGTGTAAGGATCTGTCTTAGCCCATTCCTCGAATACTAGATGCGCTGCTTCCAAGCCGGGTTTAGATCGGCCCCAGGCCAGCGCTGCTGATGGGTTTACTCTTACCCATCTTGAGATCACGATTCGGCGATCGAGTTGGCTTTGGGCATTCTCGGCGAGTTGAGCGAGCGCCGTATCGTCGTCATCAGCAGCCTCGATCGCAGTAAAGATCGCCCACACACCCGCAGTATCGATCGCGTCACCCGGACTCGAATCTGTCGCCAATGAGTTTCTTGTAGGTTCCGCGTGTACTGTGGAATCATTCTTGACGAAGTGTCCGACCACAGCTCCGCTGACACCGCAAACTGCCAGCATTGTAAAAGTTCTCATTTGAGCACGCATATTCCGATTCGCCACGCCCATTCTGCTCTGCCTAAGTGTTAGATGTCGATACAAATACGGGAGTGCTTGGAACTCCCGCTTGATCCCTGAATGGAGTTACCAGTTGATACGATACTTCACCATTCGCCCGAATTTGTTCCATTCCTGGGCATAGAGATCGCCGTTGGAATCAAAGGTGCAGCCGTGCACGGCTACGAGCGCTCCCAGATGCCATCCTTTGGGTGGCGCTCCATTACCTTTGGCGCGGCCTCTCGGATCATCTCCGATGCGAGCGACCAGCTTGTTGTTCCGATCATAGAGCGAGAGTCTGCCGCCCAGTTCGCCGACTGCGAGCAGGCCGGCATAAATGTCTGCGGCACAGGGTTGGCGAAGTTCAGTGTCAATGGTCTTCAAAAACGTCCCGTCCATCGCATACTCGGTTAAGCGGTTGTTCTCTCGATCACTGATCAAAAGCGTGGGTTGATCGCCACGCGTATCAACGAGGATGTTGTGACAAACATTGAATTTGCCGTCCTCAGTGCCCTTACCGCCAAAGGTTTTCACATACTGCTGATCCTTATCATAGACGTGAACCAGTGATTTTCCGTAGCCATCAACGACGTAGATCGTGCCGTCGGGTGCGATATCGACGTCAGTCGGGTTGTATTTTGAAATGTGCTCATACATGCCAACGACTTCAGGCGGGCCGAGGATCTTCCAGATGACGGTGCCATCCAGTTTCAACTTGGACACGGCTTTGCGTCCATTCTGTGCCGTGAACAGGAACTCCTCACCGCCCTGCCTGCGCACCTTCATGCCATGCACGCCGCCCCATGCCTTGCCGAGATCGCCTTTGTAGGAACCGTTGGCTCTAATGACCTGGATTGTTCCGCCGGTAGCAATGTAAACATTTCCGTTGCTGTCAGCCGCCATGTCGCCGTGCAGGCTGCCAAGAGATACGCCTTCAGGATAAACAGGCCAATTCTCGACGACGTCGAAAACCCAGTTGCCAGAGGTCGCTGGCAACTCAGCATAGTTCTCGATCAGCGACTTGATGCGATACTTCACCACCCGGCCAAATTTGGAATACTCCTGGGCATACAAGTCACCTTTTGAATCAAAGGTGCAGCCGTGAACTCCGATTAACGCACCATTGATCCAGTCTTCAGGTGGCGTGCCATGGCCCTTCTTCCGATCTTTCGGCTCATCTCCGAGGCGTGCAACCAGATTGTTATTTTTGTCGTAAAGTGAGAGTCGGCCGCCTAACTCTCCGACCGCGAGCAAGCTTCCATACAGGTCTGCCGCGCAGGGTTGGCGGAGTTCGGCGTCGATCGTTTTGATGAATGTCCCGTCCATGCCATGCAATTGCAGTCGATTGTTTTGCCGGTCGCTGATCAGCAGTGTCAATTCGTCGCTGCGAGTGTCAACGAGAATGTTATGACAAACATCGAACTTTCCGTTCTCCTTGCCTTTGCCGCCAAAAGTTTTCACATATTTCTGTTCCTTGTCGTAGACATGAACGAGCGACTGTCCGTAGCCGTCCACTATATAAACGGTTCCATCCGGAGCAACATCGACGTCCGTCGGGTTGTACTTTGAGATGTGCTCATACATCCCTTCGATCGCTGGATGGCCAATGATTTTCCATATGACCGTGCCATCGAGCTTGAGCTTGGACACCGTTTTCCGCCCGGTCTGCGCCGTAAACAAGAATTCCTCGCCGCCTTCCTTTCGCAGTTTCATTCCATGAACGCCGCCCCAGTCCTTGCCAAGATCGTGTTTGAAAACGCCATCGGCGCCAATAACCTGGATCGTTCCGCCGGTGGCCACGTAGACATTGCCCTGACTGTCAGCCGCCATGTCGCCGTGCAGGCTGCCAAGCGACGTTCCTTCAGGATACGTGGGCCAATTGCGGATGATTTCAGTCTGCTGAGCAAACGATGACGTGGCCACCAGAAGGGTGGAGAGGAAAGCAGCGATAGAAAATTTCATATTTCGGATTCGAGGGTAATCAAACACAAAACCCGTGTGCTTGTCGACCTCAGTGTTCTGACCCAATGGCCTGGGTGGCCTGGGTGGCCTGGGTG
>JBNMNB010000175.1:0-17111 GCA_051270635.1 Verrucomicrobiales bacterium | reverse complement strand
GCCGGACTTGCCGGGCTCACGCCGTTTGGCGAGTTGATCAACGAAGCCGGCCATGAGGCTACGCAGGAGGGCTTGGTCGTTTTTTGCCGGGCTGGCGGGTGGGGCATCGCGGTCGTAGAGGCGCTGCTGGTGGGCGGCGTGCAAGATCTGTTTGTAGGTCTCATCCACCTGGCGGGCGACTTGGGCGTTGATGCCGTGGCTGCGACAGCTATCAAAGTTAAAGCGGTTCGATTTTGCGAAATCGTAGGCACGCATCAGAGTGATGAAATCGGACTCCTCGCTGTCCTCGAACATCTCGCGGGTGCTTGCGGATTTGGCATCATCGCGATCCAGACGTGTGAGCAAATCGCGACCACTGACCAGGGCGGCACACAGGGCGGCATCGGGCACGCATCCGCGCTGGCTGGCCTCGATCAACATGCGCGAGTAGCGCGGGTGCATTGGGAGGCGCAGCATCTGGCGACCGATGGGGGTGAGGTCCGCATCGAGTAATGCCCCGAGCATGGTGAGCAGGAGCTCGGCGCGTTCGACTGCCTGCGCATCGGGTTTGTCCAGCCAGTCAAAGGTGGCGGCTTCGCGGATGCCGAGCGAGTGCAGCAACAGCACGACCTCGGCGAGATCGCTGCGCTGGATCTCCGGCGTGTTGCGTTCCTCGCGGTTCATTTGGCCGCCCTCGGTCCACAGGCGATGACAGGTGCCGGCTGCCGTGCGGCCGGCGCGGCCTTTGCGTTGGTCGGCACTGGCCCGGCTGATCGGTTCTAACGAGAGCGTGCCGATGCCGCGCTCGGCGTCGTAGCGAGCCACCCGGGCCGTACCGCTGTCCACAACGTGCCGGATGCCGTCGATGGTGATGCTGGTCTCGGCGACGTTGGTGGCGACAATGACTTTGCGCAGTTTGTTCTTGGCGAAGGCGCGGTCTTGCTCCTGCGGTTCAAGTGCGCCGTGCAAGGGGATGCAGGCCACACGCTCCTGCGTTCTCAGGCCTCGCAACGCATCCAGGGTGCCGTTGATTTCGCCGCGCCCGGGCATGAAGACGAGGATGTCGCCGGGGGCATTGTCATTGATGATGCGCTCGACCGCCTCAGCAGCTTGGGCAGTGATGGGGCGCTGGTCGGAGAGACGAAGGTAGTCCACCTCCACGGGATAGCTTTGCCCTTCGGAAATCAGGATCGGGCACGAGTCCAAATACGCAGCGACGGGTTCGGCATCGAGCGTGGCCGACATTACTAACATAACCAGATCGGGGCGCTCGGACTGTTGCAAATGTTTGACCAAAGCCAGCGCGACATCGCTGAGTAAGTTGCGCTCGTGGAACTCATCAAAAACGACGGCACCGATGTTGGCCAGCGAGCGATCATCCTGGAGCCAGCGTAGCAAGATGCCTTCGGTGACAAAGGCGATCCGTGTGCCGGGGCTGGTGTGATCGTCGAAGCGGATCTGATAGCCGACCTCAGCGCCGAGTTTGCCCTCACGCTCCGAAGCAACTCGTGTGGCCACAGTACGGGCGGCGACACGACGCGGTTGCAACACCACGATCATCTTGTCGCCCACGATCCCCGCATCGAGCAGCATCTGCGGCACCTGCGTGGTCTTGCCCGAGCCTGTGGGGGCGACGAGCACCAGGCGATTGCCAGCTTGCAGAATGCGCAAGATGTCAGCGTGGATCTTCCAGATGGGGAGCGATGTGGGGGCAGGCATGAGGTAGAGGGTGCATGCTATGGCCCAGCGCAGGAAATGCCAATACGAAGCCCCGTAGTGCCCCAAAATTCGAACGACGATCAAGCCGCTCTGCGGTAGTGGTTCAGGATTACCCGCCAAGCCTCGATTCGCGGACGACATCCCCTGACCTATTCATTCCTGCAACCGATTCGATCAAAATAGCGTTGCGAACCGTCGCATCAGGGGTGAGTCATGGGACAATGCCAGACGATCCAGAATATTCTCCACCATCACCCGTTCGACCGTGGCTGGTGCGGATTCCTGAGGTATTCGAGGGGATCGCTGACAAGGTGCTGGAGCAATTCGGAGCCGAATCGACGACGCGGCTCGGCCAGGAATATTACCTGATCAAGACGTCGTTTCCCAAGAGCGTTCATCAATCGAATGCCGCGAAGTTTGCGCGATGGAACCTGCCGATGGATCACACATGGCCGTGCAATCCGCGGAAGATGGAGCGCTTCATCGAAAAGGCGGCGCAAACCTTACAGCAAAAATTTGCCGATCGAAATCCACAGGGGCTCTTTATCAGTCAGCTGAATCCTGGATCGCCGGACAAGTATTTCAAGACGCTGGCGTCGAACCTGCGCGGCAGAACGCTGCAGCTTTTTCCCAATCTAACCGCCGCCAAGGTGGAGGAACAGCACCCGAAAAAAGAAACATTATTCTGCCTGCTGGGGAAAGAAGGGCTGTTCTGCGGAATGCAGAGCCCACGGCGCTCGAACGGATTGTATGCGGGTGGAAGCAAGTTCATCGACAAGGATGGGCCGGATTCAATCAGCCGAGCCGGTGCGAAAATTGCGGAAGCGTTACACTACCTGCTGATGCATCGACCACCGCTGCCGGCTGGGAGCCATTGGTTGGAGCTGGGCGCTTGTCCGGGTGGTATGACTGGCGAGCTGCTCGCCCGTGAACAACACGTCACCGCCATCGACCGTGCGCCATTGGACAAACGCCTCAACAATCGCCCCGGGCTTACCTTCCTGCAATCGGACGTCGTAACATTCAGCCCTAGAAAAGGCGAAACTTACGACGCGCTGTTGTCAGACATGAATGGCCCACCGGAAGAATCCATCTACCACGTCATGCGCTTGTCACGGTTTCTCAAGAAGGGCGGACTCGTCGTGTTCACGCTCAAACTTCCGAAAGTAGAAACCGTTCACGATCCCTGCGCCCTCTTCGATCAAATCGTCGAATCCGCTGGACGCGCGGGGCTCAGCCTGTTCGCAAAAACTCACCTGACCAACAACCGTCACGAGTTCACGCTCTTCTTCGAGCGAGGGTGAAGATCCGTTTCAGGGCACCTGAAGTGGCCACGCGATACAGGCGATGTTTGCCAAGGTGCTCCGCAAAAAACACTCTACGTCCATAACGTGCGATCAAGACTTCGATACTGAATGGACTCCAGTAGATTCTCAGATTGGATCGACTGGTGCCGCCCAAATCGGCAAGCGGGCGGGCGACTTTAAGGAATAGATCGTCCGCGCGGGCGGAAAAATTGAGTTCGTTCATGGCTTATTCGAGCAGACCTGCGCTCTCGGCATCCAGCTGACAATGCGCCTTCATTAGACGCGGCGTCATCGTAATATTGGTGGTCACTGCGCCTGTTTCGTTGCCGTCTGAAACGAATCGTTCGAGTTGCATTTCGCGCACGTTTTCAACGCGGAAGCGAATGGCCTCCGATGGTTCACCCGTCGCCTTACCGGAAAGTTCTTTGTGGTCGACGATCGGCACCTCGAAATGAATATCGATTCGGTCGAGCAATGGCCACCGATGCGCTGGCGATATTTGAGGACTTGTTGCGAGCCACAGCGGCATTCCCTTTTGGGATCACCGAAGTAGCCGCACGGGCACGGTGCTCGACTATGCAGCCGAAAGCATGAATTGCGTAAGGCCGTCTGTGTTCAAGGAGTTGCGCTTCAGTCGTGAGCGGTACCGCCCCCCCTCATAGAACCGGGAAGTACAAGGAAGGCCAAGGGAGAGGCCAGAAGACAGCTCTCGTGAGGTTGGGCTGAGGCCGAGGTCTGGGCCCGCCATCTTGCCCGGAAACTCCAATGTTTACGGGTTCGGCGGAGTATTTTGACCATACGCGTTCCCCCTACTTCACATCGACTCCTGCTTCGATCAGGTTGTTAAACCGGTCCACGGGCTCGTGCGCAGTCCAGGCAATGCCTCGGAGGAGCAGAACGCGGAATAGTGGATCGTCGAACGTCCACGAGTAGTGACCGGGAATCGAGACGAAGAGCCGGCCACGCTCGTCCGCATCCGTTTTGGATTCGCGCACCCAGAACAGAGGGTGTGCTCTACCCGCTTCCTCGGCCGTCGCGAGTGTCAGCTGTCGGTTGGGATCACCGACCAGCGCCCAGTAACTCTCGTCGTGGAACCGCACGGTTTCGAAGCCTCTGGTGATTGGATGCGGTGTCTTGCCATCGAATGTTAGATCGATGAGGCCGTGGCGGTACTTCGTAAGTCGAGAGTTTGACGCGAGGCCGATGACATTGGCGAGCGAATTCGCGTGGTCGCCAGCTTCGCATGCCCAGTGGATGAACACCGCCCCGCCGCCAGCGTCGATGTATCTCTGCAGTTGCTGTGAACGTTGGGCATCCCAATTGCCGCGTTTAAAGAACACGAGCACGTCAGAATTTTCCCACTGGCGCGGTGATGGCCATTGCCATGCGGTGGAAACCTCGAGATCTTCAGCCAGCGAGAGCAACCGGCTCCACACCTGCTGCCAACGTGGGTAGTCGTGTTCGCCGAAGCCGTGATCTTTCTGTCCCGCTACCAGCGTTACTCGGATCGGATTGATCGCTAGTGGAGGCTCAGGAGCACCTGCGAGAACAGCGTCGAGTTCCGCCCGTATTCGCGGGTGCGGGGCGTGGTCAATTTCATCGCGGGGCAGTGAAGCGTAGTCACGCATCACAGGCGGGGCTGTGAGTAGGAAGGTCATGAGATCACGCAGTTCGACAGCGTTTAGGGTTTGATCAAGCCCGGTGGGCATCAACGATGTGGCGACCGGCTTCGCAGCGATGATCTGCGTTTTCTTCACAGTCATCGATGCGCCCGGACCGATCCCAATGCGCACGCTCCCATCGGGCTGCTCCACAGGGACACCAATATACTTTTCGCCGTTGGCCATTTCGATCTCCTGTGTCGGATAGTCTGGGTTGATTGAGGCAGACGGGTCGCGGAGGTCGTGGAGCACCGAGGCGTAATCGCGATGTGGGAGGGTAGAGAGATCCGGGCCAATGTGCGTTCCAGCGCCATCGCGCTGGTGGCAGGTCGAACACAGCGCCTTATTGCCAAAAAAGAGAGCCTTGCCCAGCGCCCAATTGCCACCGCGGATCTCTGGGCGGGACGGAACGTGCTGCCCGGTGGCTGTGCCGGGTATTGCCCAGGGCATGAGGAACCGACTAGTCTGCAATGCGCGGGGCGTGCGGTCTTCGCTGGTCGACCAGAATGCGGTGAACGTAGGAGGCGCCTTGCCCTGATGCTTGAGCTTGATTTCGAGCGGCAGCCAGCGTCCGTCTTCAGGGGTGAGTGTCAGGGAAACATCGTGCGTCACGTGACCGCGCGCAGATTCGTGGTGCTTCCCATCTGCGATAACTTCAAACGGCGAGCTCGCTGACGCAAATGTCACCGTCACAATCTCCGGCGCATAATCGTAATCGAGTTGCGCGTCCTTCTGCACCGCCGGTCGCAGCATTTGCCACAGGTTGAGTTGGGTGCGCAGTGTCAGTGTTCCAACCCCGGTTTGTCTCGCGAATTTCTGGTGGCCGGCGCTCGGCATGGTGAGGGTACGGGCAACGTCGAGATCGACATGCGGCACCCATGCAGACCAATCACCACCGCTGTCGGCCTTCCATTCGGCGACCACGCCCGACGTATTTGCCTGCAGTGAGTAGCCGCCGGGAAGCTCGAGACTCAGCCACGTCGCCTCAGGCATTTCGTCCAGCTTCAGTGATACCTGCGTCGGTTGATTGGCCAATTTTGCGCCCCCTACCACGTTTACCGTTTGTCGGCCATTGGATATCTGGCGTCTCACCACCTCGTATGGCGGGCGCATAGTTTCAAAGCGATCTCCCGAACGCGCGTTCGGGCTGGCTTCGATGGTGGCGCCATCCACATTCCAGTTTTCCGAGACCGGCCGGTCAAAGGCAATCCGTACCTCGTCGGCTGTATGGCGCCAGGCAATGACTGGTTGCGGAGCGCTGTCGTCATAACGCACGCGCCAGATTTGACCTTTGCCTTTTGGCCCCGTGCCCCAATCTGGGTCGCCCGAGTGGGTGCAGAACCGCAACTCACCATCGGGGCTGACGCATTGGTCGATGATCATCATCCCGAGACGCGCGATCGTCTCGTTATGTGCGACGTAGCCGACATCAGTTTTCACCAGCTTCGTACGGAAAATCTTCCCACGCGACTCGCCCGCGACAAATGCGTCGCCGCTCCACCACGACGGCCCAAAGGTCACACCGCCATTGACCGGGTCATTGAAATTCATGCCGCAAGTCGATTGATGCTGCGGACCATAGTCGTAGACGCTCGGCTCGTCGATGACGTTCGGCAGGTGCTTGGGATGGCGTGGCGGGAAACCGTAGTGTCGGCCCTTTTGGATCTGCAACAGCTCGTCGAAAGGGTTGCCGTTCGGCAGCCAGGTTGCGCCCTCCTGGTCGGTGCAGAACAGGTCGCCGTGGCGGTTGAAGCGCAACGCGATTGGCCAACGGATTCCTGTGCAGATTTTCTCCCGCGAATTGAAATCGGGAGTGATGCGATAGATCGCGCCGCGCTCGCCGCCCAAATCGTTCTGAGCGACACCGGTTTCCTCAATTTCGTAAGCATCATTGTAAAGCCGCACTCCGAGTCCGAACCAGATCGACCCATCGCGCGGGTCAAGTGTCAGCCCGGTGACGTCCACTCCGGCACGCGCTGGCGGCCATCCTTCCGCCAGCGTCTGCATTACCTCTGCGCGGTCGTCGCCATCTTTATCAGCCAGCATCACGATCTTTCCCTTCGCGGCGAGGAAAACCGCGTTGCCGTGTGGGCTCCCCTTTGGCGCCAGATCCATGCCGATCTGGCCTACGATCCGGCCATTATTCTCCCAGAACAGCTCAACCTTATCTTCCGAGCCATCGCCATCGGAATCGGTCAACAGGTAGACATCCCCCGCGTAACCGAGTGCGATGAGCTTGCCGTCGTGCCGGTAGAGCAGGTTGTTGCAGTTCGGCAGCTTGACCGGCAGTGGCGCGGCGGAAATACCCGGAACAAGCGGGTGGAACTTGCCATCGGGTGCGGAGAAGGCGAGCGGCTGAATAAGCGAAAGAACAAGTGCGAGTCGCCAGGGTATCATCCTGCGAGCGTATGTACCCAGTGACAGGGAGTCAACAATGACGCTTTGCAAACAGCGAGGGCTCTGCCACTCTCTTTCTTGTGAGAAAAATTGACCGGAAACTGATCCCACTGCTCCTCGCATTTTCAGTCGTGGCTCAAGCGGATGAACCATCCAACTCTCAGCGATTGAGCAAACCTGCGTACGCAAATTTGGGCGAACAACAGAAACTCGCGCCACTGATCACTAGCGAACTCACGATTGAAAACTGGGACAATCAACGCATCAAGGCGCACAAACAATGGCAACAGTTACTCGGGACGCCCTCGTTCATCGACGATTACGACAAGACGCCTGAGCTGATCGAGACCTTCGAGCAGCCCAAATTTCGCGGCACCTTGTTAAGACAGCCGACTGGACCGGATACGAAACAGTTGGTGCTCATAATGGAACCGAAGAAACGTGCACTGTCGCCGCGACCTGGCGCGGTAGTACCGTTCTATCATCCCGACGCGATGGCAGGATTCGATCTGGAAAAACGTAAGCGCATCACTACAAATCTCACGACGCAGTTCGGCTGGCATCTCGTCCAACAGGGCTACGTCGTGGTTTGCACCGAAGCGTTCCCGTTTAACATGGTGCCCGAGCCGGCGAACACCGAGGGCTTAAATTGGTGGCGTCTCGCAGCTGAGAAACTCGCGAAGGATCACCCAAAGTGGACTGGCATGGGCAAGCTCGTCCACGACACGCGTCGGGGCATCGATCTCGTTCTACAGCAGCCGGCCGTCGACCCCGAGCGGATCCTGCTGATTGGGCACTCGCTAGGTGGCAAGATGGCGTTCTACACCGCTTGCATGGATTCGCGGGTCAAGGCAACTATCGCTTCCGATTTCGGTATTGGCTGGGATTTTACCAACTGGAAGGATCCGTGGTATCTAGGGAACAAAATTCTCGCCGAGGATTTCTCTCTCGCCCATCACCAGCTGCTGGCATTGCATGCGCCGCGAGCATTCCTCCTCGTCGCTGGCCAGTATGACAAGCCGGAGAGCTGGCAGTATTTGAATGCCGCAAGGTCAGTCTATGCGCTCTACGGAAACGAACACGGCTTGGGCATGATCGATCACGCGAGTGGTCATCAGCCGACTAAGGACTCGATGCGCTCCGCCTACCAATGGCTCGGCGAACAGCTTCGACTGAAACCGCAAATTTGGGAATTCTAGTAGTGATCTCGACTGAATTCACCATCCTTCGCTCCACGGAAACCGTTGATCATCAGAAATTCGAACGGCGTCTGCGTTTTGGGGCGTTACGAGATCCAAATGAGCAAAAGCTCGCAGGGCAAAAGCTCGCAGGGCAAAAGCTCGCAGGGCAAAAGCCCGCGTTCTAAATTCCGAACGTATCGTGAAAATCAGACCGGCCTCGACGCAAGGTGAGTCCCAGAGACGGTATGGATCTTATTCCCGAGGCGTCAGAATTCGGGTCTTTGAGGGAGCCGGTGCCACCCGTAGCGAGGCTCATTTGTCTGGCTATTTTCAGAGCGACAAGCCCAAGCACCTCCTTCCGCTTCGCTGTCATCGGGTCATGCTGATCACGGGGTCTAGAGAGCAACGGCACGGGAACCCCGTTTAGGGCACAGTTCCATGCTGCAAGAACGCGAAAAAAACCGGCCAAGCATCGCCACTTCTCCCATGAATATTGTGGAAGAGCGATTCGTCCAACGTGAACTAGCGTATTCCTATGAACACAGATCGTCACTCCAAAGCTCTCAGAGCCGCCGCCGCGTTGTTCGCCGGGCTCGCCATTCATTCCACCCTTTCTAGTTCCTACGGCCAGCAACCCGGGATCAGCGATGTTCAAGGAGTGGAGGTGCTCACGCGCGGACCGGTTCACGAGGCGTTTGCCGGGATCATCACTTTCGATGCTCAAGCTGGCGTCGTGGTAAACACGGCTCCACCCGCCCTCATCGAAGAATTGCCGCCGGACGAGTGGCCGGAAGGCGACGACGTCGCCTGGATTCCCGGCTACTGGGCTTGGGATGACGAACGGAGTGACTTTCTCTGGATCAGCGGGACTTGGCGGGCTCTGCCTCCAGGCCGCGAATGGAATGCGGGCTACTGGTCGCAGATCGCCGAAGGAAACCAATGGACTTCGGGCTACTGGTCCGATGCGGAGGAGCTGGAAACTGTCTACCTGCCGCCGCCGCCGGCCACCGTGGAAGTGGGGCCCAACGTGGCTGCTCCTTCCGTGGACCATGGCTGGACACCCGGTTGCTGGACCTGGCGCGAGGAGCGATACGCCTGGCGGCCCGGCTATTGGGCAGAAGGCCGTTCGGACTGGAATTGGGTGCCCGCCCACTATGTCTGGACTCCCCGGGGCCATGTTTTTGTTGATGGCTATTGGGACTACCCCGTCCTAAGACGCGGGGTGCTTTTTGCGCCGGTTCACTTTGACCCAGCTGTCTACAGACAGCGAGATTACCGGTATTCCCCGGCCATCGCGATCAATCCGTCGGTTTTCAGCGAGCATCTCTTCCTGCGGCCGCGCTACCAGCACTGCTACTTCGGGGACTACTATGACCAGAGGTATGAACGCGCGGGGTACTTTGCACCCTACTCGTTTCATTCGAGGCATCGTGGGTATGACCCGATTTACGCCCAGCGCCGCTGGTACAATCGCAAGGACAAGGAGTGGAACAAGCACATGGAAGAATCGTACCGTTTTCGCCGCGATCACGAATCGGAACGGCCTCCCCGTACCTGGATGGCTCAAAGAAGCATAAAGTATGACTCGTCGGATGCCAATTTCCGGCACCGCCAGGTCGGAACATCCTACCGGCAACTTGCCGGGTACCAAGACGGCGCCCGGAAATTCCGCAAGCTCGCCGGGGAGGAGAGGAAGCAGATCGTCCAACGTGGCAGGGAGGTTGAAAGGTCTCGCGATCAGCGTCGCAAGCTGGAGTCGCAAGGGCCGGGCAAAGCCGATGGCAAAGAGACGAAAGGATTTAAAGTGGCCAAGGTATCGCGACCCAAATCCCCCATCGCGGCAAAGTCGGGCAAGGACTTGGCAGGAGACCGCCGGCCGCCCGAAAGGCAGCGGGCCGGGAGGTTGGATCCCAAGAATCAACCCGGAAAGCCCAAGCAAATCGCAAAGGGATCGGATCCACGCAGAAAAGAGGGTTCTTCGAAATCGGAGCCCAAATCGAAAGAGCCGTCGAAGATAGCGAAAGAGCAGCCTAGAAAATCCAAAGAGGAACCCAAGCGGAGTCCCGGAAAGCCGGACAAGAAAGCGACACCAAAGTCGGAGGCGAAGCCCAAGGCAAAGCCAGCGAAACAGCAACCGAAGCGAAGCTCCGGAAAGCCGGACAAAAAAGCAGCACCGAGATCGGAGGCAAAGTCACCCCCATCGCCAAAGAAATCCAACACTGCGGAAAAGAAATCCGGAAAGTCCAAAGAAGAGTCAAACGGGAGCAAGAAGGAATCCGGCTCGAGTTCCAAGCAAGACGGTGGGAAAAAAGGCAAGCGCTAAGGGCTGGCCGCCCCACCGGCCTTCCACCTAATCTGTGCTCGCAGCTGAGCGTAGGATTTCGCGACAGTCCCATGGATTTGACCGTCCCAAGCTCGATTCGCACCATCAGCCCGCCATCGGGAAAAGCCACGCGGCAAGCATCGTCACCAACAGACTGAACAACACCATACGACCACCGAGAGGCCACTTGAGCGCTTGGGCTGATTATTTGCACCATACGCACTCTTTCCCTAAGCTCCGCCCACCTATGAACACACCTTCCACAATCAAAGTTCCTACCAATAATTTCCCACGTTAATCCTCGCCGATCCGCACTCGAAAATAGGTCTCGAGTGGTGCAGGGATGCTCACGTCGATGCGAAGAATGGTGTCGTCAAGTTCTTCAGTCCCGTCCTGCGTTGCGGCCGTCCATGAGTCCGGAAGCAGCGTGGTGCTCGTTTCGACAGTGTGCTGTGCGGCCGGATCAGGAGTTTCGACGGTGATCCGGATGAGCGTGACAGTGCGGGAGATTTTTAGAAGGCGTATTCCAGCCGGAAAGGCGCTGGGCGGGACGAACGCTGCAATGGCATCCGCGTTGCTGTCATTGATAAGGTGACGTCGCCCATCTGGAGCGACTTCAAGCCACTCGAGACTGCCAGCCGTGCCGGGATTTGGATAGACGATGCGAAACGAATAGAGGCCCCTTTGTTCGATCATGACTCCCGTGAACCACGGGCCGTCCTCGCCACCGCAGTTGGTGCACTCGGTGTAGGTTCGGGGCAGGAGCATCTCGCTGTTGCCGGAGCCGATGTAGCATTCGAATTCGTTTGGCACGGTGAAGTTGAACAAATGAAAGCCGGGCTCCAGCAACAGGAGGGCATTGACCTCCATACCAAAAGGAACGCCGGGTTCGCCGCTGCTGTCAATACCTGGAAACGCTGTCTCGCCGGCTTTGTTCCCGCGCGGTTCGAGATCGATCTGATAATTGATGGTGCCGGACTCGATTAGAAACCCCAGATCGTTGGCTGTAGTCAGGTTCGCCAGGTTGTCAAAAGTTTCGTCCCACAGAGCATCGACGTCATCAGGTGTTTCGACAAAAAATCCATCATCGAACGATGGAGCAGCCACGCGAATGGCAAACCCGCGCTGGCCGGAAGTGGAAACCGGCAGTGCCATCGCAGCCGGTATTGCCGCATAAAGGGCTGTATCAGTGTAGTCGATCACTTTGTAAGACCAATCCCGCGAATAGACCTTCGCCGCCTCTGAAGCATCACTGAAAGTGAGTGAGACTGTCACAGTGGACTTAGCCGCGAGGATCGCAGCAGGAACAAAGCGGATGGTGGTAGTGTCTTCACCGGTGGTCACTTCAGGAACCACAATCGCTCCATTCACGGTCAATACGACCGTCGCAGGATCGACAGTAGAGGTGTCATGTTCCAGCACGATTTCGATCGGCGCATTGGGATGCACCGACTCCAGATCAGGAGCGGGAGCGAGTCGGAAAAAGCTGACACTGTCTACTGGCGTCACGGACACCCCTGACTGCTCACCGAGCATGAACACGCCGCCGCCGTAGCCCTTGTAGGCATGGGCACCGGGAATGCCACCATTGGCTTCGCCAACTCCGTGGCTCGTGCGAATCGTGATCATGCCATCAGCGCCGGGTGCAATATCAGTCCACTGGGCCACATAGCCAGCCCCGTTTTCACCGGTGCTGAATTCGACTGCGGCGTCATTCACTTTGTGGGCGCCTGCAGAGCTGGCATAAACATATGCCTCAGCATCGCGAATGCTCCAGTTTGTGACGCGGTCTGCGTAGGATACGCCGCCTGCGCGGTTGGCGGTACCGGCAAAGGTGTAGGTTTTCGCCGGATCAAGGCCGGTAATCGTGAGATCGAGATACCAGCCCGGTGCATCGTTGTAACTCATGTTGCCGGTGAGATCGACAATGCCTCCAAAAATTTCCCCGGCATCCGTGTCAGGATCAAAATCGGCAGCGTCACGCGCCGTATTGATAGTGTTTCCCTCTGAGAAAGTTTCAGCGAACGCAACCATCACTCCAGTTTCCTCGCCAGTGTCAACGTTGATCAATCCTCCACTGTCGCCAGCGCCATCGAACCCGCGACCAAGCCCGATGTTCGTGGCATTCTCACTGACGGCTTCCGGATCAGCGATGATACTGTCATTGAACGCCCGCCACGCGAAGCCACCGGCTGCTGGTTCCTCGCGTACGATAAACGCACCACCTGCGTAGCCTTTGTATGCGTGCGCTCCAGGCATACCGCCCGCTTCTTCTCCCACGCCATGCGTGGTGCGAATCACAATCGCGCCGTCGTCTCCTGCACGGATTCCGGTCCAGCGCGCCACGTAACCCACCGTGTTCTCACCGGTGCTGAATTCGACCGACGTGTCATTCACTTTGTGCGAACCAGGCGTGCTCCCGTAGACGGCACTGTCTGCACCGATGATGCTCCAGTTCGTTACCCGGTCCGCATAGGAGTCACCGCCACCGCGATTTGCCGTTCCCTCAAAACTGTACGTGCGTTCAGGATCGAGACCAGAGACTGTCAGATCAACGTGCCAGCCCGGCGCATCGTTGTAACTCAAGTTGCCGGTGAGATCGACGATGCCTCCAAAAGTCGCTGCGGCGTCAGAACCGTCAGCCACTTCCGAGACGTCACCCGCCCAGTTCACGGTATTCCCTGTGGAGAAAATTTCCGCGAAAGCGATTTCAATCCCCGTGCCGTCACCCGATTCAAAATCCACGAGTTCGCCCGTCTCGCCGTCGCCCTGGTAGCCCCTGCCGAGCCCGAATGATGTTATATTTTCCGGACTGTCCTCGGGAGAGATGTCCGCGCAATCGTTGTAGGCAACCCACTGGGCAGCAGCAAAATCAGCACTGCTCATCAATAACCCAGCGACAGCGAAGAGGGAACAGATTCGATTATTCATCTAGCGTTTGGACTATCCTAGTTCATGGGAATCGGCAAGCGTCGATTCTGCCCGTTTAATTACATCTCTCCCGTCTATCCTCAGGATTTTTCTGGTCACACTTTCGCCATACCTCGATGGTAACGACAGCTCCATTGAGGTTGAGCGCGTCAAGCAGGCGGGGCAGAGCTTCGATCTAACAAGAGCTGGAAGTGGGAAGGCTCGCTTTCGATGTATTCGAAGATTTCGAAACGGGCGTCCTCTGCATTTTCAAAGCAGCCTCCCTGGAGTATTTCCCTCTTGATGGTTCCGATTTCAGACTCCGCCCAAGCGTTGTCGTACGGATTGGCTCGGCGTGACCTGCTTTGTCGGATTTGCGCTAGTTAGTTTCTAAATGCAATGCTGCCGTACTGGCTGCCACGATCACTGTGAAAGGGCAGTAGCTTGGAGCGTTTGCCCGGCGATTCATTGGCCCTGCGTGCCGCAGACAATCGGTGCAGTTCCTGATTCACCAGCGGCAACAGCTCATCCGCAGCCTTAGGATCCTCGGAACAAGCATCCAGAAATCGCGTTACATCACTCATGAAAAAAAACTTATCGGATTGAATCGCTCACTCTCAGAGAAAAAAAATTTGCCGTGTGTTTGGCGATGATCTTACAGCGGCAGGATTGACCCTGTGTCCGTTTCGCGCTACGCTGGCGCTCCATGCAAACCAAGCACTTCAATCCAGGCGACGAAATTTTCCACGAAGGTGATGCACATTCACACGAGGCCTTTTTGATTGCATCAGGCCGAGTCGCAATCACGGTTCATACTGAGAGTGGCGAAAAACTGATTGCGCAATTGAAAGCTGGTGACCTCTTCGGAGAAATGGGGCTGATTGATGAGAACCCCCGCTCAGCCACTGCAAGGGCAGTAGAACCTACTAAGGTCGAAGTGGTCGATGAAGAGACGTTCGAGCACGCGATCATCGAGAAACCGAAACGGTTGCGACGCTACCTGAAAAAGCTATACGAACGACTGAGGACAGTGGATACACTGCTCCAAGCTGAGATCAACCGGCGCGGTGGGGGTGATGACGGGGACAGGGCGCACCGATCAGTTGAATCGCTGATGGCGAGCGCTCTCGCCGCTGGGCCACACCATAAAAGTGGCAATCACGGCATCTCATTACCTACGTTTGCCGTGAAGTTAAAATCCCACTACAAAGAGAATGCGGATTTCCATTACCACGTGGTAGACGCGGAGATCGAACACTTCCCTTTTCTAATTGGACGACATGTATCCGACACCATGGCACCCTTTGTTTCGAATGATCTGCAAGTGGTCGATCATGCTCCGTACAGCGTGTCCAAAAACCATTGCAGCATCGAGCATCACTTTGAACGATTCCTACTGCGCGATCGAGGCAGCACTCTTGGAACCATCGTGAATGGCGAGGTTCTCAGTATTCGCACTGGCCATCTGGTCTCCGAGCTTCATGAAGGCGATAATCAAATTGTGCTGGGCAGCCCGGAGAGTCCTCACAAGTTTTCCCTGGTACTGGAGAGAAGCTTCGATATTGAAACGATCGATAGCAGCTCAGACAAGTAGTGATGACTTTCCAGCCGCTTACCGCAATGGCACCCAGTCCAGCAGCATCTGAATCTTCACTCGGATCTAGAGTGAGCGGTAGGATGCCCAAGATCCCGTAGTGTCCGAGAACTCCGTTAATAAGAGCGAAATAACTAAGAAATCCACAAAGAGACGTGACATAAATAGTGGACATTCATCCCCGACTTCCTGTTTGACGGATCGGGATTGTCAGTGTCACGCTAAGATAAGACCGGGAGCGCCTTCGCCCTGTTGAAGAAGTAGCCATGAGTCGTTTTGAGCCCCCCGGTTGCCTCGCCAGAGATTACGTCCATAGCGTCCGGTCAAGGCTACGGTATTGAATCGCCTCCAGTAGATTGTCGGATTGAATCGTATCACTACCTGCGAGGTCGGCAAGCGTGCGGGCGACTTTAAGAATACGATCGTGCGCGCGAGCGGAAAAATTGAGTTCGTTCATGGCTTGTTCGAGCAGACCTGCGCTCTCAGCATCCAGCTGACAATGCGCCTTCATTAGACGCGGCGTCATCGCACTATTGGTGGTCACTGCGCCTGTTTCGCTGCTGTCTGAACCGAATCGTTCGAGTTGCATTTCGCGCACGTTTTCAACGCGAGAGCGAATGACCTTCGATGGTTCACCGGTCGCCTTACCGGAAAGTTCTTTGTAGTCGACGATAGGGACTTCAACGTGGATATCGATTCGATCGAGCAATGGGCCACTGATGCGCTGACGGTATTTGAGGACTTGTTGCGAGCCACAGCGACATTCCCTTTTAGGATCACCGAAGTAGCCGCACGGGCACGGATTCATCGCTGCTACCAGCATAAAGTCTGCGGGAAATGTCATCGTTCCTGATGCCCTTGAGATCGTCACTTTTCCGTCCTCAAGTGGCTGTCGCATTACTTCCAGAGTCGAGCGCCTGAACTCCGGCAACTCATCGAGAAACAATATCCCGTTATGTGCCAGGCTCACTTCGCCGGGACGCGGGTTATGACTTCCACCCAGCAGGCCCGCATCGGAAATTGTGTGATGGGGTGAGCGGAAGGGACGCGTGGCTAGAAAAACACTTTTGCTATCGAGAAGCCCCGCGATACTGTGAATTTTCGTGGTCTCGATTGCCTGACCTTCCGTCATTAAAGGCATGATCGTCGCAATCCGCTTGGCCAGCATCGACTTTCCGGTTCCAGGGGGACCGATCATCAGAATGTTGTGCCCGCCTGCGACAGCGACCTCAACGGCACGCTTGACGCTGACTTGTCCTTTGACGTCATTGAAGTCGATGTCGTATTGGCGATTTTGCTCGAAGAATGCCTTACGATCGAGTTGAGTGGGTTTCACATTTCCATTGCCGCTGAGTAGATCAACGACCTCGCGCAAACTCGATACTCCGTAGGCAAAGATGCCATCTACTACTGCAGCTTCGTCTGCATTCTCAATGGGCACCATAATTGCCTTACGCCCGCAGCGTTTCGCCTCTTGAGCCAGGGAAAGGACTCCCCTCACAGGTCGCACCGAGCCATCCAGCGCCAATTCACCAGTGATGAAACACTTTTGCAATGCCTCCTCTGGTATTTCGAAATCCTTACTTACGGCAATCAATCCTACAGCAATCGCCAGATCAAAGCTCGGCCCTTCCTTGCGCAAATCTCCTGGAGCCAAATTAATGGTTATACGCCCATGCGGCGGTTTGAAGCCACTGTTCTTAACTGCTGCCCATACCCGTTCACTACTTTCTTTAACAGCAGCATCAGGCAGCCCGACAATAGTTACTGTAGTCTTCGCATCGCCGGAGCCAGCTGCATTCACTTCGATGTCAACCTGCATAGCATCAACGCCATGCAGAGCCGCCGAAAATAGTCGTGTGAATTCATCTGCCATTGCGGGGCAGGCTGCGCGATCTCCCGACAGAACGCAAGGCTCCGTGTCCCGTGGGGTGTGAATGAAAGCGGTGGGCACCGGAAGGCGGATGTTATTGAAATTATAACTTGTACTTTTAATTCTATGCGTATGGTTAGTAGGCATGAACAACCAAGACGCTCCCG
>JBNMNB010000174.1:0-17113 GCA_051270635.1 Verrucomicrobiales bacterium | reverse complement strand
CTGCCAAAAGCGCCCCGTGGCAATCGAAGTCTTAGAGACGGCAGCCAAGGAGATCTGTACAGAACTGGCCAACGAGGGACGTCGTGAAATTCCTTCTAAACACGTTGGACTCAAGGTGATGGAGAAATTGCAGGATATCGATCCCGTGGCCTACGTGCGGTTTGCTTCTGTCTATCGCCAGTTTCAAGCAGTCGGCGAGTTCATCGACGAAATTGAGCACCTGGAGAAGCGACCCTCGCGCACGACATTGCAGCCGGATTTGTTCGAGTCAAAATCTCCCTGATGTCGCGCTTGCATTGTCGCAGGCTGACAGCTATTTCCTATTCTTACCAACAACAAGGCTGTGGCCCCCAACACCACAGTTGTGATCTATCCTCCTCCAACACTATCCATGTTTTCTATTACCGCACATTTGCCGGCACTGCAAATTGGCCGGATCGCCCTTGCCCACTACGAAGAACGCTGGCTGCAAACGACCATCGAAAGAGCTGCAAAAAAGGCCGGCCACGACCAGTGGTTCTTCGCTGAACATGTCGCGCGTGGTGTCATCGAATATCTGCGCCAGCGATTCGATCGCCAGTCGATTACTCTTGAAGAACTATTCTCCAAGATCGAGCAGACGTTAATTTCAATCGGCTTCAAAGATATCGCGGCCGAACTGGAAGCTGTTCCGCCTCCCATCAATGTCTCACTTCCAGCGCTCGCAAAGGACGCCTCGTCGGGATACGAACTCACGTTTTTTACCCTGATCGATCAGCAAGTTGCAGATGCGCGCCGACTGGGTGCTGTTGAGATTCAGTTTACAGGTTTACGGGATGCGCTTAAATTGCTGCGTCGCACGGAACGCTGGACGCGATCCTGTCAGGATCTTCACGACTACGTGTTGACCTATGTGCCATCCAGAGCAGCGCGTTATGGTGACGCAGCATTTACGATTCTGATTCGGTAGTTGTCGTCAGGCTGATCGGGCGGAGACAGTGACGATTGAGTTGCAGCCAGGTTCATCTGGTTGCAGAATGGTAATATGATGCCGCATTTTTTCCGCTCTGCTTTGTTCGGCTGTCTCGCGTTGCTTGCGGGAATTCCTGCCGTGTTCGGGCATACCATGGACACCAACCTGTATGTGCAGGTTCACCTCTACGAAGACAAGATGGTGTGCGAAATCGATGTCGGATCGTTTCAGTTTCCTCCCTTGCAGGAAGTGCAATTTGCGCGTCCTGACACGCATCCGACTATGGAGGAAAAGCGCGAGGAACTGGAAGGCTTTTTTCGCGAGCAATGCCCAGTGGAGATTGACGGCATTATTGTGCAGCCAGTGCTCACAAGCCTGAAGTTCGAAGACTTTGAGACAGCGGCACACTTGATGACGGAGATGGACATCGTCTACGTGGGGCTGAAGCTGGAGTATTCGCTGAAACGTCCGCCAAAACGGATTGGCATGAAGTGGGGATTTTTTGCGCAGCCCGAGGAAGGTGAGGAAAGCTTTCCGGGGGCACCTGATGACCCTGCTGTTGTGGGTGATGGACTGGCGCACAATCCACAGGAAGTTGTGGCGGATTTCATCATTCACGGAGATCCAGATGAATACGATCTGGTCTACTTCTCGCCAGAGGAACCCGAGTACATCTGGCACCGTCCAGCGCCAGAGCTCAGCTCTGAGGCGCTCGCCGAACTGACGGCGGTGAGGAAAGGAAGCGCCGGATCTTCTGGCAATATGCTGCGTTACGGATTGTTTGCTGTGGGAGGTATCATCGCAGCCTTTGGTTTGATTGTGAGTCTGGGGAAAAAGGGCTCGAAACTTAAGAGTGCTGTGCTGCTTGGAGCGGGGGGTGCCGTTTGTTTCGCTGGTGGCGCTCTGTCGAACAGCGGTTCAGGTGCGCTGTCAGAGAAAGAGGCGGTGGATACTTTCAAAGCCCTGCAGGCAAATATTTACTCGGCTTTCGATCACAACACGGAAGACGAAATCTATGATGCGCTGGCGCAGAGTGTTGACGGCGCACTTTTAGACCACGTTTACAATGACGTATTTGAGAGCCTGATTCTTCGCAGTGAAGGTGGGGTGATGGCAACGGTGCAGAAAGTCGAGACGCTGCAGGCTGAGGTCACCGCAACTCCCGATGCCTCCAGCGATTCGTATGTGATCGATTGTATCTGGCGAGTGCATGGATCGGTGAAGCACTTCAAGCATATCCATAGAAGGCTGAATGAATATCATGCTTCGTATGAGATGGCGCCCAGAGGAGGCACCTGGAAGATTATCAAGTCCATCGAAACAAAGCGTGAGCGGCTGGATGGGCAGGTAGCTGGCAGCAGTGCTGGAGGTGTCCTGCCGCCCGCGCAGGATCAGGCGGTGGATGTGGAGTCATTTCAGGCACCAGCGGGCGACTTGCCTCCCATTCAAATCGATGATGATCTCAATCTGCCAGGCATTCTCGATGGAAATACCATGGAAGAGTAAGGCGTAGGGACTTACATTCCTTTTGGACGCAGGAAAAAATGGAATTTCATAATAGAATTCGCTTGCATCGATTCCGGCCCGGGTTACAAATGCCCACCTATGGCGAAAAAAAGCTGGATCGAGCGGAACAACCGCAAAAAGAAGACTGTTGAAAAGTATGCTTCATTGCGTGCACAACTGAAAGCGGAAGGCGATTATATCGGCCTTTCGATGCTACCCCGTGACGCGAGCCCAACACGTGTTGTCAATCGTTGCGAAGCAACCGGCCGTCGCCGTGCTTTTATTCGTCGCTTCAGGCTATCCAGAATTGCCTTCCGCGAACTGGCGTCCCATGGAATGATTCCAGGTGTCACCAAGTCCAGCTGGTAGGGAAATCCTTCTCTCCATCGAAATTTCTGACCCCCACCAATTTCTGGCCCCCACCGTTTGGTGGGGGCTTTTTTTGTTTTCGCAGCCGCATTGCGCATTGGAACGAGTGGGGCTAGATTCCAGTCAAAGGTTGCCTTTGTATGCCGATCTACGAATACATCTCCACTGACAGCGAAAACACCTGTCGCATTTGCTCGAAAGGCTTTGAACTTCGACGTCCTATCGACAGGCCGGCGCTTGAGGCATGCCCGCTGTGTAAGAAGCCGGTAAGGAAACTGATCAGCCAGATCAATACGCCGAAGTTGTCCAAGCCATTGTCCGTAACCGATGCCAAGAAGGCAGGGTTCCAAATTCTCAAACGCCGGGACAAGGGCGTTTACGAAAAGCTCTGATTTATTCCGACTTTGCTGATTTGGCTCGCGTTTCTGGCGCACCTGCGCAGAACAGGGCTGTGATTACGGATTTTAAAACTCGGAGTTGTATCAGCGAGAATTGCGGGCCTTCCTACAGGCTCAAGATTCTTTGTGATCAGGGGAAGCAGGCCAAGTAGGCCCGCTGATCGATCATTCCTTACAGTGCGGAATTAAAGGGCGTGGCCCATTTTGTTCTTCTTCGTTTCGAGGTATTTTGCGTTGTGCTCGTTCGGTTTCTGGCGAATCGGCACCTGCTCCACGATCTTAAGATTGTGTCCGTCAAGGCCGACAACCTTCTTTGGATTGTTAGTCATTAATCGGATTTCGCGCACTCCCAGGTCATAGAGAATCTGCGCACCCATGCCGTAGTCGCGCAGGTCATTGGGATAGCCAAGGCGCTCATTCGCTTCGACCGTGTCCAGGCCTTCTTCCTGAAGTTTGTAGGCATGCATCTTCGCTACAAGTCCAATGCCGCGGCCTTCGTGTTGGCGCATGTATAGGAGGATGCCGCAGCCTTCTTCTGATATCTGGCGCATGGCTGCGTGGAGCTGGCCACCGCAGTCGCAGCGACGGGAACCGAAAATGTCTCCCGTCAGACACTCGCTGTGAACGCGCACAAGCGTTGGTGTCTCCGATGAGATATCGCCCTTTACCAGTGCGACGTGGTGTTGCCCATCCAGCGTGACTCGATACAGGTGAAGGTCAAAGTCGCCGTAGTCAGTGGGCATTTTTACCACTTCCTCCTTCTCGACCAGCTTCTCAAGCCTCCGCCTGTAGTTGATCAGGCGTTCGATGCTACACAGCTTAAGATCGTTTTCAGCACAGAATTTTCTCAAGTCCGGCAAGCGAGCCATGGTTCCGTCCGAGTTAAGAATCTCGATGAGGACACCCGCCGGTCGGAGGCCAGCCATGCGGGCGAGATCGACTGCGGCTTCGGTGTGTCCGGCGCGTCTCAGGACACCGCCTTCTTTAGCGATGAGCGGCGAAATATGGCCCGGTTGGACAAAGTCATCGCTGGTTGCCCGGGGATCTGCCAGTTGTTGCAGCGTTTTAGCGCGATCGGAGGCACTGACTCCGGTGGTGACCCCATCGCGCGCGTCCACTGTGACAGTAAAGTGTGTGCGGAAGACTTCGCGATTGTTTTCGACCATGCTGCGAAGTTCGAGTCGCTGCGCGATCTCCGGGCTCACGGGCGCGCACAACATTCCCTTGTTTTCCAGCATGAAATTGACCATGTCCGGAGTGATTTTCTCCGCAGCACAGATCAGGTCACCTTCGTTCTCCCGATCAGCATCGTCGGTGATGACAACAAGCTTCCCCGCCTTTATGTCGGCGATGATTTCTTCGACCGGACTGAATGGATCGTCGCTGGTGTCGTGATCAAGTGGTGGCATTGTCATGATTCTCGGATGGGAAATTGGTTGCTAAATACGCAATTTCTTGCGTTTGAACTTAAGGCGGTAGTCCGACAGGACACCCGCACCATCGGTCTTTGCCATGCCCTGTCCAGTAACGAGATTTGGTTGTGTCTGGGTGCGCAACCACCCCCGGATGCCCGTGGTGGGATCGACGAAGCGCCAGACCAGTGTTTTGTGAGTCTCATCGTAAAATCCCAGCCAGTCTGTGACGATGCCGTTCGAATTGAATGTCCAGGCACGGTATTTTCCCAGGGAGACATCATAAGTGATCATCCAGCGGTAAGAGGATTCGCCACTTTCATATGTGCTGTGGCCGTCCATTTCGAAGAACATTCCATTCAGTCGGAATTGGCCGATCCAGCCGCCCTTTGATTCGTAGGCGGGATTTCCCTCGGCTTCTGCGTAAGACTGGGTGCCTTCCCATTCGCCTTCATAGGCGCGAAAGAGCTGCATCTTGCTGCGGATCAGGCTTTCGCCATCAATCTTCTCAACCTCGCCTGGTAAGGTTTCTGATGGCTCAATTGGAAGCACTTCCTGCGCGAACCCCATTCCGGTGATGGTGAGCAATGTCATTGTCGCCAGGATCGATCGGGACAAATTGCGACAGCAGGATGAATCGTTGTCTTTCATGCTTCACAGCCTAGCCTCTAAATCATTTGCAGCAAAGGCAGTTGGGCCATGAATCGAAAAATGACCATCGGGCCGATACGTTGCAGCCGATGAATTCGTCGACACGAAAAAGCCCCGACGTCGCAAGGACAACGCCGGGGCTTTCAAATGAGACGTAATGAGCGAGATTTAGCGTCTATTGCTCAATCACGCGATAATAACTTTCTTGAGTATCAGCGGGAACGTTCGGGTGAGTGAAGGACGTCGATTCGCCTGTAGCCTCCAGGCCATCTTCGAGTTCCAACCAATCTGCCTCCTGCAGTGTGGTGCCCGTAGAGATTGAGTAAGTTCCGCCAACACGTGAACGGAACGTCAATGTCGCCGAATTTGCTCCGCGATCAAAGGCGAAATCCGTGATCTCAAATGGCGCTTTGCTGATAGGGGCAGCTGGAAGCAGGACAAAGTTTCCTTCGTTGAAGCTGGTGATATCCCCCAGGTCTGTATTCACGAACAGCTCGACGTGAGCGCCACCACCTCGCTCGTAGAAGTAATACTCCAGAGTGTGTGTGCCAGCTGTGAGATCGACTGATCCAAAGCGATTTCGAGAACCGTGAGTATCGGGATCTTCTACTACTACTTCGCCATCAATCAGCAGTTGATTGCCATCATCCGAATTGACGCCGAACGTCCGAACACCAGGTTCGGAAACGAAGAATATTCCGGTGACGTGGATGCCAAAGTCGTCTGCCGCGACGTCCTCTTGCTCCAGTAGTGGGAACGGAGCGTTGCCGCCAAATTGGCCATCTGCAGTGTCCCGGAAGTTGATCACTGGGGAGTCTGCCGTTACTTCGTCATCGATCGAATTTGCATCTGCCAGTGCATCCTGGAATGCCCCCATACTGTCAAGCGTCACGTTCGCCTGAACGTTGCGGACGGAGAAATTGCCTGCATTGATGCTGGAATTCGTCGGGTTGCCACCGAACAGAAGTTCCAGGCCATCTTCGTAACTATCACCGTCAGAATCCTTCAACAGAGGATCTGTGCCCAAAGCCACTTCTCTGGCGTCATCAAGCCCATCCCGATCAGAATCTCTCTTGCGAGGATCGGACTTGATGGGTCCGTTCACTTCTTCGCCGTCGGTGCGGCCGTCGCCGTCTGTGTCTGGATTGTTGGCCAGTAGCCGACCTTCATACTCAGCGAGGTTAGAGACGCCATCTTCGTCTTTGTCGCCAGCAGCGTCATTGACGTTCTTATCGAGATCATTGGCATCTTCATAGTTGTCTGGAATACCGTCTTCATCGGTATCGACAAGTTCGATCACGCCGAATGGATTAGTAGCTATAATAGCAGCCTCTTTGCTGATAAATACGTTATCGATCAGGAGTTCGTTGTCTCCGGTGTTGCCTGCCTTGGCAGCAACCATAAAGAAGACGAGATCATTGCCATTACCTCGATCGCCTTCAACGTCGAGAAACAATTCTTCACGACCTGCACCCTCTCCGGCGCGTGCGGCAAAGACAGAAATGGTATCAAAGCTATCGCCCTCGGAATTGGTCGTATCGATCCAGATGTCATACCAGGTCTCTGATTCAAGTTCAAAATCGGATGTTTCACCAGTGAGCAGGTCGAGTGTAGCGACATCATCGCCTTCAAATCGATTAATCACGAGAATGCCTCCAAGATTCGCATCGGTATCAGCGGTAAATCCTCTGAGTGCTTTGTTAGTGAGGCCGATATTATACTGCAGGCCGCCTCCATCTCTGAGGTAGACCTGGAAGAAAACTGAGCGCTTCTGACCATCTGGAACCGCAAACGTCTGAAGCTCTGCAAAGACCGTCTGTTGTCCGGAGTCGATGCTCAGGACTTGATTTGTGTCTTCGTCGTCTTTAGAAATATTGGCGCCAGGTGTGGTGTCTGGATTGAACCAGTAGGGTACTGCTTTTTCTACAACCTGCCCCTCTTCCCAAGGTTCAAAGTTGCCGAGCAGATACCAGCCGGGCTCTATGTCCGGAATGACGGAGATTGATACTTCGGCAGTTTGGGTTTCTTCGCCAAGGGTAGCTGTAAGTACAAATTCTGTCGCGGTAGTGACGATTACTTCGATTCGACCGACGCCGAATTCGAAACTCGCGTCGACATTTCCAACACCTGGTTCAACACTGTAGCTGGCATCTTTTGAGCCTTCCCAGCGGAGAATGGCGACTTCACCAGCCGGAACTACTAACCGTTCGGCGGAGAAATTCTTAATCTCGAGGGGCGCGGCAACGACACCAGGATCTGGAGTGCCGGTAGTAAAAAGGCTCTCCACATCATCGGCGTCTAACGTCCGATTCCAAACTGCCACATCATCAATCATTCCGTTAAAGTAGTGAGAAGCTGCTGCCCTGCGAATGCCACCGATTGTCGTCGTGTTCACGCGATAAGCCTGGCCGTCTGCAACGATCGGACGAACACCCGGGTTGTCATCGAATCCATCCACAGGAGAGAGTTCGCCGTCGACGTAAACCGTGTAGTCGTTGTCGTTCTGAACAAAAACAAAGTGTCGCCATTCATTGTCAAAAACCACTCCTTCAGAGCGCACGTGATTGACGGTTCCACTGTCACCTCGAATAAAAATATCCAGTTCCTCAGAATTTTGATTATTCGATGTCCCGAGGTTGAACAATGGATTGTTGTTTTGAGTCGAACCTTCTGAAAAAACTCGTCGGTCTCCAGCTCCGACCGAACCGCCTGGTTGATCGAATCCGTCACCTTTGACCCACATTGAAATGGCGAAGCTCTCGTATTGATCGAGCGGGAGGGACTCCTCCACCTCACTCACATATTCGAGGATTGTGCTGCGACTAGCATCAAAAACGTAGGCATTACCCCAGCGGCCTTCAACGATGTCTTCCGCACGGATATTTTTTGCAACCATGTCCGAGTTCCCAGTTTTGTCAGGAGACTTTCCGGCTATGATTTCGTCGAGCGGCCAATAGCCAATCATTCCTTCAGTAAGCTCCTGGGCGTGACTCACGGAAATGAGGAGCGCAGCGCTGGCCAGAGGCAGGGTAATCCGCCTGAAAAGCGGAGAATCAAGGGGTAGTTTTTTCATTGGAATCGAAACTTCAAGGGTTTCCAGGAGCCTACACAGAATGTGAGTCGGCACTCAAGGGAACTCTCACAATTCGACTCCGAAAAATCTCTCCAATTAAGATTAAATCATTTTAATGATTCTGCTATTGGACGCTATTCCAATCGAAATCTGTGATCTCTGTCTCGCCGTGGGTGATTTCGGCCAGGATCGGCAATTCAAGGACGTCCTCCAGAATACCGCGATTGGTGATCGTAGCGCTATGGCGTTCGATCTGCACATGGTTTAGCAGCAGGCCTGCGCAGGTTAGTCCTTTTTGGGCGATCGCCTTTGCTGTCAGGATCGAATGATTCAACGCTCCGAGACGATTGTTAACGACAAGGAGGACGGGTAATTCAAGCCGTCGGGCCAGGTCTGCGACCATGAAATCGCGAGTGATGGGGACTTCCCAGCCACCGGCTCCTTCCACCAGAACGGCATCCATCGACTGATCGAGCTGTGCGTAAGCTCGATCGATGTGATCGAGGTTGATAGGACGATTTTCGATCATGCTCGCTGCATAGGGAGCGGCGGGCGTTCGCAGCCAGACTGGGTTGATGTTGTCCACCGTGAGCGAAGGATCGCCTGCCGCCTGCAATGCCGTGCAGTCGTCGCGGTCACCGCAGCAAATGGGCTTAAACCCAGCAGCGCGATGTCCTGCTTCACGCAGTGCCTTCAACAACAGACACGTCACGTACGTTTTTCCGACGTCGGTGTCGGTTCCCGTGATGAATGCTCTCATGAATCGTCGGGGATGCGTTCTCTGTTGCGATCCGCTGATTCGTCGTCGTCATCATCATCATCCCCGAGCAGAAGTGCTTCCAATCGATCCTTGAATTCATCCAATGTCAGATCGCGCTCAAGCTCACCAGCAACACAAATCGAGATATGCCCGGTTTCTTCTGAGACCACGACGGCGATGGCATCGCTTTCTTCGGTCATTCCGATGGCAGCGCGATGTCGCAGTCCGATGCTGCGGTCTGACATTTCGCGCTGGCTGATGGGGAACACGCAGCCGGCTCCTTCGATGCGCGTCTTGCGTAAAATCATGCCGCCGTCATGCAGCGCTGTTTTGGGATGGAATACGGTCATTACCAGTTCGGTAGTAAACTGGCTGTCTATAGGGACACCCGTTTCGAGGTAGCCGTTGAGTTCCATGCTGCGCTCAAGTGCGAACAGGGCGCCGTATCTTTTAGATGAAAGTTGCCGCACAGCAACCAGCAGGTGATCAATCAACTCGGCCATCCCCTTGGTCGAGGCGAACAGTCCTCGAGTCCCCAGATCGACGAAGGATCGGCGCAACTCTTGTTGGAAAATAACGACCAAAACGAAACCCAGAAAGAACGCGATATTCGCGATCAATGGCCTGTCAAAGTAGTATGCCAGGAGGTAGACGACGATGAGTGTGAGCACTCCAGCGAGAGTCCTGCCACTGCTACGCTCACTGAGGTATCGATAGCCGACAGAGAGAAAGGCTAAGACCACGACCAGCTCGATCAGTGATTTCCAGTAGTTGGCCAGGTATTCTTGCACAATGGGAAGTATAGCAGAGCGGTCGCACTTTATCCACTAACGCTTCTCGACCGTTTCGACTGTGACGGCGAGGCGTTGAGAATCGCTTCAGTCATCTGAAGTGCCTGGACGTTACCCTCGACATCGTGGACGCGAAATACGCGGGCACCTTTTTCCCGGGCAAAGCTGGTCAGCGCCACGGTTGCCCAGTAACGATCCGCCATTTCGGGAGTTCCGAGTACTTTGCCAATGAACGATTTTCGTGAAACTCCCAGCAGCAGAGGGCGCTGGGCAGGGGCAATGCAGTCCAGTCGCTGCAGCAGTTGCAGGTTGTGCTCAAGGGCTTTTCCAAAGCCGATCCCGGGATCAAAGAGAATGCGCGCACGGTCAATGCCTGCAGCGGCAGCGGCGGACTCTCTTTCACGGAAGAAGGTTGCGACTTCATCAATGACGTCCTGGTAGTGCGGCGCAGCCTGCATTGTTCGCGGCTGGCCTTTCATGTGCATGATCACCAGTCCAGCATCACTGGCGGCGGCCACGTCCAGCATGTGCGGATCTCCTCGGAGCCCGGTGACGTCGTTGATGATGTCAGCGCCTGCTGCCAGTGCTTCCTCAGCGACGCGGGCCTTTGATGTGTCGATCGAAATCATGACATTGCTGTCGCGGCGAAATGCGGCAGTGGCGGTAATCACGGGCAGGACTCTTTCGAGTTCGTGCTTCTCACTGACTGGCTGAGCACCGGGCCTGGTGGATTCGCCACCGATGTCGATAATGTCAGCACCTGCGGCGATCATTGCCTGGGCGTGGAGCTGGGCGCTTTCCATCTGCGAGAACTGGCCCCCGTCGGAGAAAGAGTCGGGCGTCACATTGAGAATTCCCATGATGAGGCCTCGCGACTTGAGGTCGATGCTCCGCGCGCCAACTTGCCAGCGCCAACGGTCATTGGTACCGGCATCGGTTTCAGTCACCATCACTTTGCGTCTAATCTTGCTCGATCCTTGCCGCATCCCTGCGTTTCTCTTCCGCGACTTCCTTATCGAGTTCGCGCTTGAGTTGAATCAGTCGTCGACCACCGCGAAACAGTCCGTAAATGAGTGCCACGAAAAGTAGTAATTTGATCCCTCTCCAGATCCAGCTGGGGGGCTTGTAGGCGACATTGGCTGAAACCGCCAGCTCACTCCAGGTCGATGCGGTTTTTTCTGCCCACTGTCGCCCTTTTTTCTCCCCGTTCTCAACGGAAGTTGCTTGAAAACTTATCATTCGGCCACTGACGAGAGCCACTACCGTACTGGTGACGAGTGAAACAGAGCCCGCAGTAGCGCCCTCGCCTGTGGGAACTTCAATGGCGACGGAGTATCCGAATGAGTGACGAGTCTCGCCGAACCAACCCAGCAGTGCGCCCTTGGCTCCGGGCGGGGTTTCCAGTTCGGGGTCTATGTCGATGTCCGCTCCCGCAGCGAGGATAAGTGCAAACTGGTTGGCGAGATCTTTTGTCACCTGGTCGATTTCATCATCGATATCGTTTTCCAGTCCACCCAATCCCCAGGAGCTATGATCGCGGTCGATGTCCTTGGTTCGAATGTGCAGCGTGCAGTCTCGGTCTGAAGCGGGTGGCGATTGCCGTTCGATCATCAGCCGATCTTCAAAAGTGGTGTAGTAGCCGAGCAGTTGTTGCTCTGGAGGAAGGCTCTTGGCCAGAATGCGATCCCATTCCTTATGGATTCCGTCAGAGCGGATCATTTCCGGCGGCGGTGGGATGCGTAAAAGCTTGCCGCCGCAGTCGATCAGGCTTGCCCTGCCGATTTTTGGCAGCTTCTCTTCTCCTTTTCCCCAGCATCCGCACAATGAGACGCAACCTGCCGCGACCAGGAAGAGCAAGGGTAAACGTGAGAAGCGCATCGGTATCACAGGCATCGCTGTTGACTCTGTTCTACCCGGAAGTTCCGGTCAAGCGAGTTCGGGGGCGTGATAACGTTGAACACCCGGGTATCTCAATCTCCCTTGTGACCACTTAATGACTAGCCGTGCAGTTCAGCACCGTCTTCATCAACAATTCGTGCAGTCTGTCGGTAACAAGCAAAGTTCCTGTCGTCCCTGGCAGCAATCCTGAGTGAGAAATGTCAGCAGATTACGAATCCCGTCAGGTAGCATCACATAGGTGATTGTCCGCCCTTGCCGCGACGATTTGATCAGTCCAGCGTGGCTCAGTTCTTTCAGATGAAACGAAAGCGTGGCTTTTGGAATCCCCAGCTCCTGCGCAATGACTCCAGCCTGAATGCCATCGATACCCGCAACCACCAGCAGCCTGAAAATCGCCAGACGTGCGTCGTGCGCCAATGCTGACAGGGCAATCACTGCGGATTTTTGTTCCATTGTTCTAGTATTATGGAATTAATGCTTGCTGGCAAGGCCTGTCATTGCTAAATGCAACCCGTGTTTCTATGTTATGAACGATCGATCGAAACCAAGCGTCCTCATTCTATGCACTGGTAATTCTTGCCGCTCCCACATTGCTGAGGGAATTCTGAAGCATGCTGCCAGCGATTTATTCGAGGTGCGTAGTGCCGGATCCGCTCCCGCAGGCTACGTGCACCCGCTGGCTGTCCAAGTTCTCGACGAAATTGGCATCGATATTTCGTCGCATACTTCGAAGCATATGAACGAGTTTCTTGATCGGGATATTTCGACCGTCGTGACCGTTTGTGGCAATGCTGATCAAGCATGCCCCGTATTTCCAGGCCAGCTGAATCGTTACCACTGGGGATTCATCGATCCCGCGAAAATCGAAGGGACGGACACAGAAATTCTGACAGCGTTTCGTTCGATTCGTGATGAGATTCGCCTGGTATTCGAAGCGTATGCCGCTGGCTATCGTCAGGCGATTTCGACGCAAACCTAACACTGTCCTTGAGATAGAGTGAACCGTCCATCCATATACCGTGCTGCTCTTGCTGAGTTCATCGGGACTTTCATGCTGGTCTTCTTTGGCTGTGGAGCCGTGGCTACCTCTGTCGCTACGGAGGCTCCACAGGGATTGTTCCAAGTGGCAGCCGTGTGGGGGCTGGGGCTGACAGTAGCCATCTATTTAACGGTCGCCATTTCCGGAGCGCATTTGAACCCGGTGGTCACACTGGCATTTGCTTTTTTTGGAGGTTTTCCTAAGCACCGATTGCCTGTCTACTGGCTCGCTCAGTTTGCCGGTGCATTTGTCGCCGCAGCTGCGGTGTATGGCTTATTCAGTGGAGCAATCGCGGCGAAGGAAGCTGAATTGCAACTAACACGTGGCGCACCAGGAAGTGAGGCGACGGCCATGATCTTCGGCGAATTTTTCCCCAACCCGGGTGGCAAACCTCTGGCCAATGATTCAGCTCAAATCGTGTCGACCAGTCAGGCGTTTTTTGCCGAGTTTCTCGGGACTGGCCTGTTGGTTCTAGCAATATTTGGATTTACTCATCGGTCAAATCCTGGAGCTCCCGGGGCTCTGCTGCCGATCGCTCTCGGCGTCACCTTGACCACGCTCATCTGCGTCTTTGCTCCCGTTTCGATGGCAGGATTCAATCCCGCACGAGACCTCGCTCCACGCTTGTTTTCATCAATGGCAGGGTGGGGGAGTCTGCCCTTTTCTGTGAACGGCCACGGCTGGCTTTCTGTCTACATCATTGCTCCCTTTCTCGGTTCTTGCACTGGTGCGCTGGTGGCAAAGTTCCTCTTCAGAAGTGGAAAAAGCGACACCGAGCGAGCCTATTCTTCTGAGCATTAAGACAGTCACAGCCCAGAGCGTTCTTCTTTGAATGCCGATTGAACCAATTAAAGGCCACTCAATCATCGTGCAGCGCATCCAGATCGTGCTCGATTGACTGCTGACAGCAGTCGAACAAGAACAAGCCCACGAGCGGATCATCGGCGAGCGCCAGGTGAAGTGCAGAGATCGGAAACGTAGATAGATAGGGAATCCCATTTCTCTTTTTTCGTTTTTTCTGGCCCCTTGGCGTCACTTTTGGAGATAAAATGGGCAGAAGCAGAGTGAACATCTCTCTGCCCGCAAAAGCCAATGCAACCACAGATAAAATTTACACACGCCGGAAGTATCACTGCCATTGGACAATCGAGATGCTCGGTTCAAGTTCAGGGCAGGACGACAACATTTCTACTGTATTTCCTGATTGTTTTCTTCGCAACGGCCCTGAGTTCCGCCTCCGCCCAGACCTATGGAGCTTCTGCCTACATCAAGGCTGCTGACAACGCGCGTTTCCTGACTTTCGGTGAAACGCTTACCCTCGACGGGGATCGCCTCGCGGTCGCGACACCGCGATCCAAGACTTATATTTTCGAGCGAAGTGCTTCCGGTTGGCGCGAGACGCAGGTAATCGAACCGATCGCCTCCGATAGCGAATTTACACTTTCGCTCTCTGGGGATACGCTTGCCCTTGGCTGGCAGCGCAATAGCAGCGCCGACGCTTCAGACCCAACCGATACCTCGCTCCGGTTCTCAGGTGCCGTCCGCCTCCTCGTGCGCGACGACTCGGGGATCTACCAGCAAGTCGCATTTCTCAAATCCCCAAACCCTGCTGAAAACGCCCGGTTTGGCCGGTCTCTCGCCGTTGAGGGCGATACTCTCGCAACGCTGTTCACCTTTACCGCCGCCCCGGCGGGACGTGGGCATTCTCGGCCACGCTCCCGCTCCCACCTGGAAGTCCCCATGGATACGGGAGAGCGCTCGACCTTTCGGGCTCCCAGCTCATCGTTGGTGCGCCGAATGAAGAAAACTCGACTGGTGCTGCCTATGTCTACGTGCGCGAAGGAAACGCTTGGCGTATCGAGACAGCGCTTAAAGCTTCGAACCCCGAGGAGGCAGACGAGTTCGGCGGGCTCGTCGTTATCTCGGGAGACACTATCGCAATTACTGCTCCCAAAGATTCCTCAGTGCTCTCACTCCCGGGACGGCGATACCCGTGGACGAGGGCGGCACCCAGAGAGATATTTCGATTCGCCGCACCGTGTCCAATGGGGCGCTTACCGTCCACTTTCGTCTCGCTCCGTCCTCCGAAGTGAGCGCCTCTGAGATTGAACTGAGCATCCGCCGTGGTGCTTCCAATCTCACTTCTGAAAATGGTGTTTACTCCCTCGTGATTCCCGATGGCACGTCTGCCGCCGAACTTTACGTTATTGTGCTGGCAGACCCCACGGACCAGGCGGAAGCCGCAGAAAACATTCTCCTCGAATTCGCCGCCGATGACGCCTACACCATCGCGGCCGGGAAAAATGTTACTCATTTCACCAGCACCCCCTCCGGGTTGCTTGTCACCAATACCTCCGATTTCGGCACCGGTTCCCTTCGACAAGCACTGCTCAACGCCAACTTGAATGCGGATCTCTCGATCGTCACTTTCTCTGATGGCACAGGCGGGTTCCCCAATTTTTCCGACGGCACGCACCGGACTATTTCGCTGTCGTCCGAGCTCTTTATCGACGAAGACACCATCCTCGAAGGGCCTGGCAAGTGCTTCCTCTCCATCACCGGAAACTCCGATGGCGACCTCACCAAGGAAGCCGGCGAGACGCGAATTTTCCGCATCTCCTCCAAAGGTGGTGGTGGTTTCGTCGCTGAAGAAATCACCCTCCGCGACGGTATCGCGGAGAACGCGAACCCCGGTTTCGGCAGTACCGACAACGAGGGCGGCCTCATACTTATCGACAATCGCGAAACCATCGCTCGCATCGAGAATTGCACCCTCATCGGTGGGCGCGCCGGGCAGGAAGGTGGAGTCATCTCGAACGATAGCTCGTCCGGCCTCACCATAGTCGACTGCGATATCGTTGCCTGCCACGCTCGCTTTCGGGGCGGAGCTCTCTTAATAAATAATAGAGCTACCGTTTTAAGTTTAAGGTGCCGCATCTCCGGGAACTCCACTAATAATAAGGGCGGCGGTATCTACGTTGACAGCGGCGATAACACCGTGATTCGGGAATGCCTGATCTCGAACAACATCGCAGAAGGGGCCGAAGTGTCAGGCGGCGGTATTTTCGTCGACTCCGTCGTCACAATCATCGCCGATTGCCATATCGTTGGAAACCGCGCCATTGCCCGCTACAATTCCGATTCCTTCATTTCGGGCGGAGCCCGGGGCGGCGGAATTGCCTACAGCACTGCCATTGCACCAGCCCCGCAACTTCTGGTCAATACCACCATCGCGGACAACACTGTCTTCGGTGACAGCTCAGCGTCCGGTGGCGGCATTTATGTATTTATTTCTCCGATCCAAAATGCAGGAGGAATTGACTCGCCTCTCCGATTCTTCGGCTGCTCGATCATCGGAAACCGCGCCGAACAATCCGGCCTCGGCCTCCCGTTCGATCTCCGTTCCTCCGGCGGTGGCATCCACTTCATTGCCGCCACTCCAGGTACCCTTCTCGACAGCTGCACCATTACCGGCAACGAAGCCGAGGACGGCTCCGGCATTTCCATTCTCAACGGTCAGGGCATCAGAATCGACATCTACCAGAGCATTGTCGCCGGGAATATTGGCGAAGACATCGGCGGCACCAACGCCAATAACCCTCCCCGAGCCCGCGGCAGCGTCACGTCTGCCGGCTACAACCTTATCGGCACTGGCCCTTTCTTCTCAGACTTCACCGCCGTTGGCGACCGCACCGGTGTCACCGATCCCGGCATCAACCCGATCCGCTACGACGGTGGCCGTTTCCCCACCTACACGCTCGCTCTGGATTCTCCAGCGCGCGATGCTTGCGACCCGGCCCCGGAACACGAGGAGTTCATGTTCGGCACCACCTCCTGGATCGCCAACCTCCTGGATGCCGACCAGCGCCGCAACGGCTTCGCCCGCACCATCGGCGGCCGCACGGATATTGGTTCCATCGAGTTCGACCCCGCTACGCCGGAAACCATTGAGCCTGAAATTCTCTCCCTCACAGGAAATGCCCTTGCCTTCAAAAGCATCCCTGGCCACACCTACACGCTCGAAGTTTCTCAAGACCTCACCTACTTCATTCGCCTGGATAAACCAGTCACCGCGACGTCGATCCTTACCGCTCTAACCGATCCCGCTCCCGTCAGCGAAGATGGAAGCCGCTACTACCGCATCGCGGAAATTCCAACTCCTTAGCTATTCTTATGTCGCTCGACAACCCGAAACTTTAGAGGAGAAAAGGCTATGCGAGGAATGCTTGAAGGTTGCCCTATGGAGGCAATTGGGAGGCAATT
>JBNMNB010000173.1:0-17115 GCA_051270635.1 Verrucomicrobiales bacterium | reverse complement strand
AGCAACTCTTCAGCCACCTCAAGAAACGGGGCTTTGATCTCGAAGCCACCCATATGAGCGAAGCAGCCAAGCTAGAGAAGCTCTTTGCCTTGGTCACGCTGGCCTTTCTATTCAGCTTTGCCTGGGGGTGTCACTTACGGGCGACGAAGAAAGTGACAAAGGCTCTGAAACGAAAAAGCCTGTTCCGGCAAGGTCAGACATCCTGCGACTCCTGTCCAACTCTCACCTTCCAGCCCAAGAATTCAGAGATTTCATCCGCTGGCTAAATCAACCGATTTTCTCCTCAATTTTCATCGTGTAGTGTGACGTCAGATACACAACATAATCTCTTTCTCTTTCTCTATCCTGTTTTAAATTAATACTATCAATAGTAGCTGATGAGGGGGGGGTGTTTATTATGTGTATGTGTTAGGAGGTATCTCCAGGATTTTGTTTGATTGTTCTTGTCTGGCCGTGAGTACTAGACAAATATCCGGTATGCATTGGATTTCGATAGGATCTCGAACACTGTCACTACGTGTCTTTTTTTTGAGAGCTTCGTTAGTGTGGTTTATTGTTGTGTTAGTGATGACGGCGACTCTGGGCTCGTCAGGAGCATGGGCGGCACCCGCATTCCCGACAAGGACCCAGACAATTGAACTGACGAAGGGGTGGAATGCAGTTTTCCTTGAAGTTGAGCCACTGCGGACTGGGCCTTCGGATGTGTTCGCGGGTACGCCAATTGATGTGGCTGCTCAGTTTCTCCGGCCCGTGAGAACGTCCCAGTTCGCAACGGATCCGGGCGAGATTCTCGCCAACAATGAAGAGTGGGGCATCTGGTATGGGCCCGATCGCGAGGAGTCGTTCCTGTCGAGTCTGCACGCCATTCATTCACATAGCGCCTTTCTTGTTCACGCTGACTCAGACTTCACCTGGCGAATCACCGGTAAGGTATTTTTAAAGAGAATCCTGTGGAAGTCGGACTCGTTCAATCTGGTAGGATTACCTGTTAACGGTTCAATAGCGCCGACCTTTGCCGAATACTTTGAAGATGTTCCGGCTCACTCCGGCCAGTCAATGTTCCGGCTCATTGACGGAATCTGGCGCAAAATCGACAAGCCTGGGGAGACTCTCATGCGCCGTGGCGAAGCTTACTGGATCTACAGCGAAGGCGGGTCTGATTATCAAGGGCCATGTGAATTGAAACTCTTCTATGGCGATCACATCAGGTATTTTCCTGATCAGCACCGAAGCACTTTCTATCTCCGGAACCGTTCTTCGCACCCGCTGGGTGTCACTATAAAACGCGACGGGGCCGAAAGTTTTCCGCTCGATTTTTTATTCAAGGCGATTCTCACCACTGGCACGGAAAGATTTGCTGCCTTATTGCCGCAGGACTATGCGATGCCTGTAATGGAAGGTGGAAGCAGTGGTGCGGTTACTCTGCGTGTGCACAAGGCCTCTGACGTCGAAGCGGGTGCAGCGAGTCTCCTGCGAATTTCCTCGGATGCGGGGACTGAATATTGGGTGGCAATCTTCGCTGAACCGACAACGCAGCAGTGACTAACTACGAGTGTTCTTACCATAGCATTATATGAAAAACTGTATTTGTTCTCCTCAATTTCGGGAATGGCTGCCAGCTTGCTTTGCGGCGTTTGCGCTACTTTCTGTTGAGGCTCCTGCTGACGACCTTGCCGCTGGGCTCTGGGCGGGTCGGGCGATTCTGGGCGAAGTGAACGAGGTTGTAAGTGCCGTCAACGAAGACAATGTTCGCGAGCAGATTCCACCGCAGAACACGACCCCGACGAGCGATCAGGCCGAGATTCAGCTTCTTCTTCATGTTGATGTCGATGGAAACGTCCGACTGCTCAAGAGCGTGGCTATCGTCGATGATGATGCAGATCCCCTGAGCGTAGATGAAAAGCTCATCACGGATCCGCGATTGTTTGTCAACCACACACTGGCACGCCGCATTGCCGCCACGGCGTTCGAGTTTGGGGATCCCGCTGCGCGACAGGTGATTGGAACTGTGGCAACCGATGCGGCGGTGGCTGCATCAGCGTCCCCTACTTCTGCTCAGGATGCGTATGCTGCTGCGCTGACTGCCGCTGGCGACGCCGTGATAGCTGCTGCAGCCGGTTCCCATTCGCCGGCATTGCAGGAGTTTGTCTCCTCGAGCGAGTTCGCCGGATCTCCGACTACAGCCGCGGCTGCGGCGCGGGACGCTGTGCTGGAGAAATATGCGGAAGGACTTCGTGGCGATGATCTGGCCGACGCTGTTCGTTCAGGAGTGCTCATCGCTTTAAATACCTTGTCGCAGATGGCCGATGGCACTTCGCTCAATGAGCTGCCTATGACGGGCTCGCTCGTGGGTGGTGACACGATCGAAGGCGATATCTTTCTCGGGGCCTATCATCCGACCAATCCGTTCCGCCATCGCAGGCTTCCTGCCCACCGTGGAGGATACGACATCAATCGCTCTGTGCGGTTGACAGTCACTGAACCTGCCGGAGGTAATGATTTTGATACCACCGAGCGTGGAGTAGACCGGCTCACCGGCACCTACGAAGAAGAGATTTTCGGATTGCACAAACCATTGGGGCAGTCCGGTGAGTTCGGGCTGCGCACAAAAGGTGCCTTCGTGCTCGATCGCATCAGCCGCGATGCAATTTTAAACGATTGAGAAGCCCCCTTTCAGTTCACGAGACTCAACATCCATGAAATATTTTCTGATATCCTCACGGCATGCGATTTTTTACGCGATCGCAATGTTACTTGTCTCGAGCGTCTGGTTTACGCCGGAAGCTCGAGCCGAAACGTCCTATGTGGAAGGATTGGGCGGTTTAAAACCGATCGATTCCGCTGTCGATTCTGATGGGTTTACATACATCGTCGGCACCAAAGATAGCAACGGGAGGATCTTGAAAATCGACCAGGCGGGAGGCGTCGTGTTCGATGAAGTGCTCAGTGGTTCGTTGTCGGGGGCAACCACGTTTCTTCCAGTCTCAATATCCATCGGCACACAACTGCCAACCTCCGTGGCCCAGTTGATCGGGCCAGTGGATGCGGTCTATGTC
Source organism: Verrucomicrobiales bacterium (assembly GCA_051270635.1). Taxonomy (GTDB): domain Bacteria; phylum Verrucomicrobiota; class Verrucomicrobiia; order Verrucomicrobiales; family DEV007; genus JAGROY01. The sequence continues at coordinate 14,059 of JBNMNB010000173.1, read as the reverse complement.
GCTTCCTCATCCGTTCTCATTCTGTTGGATCCAAGTGACGGCAGCACAGAGGCCGTGCGCACTGCTGACAGCGGTCAGTCGGTCAAGGACATCGTCTATTCTCCGCTCAGCAGTGGCGGAGATCTGGTGGGGGCAATTTATTACTGCGGTAGCAGGGGAGGCGACGCCTTCGTGGCAAAAGTGGCTGCCGATTTGAGCGGTACCGTCACTGAGAAACTGTTTGGCAATAACGGATCGGATGACGCGGCCAATTCAGTCGTCGTTGATGAGGTGGGAGGCGTGTATGTCGGAGGTCGACTGTCCGTGGGGAACAACGATCTTGGCGAGCTCGGACTGGGGAATACCTGGAGTGTGAAGATTTATCAAGGCGCAGGACTCACAATCAGCAATTTCGCCAGCGCTCGGCAGGCAAATGTCCTCGTAGGCTCCGCCAGCCCGACGACCATCAATTACAACAATAATTTCCCCCCGGGAATCCGCCGCGACGATTTTTACATGGTAGCAGAGGGGAAGATCTATGTGCCGAGCGACACCAGCTATAATTTTTATGCGACTTCGGACGATGGTCAGCGCCTGTCGATCGACGGAAAGCTGGTGATCGACGATGACGCTCTTCATGGTCCGGCGGAAAAGGACTCGGGAGCGATTTCGCTGGAGGCGGGGTTTCATGCGGTCAAATATGAGATGTTTGAGCGTGGCGGAGGTGAAGTCGCAAAGTTGGAGTTTGCCGAGAACGGAGGATCAAAGACCGCCCTGAAAGCGTCGTCTCCTGGTGGTAACACCGGATTCGTCTTCAAATTCGATCCTAGTCTTCCGAGTTCAGGTGGGTTGGACGCGCTGCACATGACGAGTTTCGAAGATGGATCGGGCGGAGCTTACATGGATCTCGCTTATTCCAGGGGCTGGATTTATGCCACCGGTCACTGGCAGGGGATCTCAGACCTCTATGACGACACTGCCAGCGGCCAGGATATCGAGACCGTAAAACTGGACACATCACTGCTCCTGAAGGGGCGGGCTACTGTGAAGGGAACCGCTAATCTAGGTGGGCATGACGTCTCCGCTGACGAAAAAGGGAACATTTATCTGACCGGACGGTATGGGCCCGCAAGTTCGGAATTTATCAGTAACAGCGGCAGTGCCTATGCAGACAAGTCTTCATCGGTGGCCAGCAGGTTCATTGCCAAGCTCGATGCCACGATGAGCTATGTGTGGGTGGAGACCGAAAAAGGGCAAGCTCCCACTTTCAATAACGAGATCGATACCGATGCGATCTGGAATGAATCGTTGCAACGCCTGTTCGTAACTGGGAACTTTGTAGGGAATGGCACGCTGACGTTTGGAAATCCCGGCCAGTTGGAAGGGATTGCCGGTGGACAGGGATTTCTCGTCGTGCTGGAACCAGACGGCAGCTACACCGAGAGAGTCGATCTCACCGTTGTCTCGGAGTATGGCGAGAGCGGGATCCAGGTGCTGCCATTCGGAGGAACTCCCAGCCTTCCCGCTACGGAGGCGCGTATCAAGGGTGCCCAGATTCGGGTTTCTGTTCCGGAAGCCATCTACCAGGACGTTGATGGCAATGAACTCGGCGACCCGTCCCGGGAAACCATCAACAACACGGCGGAAATCCGACTGCGACCGACTGGGTTCACTCTCAGTGATGGCACGATCACCGATGACGGCCAATTTGTTTACAGCGGTCGGCTCAATGCCGATCTGACCGTCACCTTTAGCTGGATCACCGAATTTGCACTTACGGTTGAGCTCGATCTTTCGGGCACGGTGGGAACGGATCTGGGCGAGTTGAGGTCCAATGCGTCGGGCCGACCGGAGCCACAAGTCGGGAAACACTGGGTGCCCCGCAATGAGCAACGGTCACCGGAGATCGACGGGCTGATTCCCGATATCGAGGTCAACGGTGGTGCAATACGCTATCTCGTCGCCGGATACCAGGCGGCCGGACCGCCAAATACTGATGTCGCGCCTGGAGATCCAAACCAGTTTATCCAGGAAAACTTCTTTGGTTTTCCTACTGTCGAGAATCGGCGCAAAGTGGATGCATTCACTATGGAAGGGCCTGCGAAGATCGTATGGGTACTTATCAAGCAGAATGGAGTTCAAGTGAATACGACGGGCCCGGCTTCATTTGGTCTGCCATTTATCGACGTTTTGACTGATCCACAACAGCGCCTGAGTCTGGGGCTGCCACAGCAACGAGACCAGGTTGGTGCCGGAACATACTTCTTCGACGAACACACGAGCCTTCGCATTCTGACCGTAGAAGCGGAGGGAGATCAGCAGGTGCGTGGATGGATTGCCGGAGACGGTGTGGTGTTTCCGAGTGCTGGACAGTTGGGTGAGCTGCAGACCTTCACCATCGGTCCCAAGGTATATCGAGGACTGGCCGTCCCTGACTTGATCCGGCCAGCCCGGGTCATGTGGGATTACGGTGATCGCATTTACGAAGAGACCGTGAAGATAGGCAATGCAGTTCGCTTCAGCGGCCTCGATGCTCAGGCATTGGGGCGCATTCGGCCGGATCTTGCGCCGGACCGGATCGACCTTATCGAGGGGCCGGAAGGGAGCAGTGTCACCGATATGGTGTCGTGGGATGCTGCAGGAAAACGCCTCTATCCGCTTCGGCCCGGCGAGATTCTGACTTACTGGCGCACCAATGACGTTAATCCTGCCAGCCGGATTATTCTGCGATTGTTTCTCGAGTATCCGGATGCCCCTCATTATCGACACGTGGCAAATACGCCCGGGGTTGATCTCGATCCTTCACCCGATGATCTGCTTGTTTTCCGTGGAATCAAATATAGCGAAGCTGGAACTCAAGCCAGTGCTGCTGAGAATCGTTTCAGCGCTACGGGTGCCGGAAAGACAGTCCTTCTGTTTGGCGAACTGAATGAGTCTGGGCACGGCGACGCATTTGAAACGTTCCGCGTTCGGATCGTCGAAACCGCGATCTGGGATTCAAATCTTCCACCGGTGCGTCAGGTTCCCATTGGTCGCAAGGTCACCAGCACTTTTGATACAGCAGAGCTCGACACAGGGTATCTTTTCTTTCCGCTCGCTCGCTACAATCCCTTCGTTCACAACCGTGACGAAGTGACCGGGCCAATCATCCCGGTTAACAGAGAATATCGTTCGGAAGAGGAATACGATTTCGTGGTGGTATGGTACGAAAGCCGGGACGAATTGCTCTGGCCATATCAGGCCGAAAGAGTTAATCCCGTGTGGCCGGATGCCTCGCAGGGCCTCGGGCGGATCGTGATCGCCAGTGAATTGGGCAGCGATGGTGTGGACGCCGAAGGCAGGGATCAGGAAGTAGTCGGACCGGTGACCATCGATCAGGTCGACAACGAAGGGAATGTCATTGGCACGACGACTGTGCCGGCCGCAACGACCTATGACTCCAGTCGATTCCAGCAGGTGCAGATTTACAATCAGCCTGTTGCAGGCGGGCCGGGATACAATCCCAATGAAGAGCACGCCCTGATTGCCCCCTCCCGGCGGTTTGCTGCGGTCAATCCCCTGCCGGAAACGGCGTTTGCGCTGCGAGACAACGACTTGAACGTGGTGGCGACAGACGCCACCCACACCTCGGAGCCCTATGTCATTACCCAATTTTTCGATACCGTAGACGAGGAATTCAAGATGAAGGTGTATTCGGTTGTCCGCGAGGATTCACGCAGCAATCTCGGTGCACGCAACTTCGATTACCGCTTCTCCATTCCCAAATCGATTGTTGCTGGGAAACCGGTGATACCATTTTATCCCCTTGGCAAAGTTATAGGAGCTACTCCCTGTGTGGAGACATTCGGGGTCGACGACGACCCGGCTCAGCTGACCTACTGGGAAGACCACAAAGGGGGCAGCTGGTCGGTCTCCGGCGGCGATAACGCAAGCTTCAAGGTTTACTTTTATTACCCGATGCAGCCGGACTTCTGGTGGCCGACCAACGGGGTTCCGAGTACGGCACCCGCTATCGGAAATAAGCAAGTTGGCGACTGTCTTGCGTTTCTTCCCAACCTGCCTGCGACGGGCGAAACTACTTACTCCACGCACAAACCGACCGCTATAGTGCGCGATAACAATAACATTCCACAGTCAATTACCTACGCTTCAGAATGGCCCGAGAACACTCCCGTGCTGCGTGTGGGAGAGACGCTGACATTCGCAGGCGGCGAATTCAAAGCAGACAACCCTAGCGTGCCTGTCCCCGACGGAAACGGCGGCGTGCGGGAAGAAGAAACACCCGGGCTTCCTGGCGTGTTGGCCTGGGCGGCGGGCGAGGTAGTGTATGACCATCTGAATCCGGACATGGACGATGTCGACGCATTCTCGGAGAAAAAGTATTCGGCACGGCTTTACCAGGCATTGGAAGCTCGGAGTATCTCGGTCGACCGCGAGCAGCTTCCCAACACATTCCAGCCGGCAAACACTCAGGTGATTAGGGTCGACCGCGGGCTCTGGTATTTCGTAGATCTGCCCGCCTCCATCCAGAAACGCGTTTCCTACGATCCGATCAGCGAGAAGCTGGCCATCCAGGGTTTGCTCAACGACAAGGATATTGGAGATCCGTCACTCACTGCCTCTCCGCCGCCACTTTACGTCCTGGAACCGAATCTGATGACTCCCGCAGAAGTCACCGCACTGCGGGCTTTGGCCACCGACACTACCTACTGGCAGAATGCCGTCACCGCGCTGGATAAACTGAGCCGTAATCCGGAGCTCCTTGACCAAGGGGGGGACGGCGTCGATGCCGCCGCGCAGGACCAGTTTTTTCCAGGACTCAATAAGGCCGATGATCTTTATGGAGTCGGTCTCGAAAGAAAAATTGACCGCGATGCGGAAGGTGAACCGATCATCCTCGTTGACGGAAATGGCCTGCAGTCTATTTCTCGCAGCGACGAAAAGGCGGCGCAGGCCCAGGCTCTGGGATCAGGGCTGGCTTTGACTGCGAACCCTGCGTTTCTCGATCCGAGCACGCCCCTTCCTGATATCAGTTACGTCACGATTGCCGAAAACAACAGTCGGGAACTCGGTGGCGCACCCATCTCACTGTTCGTCGTCAAGGTTGACCGCAGTGAACGTTTTCGCGGCGCGATCAAGACTATCCTGTCGGACAACGTGTTCGATGAGAACATTGTGATTCGGCATCAGGGCGACTTTGCCGCCCGGTCAGAAGATCTTGTGTTCGAGTGGTGGTACCGCGTTGAAGATGGACGCGAATTTCCAACGCCTGACCGCATTGCAGCCGGAACACCGAATCCGTGGAAACTTTTCACCAACCCGGGACCGGCCTATCCAGACCAGCCGGGACGCGGGTTCGCGCAACTGACCCTCAAAGGCAGCCCGAATGCGCCGGAGATATTGCTTTCGGACACGTTGTTCTTCGTTCGTTACCGGCATCGGCTGGAAAGTGACACGTTTAATGGTGTCCCGTTTGAATGGGCGGGCGCTGCCAACTCTTCCCCCAAGGACAATGACCTCGACGGTGAACCCGATTACCGGCCGCAACTGGTGCAGGGATGGATCAAGCGTGTGCTGGATGCGGTAAATCCATACGAAGCCAGGATCCGCGAATTCAGCGGGGACAGTCCAGCTGCATGGTCCAGCATGCTGCGACAGCTTGGCGCGCCTTTCGTCGGCCCCGTTGCTTTAAACCCCTCGAAGAATGTGATCGAAAACGTCGGCTTGATCGCACTTTACGAAACGATCCTGCAGAGGGCGCTTGACCTGACTGTGCGCAATGGCATTCCCATCACGCCGGGACTGGGCAATGCAATCGAATTAGCCTCCACCCGGCTCCTCGACTTCTACACCGTGCTGGGAAGCGAGGCCTACAGCGATGCACAGGATCCCACCATCGGAGTCGATGGTGGATCTATCGGGCCGACGGTCTTTGCATTCCAGAATCAGGTGGCGGAGCTGGCTGAGGAGGAACTTGCACTGCTGCGGGGACAGGACAAAGATCGGGGACGCCCGTTTTACAATCGGCTGTTTCCAAACTTCACCAAAGGCGAAGGTGAACCGGCCTATGCTGTCAATTACAACCTGAAGGACGTCAATACCGATGGATTTATTGACGAAAATGATGCGCTCTTACTTTATCCGCACGGGCATGGCGATGCGTGGGGGCATTACGTTACCGCGTTGAAAACGCAGTATGACCTGTTGCGCGAACCGCTATTCAACTGGGAGTCGCGTTCGGAGCTCTACAACCTGCTTGACGTAGTGATTGAAGTCGATTTCAGGGACGAGCGGAAGTTTGCTGCGGCGGCTGCAGCCAAGGCCAAGGCGGGAGCGGAGATTGTAGATCTTACCTACCGCACAAAGTATGTCGAAAACACGGAAGGTCAGTGGCAGGGCTACACCGATACCGATTCACGACGTGCCTGGGGCGTCGAGGGGTGGGCACGGCGTGCCGGACAGGGCGCCTATTTCGACTGGATTACCGCCAATGCTTTATTACCATCGCAACATCCCAACGAGGAACTGGAAGGCATCGCCAAGGTGGATCGCACGACCAACAAGGACATCGCGGTCATTTCCGCAAACCTGACGCGAATCCAGCAGGTCTTCGACAACGCGAACACTGGCGTCAATCCTGCAGGCGTAGCAGGGGACACCGTGCCTTTCGACATCAATCCCACGCTCTATTACGCAGGCTACGTCGTCGATGAAGAAGGACGGGAAGGGCAGACGCATTTCGAGCAGATCTATACGCGAGCACTGGTTGCCTTGAGGAATGCCAAGGCGCTCTATGATGGCGCCAATGAGCAGAAGGCACGCCTGCGTGACGTCGCCAACACCGAGGACGAGTTTCTGCGCAGCGTCTTCGAGGAAGACCTGAGCTATCGGAATCAGTTGATTGAGATCTTCGGCACCCCTTACGAGGGCACGATCGGTTCAGGGAAACTGTATCCTCCCGGTTACGAAGGGCCCGACTTGATAACCTGGATGTATGCCGACGTCCGGGAGATTACCGCGCAAACGGTGCCGGGGCCAACGGCTACCTTCGGTGGAGACCTGGTTTTTGATTCCTCTCTGAATCGTTATACTTATAACGGTGGAGATGTAGAAGAGGACTATTCGTTCCTGAACTCAGTTGCCGGCAGCGGCTCGGGGCGGTTCCTCTACAACAATGGTGTTATTCAGGTAAGGGGTGATTTTCGCGATCGTTTCGCTCCCACATTCATCGGCAGCAGCATTTCAGATTTCAGAAGCCGCTTCCAGGCGAATGCCGATGTTAATTACACGGGAGATGCGGGTCGCCGAGTCGACTTGCAGAACTTCAATCTACCCATGATGGCCCGTGGCTTCACATTCCAGGCACCATCCGAATGGGGCATCAGGAAGAGTCCGGGCAAGCTTCAGCTGATGGTGCATCAGATGCTGCAGAAAGAAGCGGAACTGGCATCGTCCGTTGCCGTCTGGGATGGATTCCAAGGTGGTTTGTGGCGCCAGATAGAATTGTTTAACGCAAAGTTTGATCTGGATATCACCATTCGTGGAATTGACGGTGGCTTTCTGGCTGCGAGTGAGATTGCGAACGGGGTGATTCTCGGGTTTAAGATCGCCGGTGCTGCGAATGAAATCATCGCTGAGGCCCTGGATGAACTGGGTGAGGAGGCATCTCACGCAACTCCAGAGAACCTTCCTACCGGTGGCCTTGCGGTCTCTCCAGGGGACGGCCTTGCTCCCTTGCGCGCCGCAATTCAAATCACAGGAACATTCAGCGCAGCTGGGTTCAAAGCCACGAAGATTGGCTTCGATACGGGTGCCACCATCGCGGAATGGGCACGCGATCTCGCAGAAAACATTCTCGAGTTTACCAAGGACAACCTGGAGCGGGACTTTGGCTTACAGGAGGCTCTCGTAGAACTCGAAAACATGATAGGCGACGAGGCCAAGCTTCGGATCGAAATCTTCAACGAACTGGAGGGGATGCGCGAGATTTCAGATGAATTCCGTTCGGTCATTGCCGAGGGGCATCGGCTAGTCGACGAGCGAGAAGCTTACAACAAGCGCGTCGCGGTGCTGGCACAGCAGAATCGTTACCAGGATATGACGTTCCGAGTGGCACGCAATTCCGCTCTGCAAAATTACAAGTCGTCATTCGATCTTGCTGTACGTTACGCCTATCTGGCCGGCAAAGCCTATGACTACGAGACCAGCTTGCCCGAAAACCATCCAGCTTCGGCGCTGCCGCTACTGTCAGGCATCGTAGGGGCTCGCCACCTTGGGGCTTTGGATGATGACGGCAATGCTAAGGCTGGCGGACTTGCTGGACAGATGGCCATCATGAAGGGAAATTTTGCTACCTTGCGAAATCAACTGGGGATCATTACTCCTTCAAACGAATACAGCCGCTTTTCCATCCGTAGGGAGCTGCTCCGCATGAAAGACGACGAGGACGGGGCGCGGCGCTGGCGCGACCGGCTTTCGGACGCAACACCGCAGACCGGTTACTACGTTGATGACCTTACCTCGCTGCCTGAGTTTCGTCGTTTCTGCCGTCCATTCGCCGATCTATCGGATGGTGCGCAGCCGGGATTGGTGATTTCATTCGGAACTTCGGTTATTCCGGGCCAAAACGTATTTGGCCAGGTGCAGGCGGGCGGCGATCATACCTTTAACGTCAGTGATTTTGCTACCAAAATCCGCTCCGTCGGCGTGTGGTTCGAGGGCTATGACAACACCGAATTGACGCAGACCCCGCGTGTGTATCTGATTCCCGCCGGCACGGATTTCCAGCGCATGCCCTACAGTGACAGCCTGGTGCCCCGCAGCTGGAATGTCGTGGACGCCCGGATTCCGGTGCCCTACCCGGTGGGCAGTTCCCTCGCAGGTGATGGGGGATGGATCCCGCTCACGGATAGCCTGAGTGAACCGTTTGGAGAAGCACGCCGTTACTCGATGTTTCGTGCCTATCACTCCGACTCCGCTGTCGGTCGCGATGAGTTTGACGATAGCGAAGTGATTTGGAACACACGATTGGGGGGGCGCTCGGTATGGAACAACCGATGGTTATTAATCATCCCGGGCCTCACGCTGCACGCCGATCCTGTAGAAGGGCTGCAGACATTCATTCATGGCCCGGTGATCGATCCCAATACGGGAGAGCGCGATCCTACCCGCGCGGTGCGGGACATCCGCCTTCTCATGGACCACTTCGGATTCTCCGGCAACTAAGATCAATCATACACGCACGATGAAGACCAAAGAATTTTATGCTGCCGCAACGATCACTCTGCTGGCCATGGCCGGTAGCGCGGTGGCACTACCGCCTGTCACGATATCGGAGCCCGATACGATCCTCTTCGGCAGGATCGTCAACCGCGCGGGTGCCGCCGAGGAATTCGTTTCCGATGGAATGCTGACCTGGAGCTTTCAGCTTCCTGATGGCAGCGAGAAAACACTGACGACGCGACTGGAGTCTCTCCACGATGGGCGCTATTCTTATCGACTAAAAATGCCACATTCGCTAGTGGCAGCCGGCCTGCGCCCGACCCCGCAGTCTTTGCCGCTGGCACTTGATCCCCGATCTTTTGGATTCGCGGAAATCCTCGTCAATGGTGCGAAAGCAGTTGTCGAGAACGGGGAAATCAGTGGCGTGACCGTTTCGCAATCTCAGCGTGCGAGCGCTGTGCGTATCGATCTCGAATTGCAGGAGCCGATGATCGATTCCGATGGAGATGGGATGCCCGACTGGTGGGAACAAAAGTATGGACTCGATCCAGAATCGGCAGGCGATTCCAGACTGGATCTGGATGGCGACGGGTTGAGCAATGGTGAAGAATATCTCGCTGGCTTATCCCCGGAAGAAGACAATCGGCAGCCTGGCTTCGCACAGAAAAAGTTCACAATCTATCCGGCGGGCCGTTCTGGTCTCGCCCTGCGGGTGGTCGATTCAGACACGGCGCCTGAAGACATCGTGGCGATGGTCACGGAGCTCCCTGCAGTCGGACAATTGGTCGTGCGTGATGGTGAAGGAGGTCGGATACTTCGGACAGGTGACTGGTTTACTGCTGCGGACGCAGCGTTGGGCTTGTTCGAGTATCGCCACAGTGCCGAGTCTGGAACTCTGCCGCCTCATGTGAGCGTGGGAATCTCTCTCTCCGATTCCACTCATGCGCCTGCGGTGGAAACACTCCAACTGTCGCTCTACATTCCGCAACTGGAAGATTCTGATATTCCTGACTGGGAGAAGCTGGCAGATACATCCTATCTCGTTCCGGGGGAGCCTGTGAGCACCTCGTTGCGGAACAAATCAGCGATGCTGGCCAGCAATGGGGCCTCCGTGGTGTGGGATCTGATCGACTCATACACGGACGTCAGCGTTCAGGCAGTGAGTGGCTCGGCAACTGCAGAATCCTACGCAGCGAACCAGATGTCCCTGTATGGCGCGGAACCGCCGACCGTTCTGCTAGGGGGACACGGAGATGATACGCTTGCTGGCGGACTGGAGAATGATATCCTGTATGGTGGCGCTGGCCATGATAAACTTACTGGAAACCGCGGAGCCGACAGGTTCGTTATCAACGTCCATTCCGGTTCGGATGAAGTGTTGGACTTCAATCCGAGCGAAGGAGATCAGATCGATCTGACGCGTGTGATTCAGGGAACGTCGATGGTGCTGGAAGATTATGTGTCGGTGACCGTCGATGAACAAGGGCGTCCGGCACTGGAGATTGTTCCCAGTGGAATCCCCGAGCAGGCGGCGACTGTGAGCGTGCGATTAAATGACTACTCCCTGACCGCTGATTCACTTGCCGGCCTGGTGCAGTCAGGTGCGATTCTCGTTGGCAATCTTTCTGCTATGCCAATGCTGTCAATCGAGCGTGTTACGGATTCTGGTGAAAATGGTCTTGTGGCGGGAAGGTTTGTCCTGCGACGTGCGGGCAGTGTTCGAGGATCATTGACGGTGAAACTCGCCGTCTCGGGTTCGGCTACCAGCGGGATCGACTATCAGTCGATTGGCAGTTCGGTGACATTCCCGTCTGATGAGCGGGAAATGTCAATCGACATACTCCCCTATGGAGACGGTATCGACGAGTCGAGCGAGACTGTCAGGATCGAGATTCTTTCAAGTGAAGGGTATAAGATCGCGAATTCGGGAAGCTCTGCGGAGTTGCTCATTCAGGATCTTGAACCATTAATGAATTTCGATGTGCTGAGCCGGGTGGTATCGATGTCTCCCCAGTCGTCCGGACTGCTTATGTTGAACAGGGAAGGTCTTCTGGATCGTCAGATCGTTGTGCGCCTGCAGTGGACCGGTGCTGCGGCCCTTGCGGTTGTCGAACCACTGCCCGAATTTCTCGAACTCGGGCGCGGTGAAACCAGCCGTTTGATCGAGATCAAGCCGCGTGTCGGGGTAACTGTGCCAGCTCAATCGTTGACGCTTTCAGTCAAGCTGCTGGATGGCAGCTACTTGCTGAGCTCACGCTCCGAGGCTCAGATTGCGGTGGTGCCAGCGATCATGTCATTTGGTAGCTGGTTGGCAGCCAATGCACTTAACGACAGCTCGCAGGAAGTAACGAAACTGGCACAAACGGACCCAGGACAACGGGGTGTTTCACTGCTTTCCCGCTTTGCGTTCGGCCTCGCATCTCGACATCCTGAGATGCGTTCCGAGTCCCTGCCGCAGGTGCGCATTCGTGATGGACGGCCAGGGCTGGAGTTCGTCCTGGATCCGGCCGCGACCGGAGTCCAGGTTAAAGTCGAGACATCCATCGATATCGATTCATGGGAAACCGGATCGACTCTTCTTAGGGAAGCGCCAAGACAAGGAATGCCCGCGGGGTGGAGGCGATATGAGGCGACCGAAGCCGATGCGGTAACGAGCCGTTTCTTCCGCGTCGATCTGCAACTCGAACCGTGATGCACCCACTTATTCATTACTAGCTCAATCCCATTTTTAAAACTGCTGTCACTCCTAACGTGGTAACTCCATTTACATATTCGAATTTGAAGGTTCTCAGTGAGCAGACGTGTTGTGCAAGCGCAACTCTGTGTGGAATGCTGGCACTGATGGGGTGCCAGCCAGACGCCGTTGCCCCAGAAGCTGCAGGTAACACAGATGTGGCGGCGCGCATCGGAGACGGTGTGATTCGGGTTTCCGAAGTCCAACAGGAGTTGCAGTTGCGCGCCGGACGCGCCGCGCCGATTCCGGATTTGCCGGTTCTGTTGGATGATATGATTGACCGTCACATCCTTGTGGAGAAGGCCAAGGCTGAAGGCCTTGATCAGGATCCGGAGTTGCGCCGCAGCTGGGAGCGCCTCCTGATTGGGCGTTATAAGGAGAAATACCTGCACGAGCGTCTCAGGGAAGTGAAGGTGGCGGATGTTGAGATCCAGCAGCGCTACGACCGCGATATGGAGCGATATTGCCGCCCTGGTAAGGCGCGGCTAGCGATATTGACCCTGCCTATGACCACGGTTATGACAGCCGAGGAACGGCAGGAGGTTGTCGCACGGATGGAGGAGGGAAAGGCTCATGCGATTGCCTCACCACCCGCTTCCAGCCAACCGGGATTCGGCATTCTGGCGGTGAAATACTCGGAAGATCAGGTCACAAGGAATCGCGGTGGGGACACCGGATGGCTAAACCAAGGGGCGAACTATCGCTGGCCTGGGGACGTTGTGCGCTCAGGCTTTGATCTCGCATTGGGGGCCATCAGTGATCCCATCGTCACTGCCGACAGCGTCCACCTTGTCAAAAAGACCGATGAACGGCCCGCCTCACAGGTGCCATTGCAACAAGTGCGCGAGCAGATCCGCAAGGACCTTTTGACGGAGAAGATTCGGTCAGAGGAAGCGGCGTTCGCAGACGCATTACGCGAGAACATCACTGTCCAATCCTTTCCTGAGCATCTGACCGAGATCCGACCTCCGGCAGTTGCCCGAAAAATCTTGGCCGAAAACGAAGAACCGCCCGCGCTTCCCTGATTGCGGGAGCTGAAACACATTCTTATGGATACTCTTATACATCTTTTCCATCGTGCCACCCTGTTGTGCATCGGTCTATTTGCGTTTGCCGGGGGGATTTCTGATGCGATTGCGATTACCTACGATGGATTGCCGGACATTCGGTTGTTACCCGGAGCCAATACCTCTGTAGATGTGGCAGCGGGGTTCTCGGGTGGCGATGACTCGTATGCGTCCTCCAGTAGCAACGGCGGGATTGCCACCGTTACTGCTACTGGCTCGCCGGTGACCGTGACTGCGATCAGTTCCGGCACTGCTACCATCACGGTGACTGGCACTGATACCACTCTCAGTGAGTCGGTTGACGGAACTTTCCAGGTGACTGTCAATACCGCTCCGGTATTCACCACTACTCAGGCCAACGTGCCAAATCTGCTGAAAGGAGGCGCCAGCATGACCGAGGAGCAGTTTATCGACATCGGTATCAACACCGGCAGCCTAGTGGACACCAATTTACTCGGAAGCCTTGTGATCACTGATAGTGATGCCGGCGCCTCGACTTTAGGCATTGCGATTACGGGATACTCAGGTAATGGCGCGTGGAACTACTGGAACGGCAGCATCTGGGTGGCCGTTCCATCTTTAGGATCCAATCAGGTACTGCTGCTTGGGCCGAATGATAAGGTTCGATATGTGGGCGATATGGAAAACGGCGAGGGTACTGCTACGGACCCGGACACGCAGCCCGCCAAATTGAGATACCGGCTATGGGACGGGACGGATGGAGCCCAACATCAAACAGTGACCGTAACCCAGGCATCGACAGGCGGAAGTTCCGCATTCAGCACCGGCATCCGCGAGTCGAGTGTCCCGGTTGACCCGGTGCAGGATCCGGCGGAACTGGTCATCGTCAACACTACCGTGGCCGGAGTCGACACGGCTCCTTTCGCTCCATTTGGCGGAGTCGAAGTGAACGATGTGGACCGAAACCCCTCTGATACGATTGCGGTGACTATCACCGTAAATCCCAAGACTCAGGGATTTTTAGGTCAGTCAGGCAGCCCTGTCGTGAGTTTTACTCAGACCGGAGCTGACACCGGAGTTTACATTGCATCAGGAG
>JBNMNB010000172.1:0-17429 GCA_051270635.1 Verrucomicrobiales bacterium | reverse complement strand
CCTCCCTCCCCGATCAATGAGCGAATCTTGAACCCGCCAAGCGTCATTCCTTCTCTAATTCTAGTTCCATCAATATTCGCGTCAGCCGGCACCGCCCGTTCCCAATTGATGACAAACTCCCTCTGCTTCGGAGTCTCAGGGGAAATCGTAGATGCTTTGGGATCATTGCGCCGCAGTAGCGCAATCAACTCCAAAACGTTATGCGCATCTGACAAGCCGTGGCGTTGCAGAAAGCAGCCGACCACTAAGCCAGTGCGACCAATACCTCCGCGGCAATGAACGTAAACTGGTCGATTCTGTGACAGCGATGCATCTATGACATCGAGAATCACCTTAATATGATCGACTGTAGGAATCGATACGTCACGGATCGGAATTTGGTGGAATACTTTCCTCACAGCTCTCCCCCATCAACTCCTCCCGAATCACACCCAGCAATTCGGAAATCTCTATGGGCTTCTCGAAATATCCTTGAGCACCTGCATCTAGTGCACGTTGCCTATTTGATGCTGCATCGCGTGCACTAGTCACGTAGACTGGCACCCCCATAAAATTAATATTCCTTCTAAGGCTTTCAAGAACGAAAAAACCATCGCCAGCAGGAAGTCCAAGGTCTAGCAACACCAGATCGGGCTTTTCTCGTGAGGCCACTTGGAGTGCCATTGTCCCATCTTCAGCGCTTATAACTTCGTAGCCACTCTTACGGAGGACGATAGTCAGTCCAACGAGGGTATCTCGATCGTCTTCTACTATCAGGATTCGATTGCGTGTATTCATTTTTTCTAAATTTTTCATTCAATTAGAATCTTACTATCTTAGCGAAATCAAGTTAGCAGGGCATTGAAAAGACTTTTTTGCCAAACTATGTCCCCTGTTCCATGAAAATGTTAATTTAATAATCAACGACTTGCATAACTCGACTAAAAATGTCCAAATCGAACATTATAAAAATATGGATTAATCTAAACACATTGCCAGAACTCTCTGGTGGATCAACTCTGATGTAGAGTAGAGTTGTATTCCGGAAGTGTGACCGAAAAAATGCTACCCTGACCCAGCGTGGATTCTACCCATATCTTTCCACCTAGCGCCTCGATCAATTCACGGCAGATAAAGAGCCCAAGACCTAGCCCTTGCCTTCGCACATCGGAGCGCTGATCGACCTGGCAGAGTCGATCGAAAACGTGGGGCAGGAGATGGGGAGCGATCCCTGGCCCGTCGTCCTCAACCGATAACAATATCTCATTCCGATGATTCGAACATTTACCAGCGCTAACCTTGAGATACCCGCCCTCGTGCCCGAATTTAATTGCATTCGTTAGAAGGTTGATAATTACTTGCCGCACCCGTTTAGGGTCTCCCCATAGAATGGGAAGCTGTGCCGATATATCAACGTCCATAGTGAAACTCTTGTCCGCAGCCGATTGTTGCAACGAGCGAATACATGAATCTAGAAGCGATTCCAAGCACATTTCTTCAGCACGCACGGACAATTTACCGTTCGCAATTCGTGTCACGTTCATTAGATCCTCGATCATCTCACGTAGCGAGACGGCGTTACTAATTGCCATATTGAGACAGTCATGCTGCTCTTCATTCACTTCACCCGCCATTCCAGACTCAACGATTTGAAGAAACTGATAGAAAGAATTGAGTGGCGTCTTAAGCTCATGCGACACCTGCGATCGAAATCGGTCCTTCATCTCCAGTTGCTGGAGGATCGCCTTCCGCAGTTTCTTACGCTGAAGATAGAGGTCAGCAAAGACGCTTACTTTACTCCTTAAGATTTCACCGTCTACCGGCTTAAGAAGAGAATCTACAGCGCCGGACTCATAGACCTTGGTGGTGTAATCGTGATCATGCAGTAGACCGCTTATAAAAATGATAGGAGTATGTTTTGCCTTTTCGATTTTCTTCATCTCCCGAGCCATATCGAACCCACTCATGGGGCTCATTGATACATCAGACAATACGGCTCCAAATTCCCTCTCTTTTAACAATTCGATTCCTTCAGCCGCAGATGCAACACCAACGATATCCATTTCGCTCTTTCGAAACATACACTCAAGCACGATGAGATTCGGTGGATCGTCATCTACCGCCAGAATTTGTACAGATTCCTCACTCATGATCGAAAACTATACTAAGTTTTGAGATTCCTCCGAATGGAATTGCGCCTTTGAAGTGGCGAGCAGTTCGATTTCCTCAACCGAGGACAGTAATGCGTTTCCAGATTCTCTGAATGCTCGCACATACGTCCTTTGATTCTCATCCAGATTGCCATCCGAATCTGCGCAAAGCACTTCTGAGAGCGCCAATAGACTATTAAGGGGATTTCTTAGATTAAATGATACTGTTCTGAGGAATTCAGCGCGATACCGTTCTGATGCTGCCAACCGATTGGCTTTGTCCAGAATTTCAGATTTTTGCTCCTCAAGTAAATGGCTCTTCTCAATGAGTTCACGATTCCTCTTCAAGAGCTCCAACGACAAGTGATGCCGTTGCATTGAATAGCGAATGGAACGTAATAGCAATTCCCCGTCCACAGAACTCTTGACCACGTAGTCTTGAGCACCACGCTCGAGTAACTCACACGCCAACCTCGGATCACTGTCACCAGTCATGACTACAATAGGCATCGAAGGCAGCTTTTGCTTTTCAATCTCCTCCAGCATCTGCAGCGCATTCATATCGGGTAAGTGATAGTCACTTAGTATGCAATCACACCTGAAGGTGCTCAATCGAGCCAGCGCTTCGGCACCGCTGGATGCAGACTCGATTTCTATAACTTTACCAGTTCGTTGAAGAGATCGAGCGACCAAAACGCGATGCGCAGGATCGTCTTCAATGTGGAAAAGAGTAATTCTGCTGTTTTCCATAGTCAGTTTTAGAGTAAATAATAGTATTCGTTCCTAACGATATCAGCACGTACGTGTGCATTGATCTACCTTCCACGTCACTACACCCTACCGATGAGCGCTTGCGAGAACACGTTTCAGCTCTTCTTCGACCAGTGGTTTCGAAAGAAAGTCAGTCATCCCCACCTCGGAACAGCGTTCGCGGTCTTGCGGCAAGACATTCGCGGTGAGGGCCGCTATCGGGATATTTTTGTTCGATTCTCCAGCCTCACCAGCCCGAATAGCAAGAGCCGCACTGTGTCCGTCCATTCTCGGCATTCTCATGTCCATCAACACGAGCGAATAGTCGTCAATTTGAAGCTTCTCAAGACATTCAACGCCGTCGCTTGCGAACGCAACATCATAGCCAAGTTGTCGGAGGAATGCCTGACTAAGTATCTGGTTCACTTTAACGTCTTCAGCAACCAGTATCTTTTGAGGGTGCATCTTTGCGAACAGGGCCGCTGTTTCCTCTGAATCAGCAACCGAATCCAACTCGTCATCGGTGTCTGTGTCCCCTCCTCCACCACTCAAACGTCTCACTTTGCGATCCACCTCCCGGTAAGTGCATGGTTGCACGAGCACATCGCAAGAGTCCGCCTCGGGAATCATTGTTTTCAGATTATCGACTTCTGCTTTGAGCACAAGCAATATGGGCAGTTTCTCAAATCGCTGACGTATGGTAGCGATTTCCTTCTGAAATTTTTGATCTGAGGGGTGCCCGTAAAGTACTCCAACATCCGGAAGCAAAGGCCGGTTGGACCTGACATCAGCCTGATCATACACTTCAAGACCAAGAGAATCGAAGTGCTTCTCGGCCGCTTCTCTTAAACGATGGGAAGATTGCAGGAGCAGAATTTTCTTACCTGAGAATCCATCGCTATTCTCAAGCAGTTGGTCAGAGTTATCGGGACCCGGCGCCTTCTGCATCGGCAGCACAATGTTGAATGTTGCCCCGCAACCAATCTCGCTTTCTACCCAAATAGCCCCTCCCGAGGCTTCGACAATTCGTTTGCATATCGACAACCCAAGACCTGTTCCTCCAAATTCTCTCGTCGTTGATACGTCCGCTTGCTCAAACGGATCGAAAATACTTGCGATTGCTTTCTCATTTATTCCAATTCCTGTGTCTTCGACGCTAATATGAATACCGAGAGCGTCAGGCGGTATCTCTACATCAGTTCGCTGACCCTTAAAAATTTCGACAGTAACGAAGACATGACCTTCCTGGGTAAACTTAAGGGCATTTCCAACTAGATTCATGAGGAGCTGCTGACAGCGGGGCTTGTCACCCAATACCCAGGTTGGCACGTCCGAATCAATCCAATATCCCAAGTCGATACTACTCGTATCAGTCACCCTTTGCCATTTCACCCTGATCTGAATCGACCACTGCATATTGACCTTGATAGCGGCCGAGGATGCGGAACTCCTGTAGAACTGGATTTTGTTTGTTGGAATAGACTACAGGAAGATCCCACAGTGCCTCAAGGACGGACTCGGAGGATTCTTCCAGGCTGGTTGCGTCAGGGAGTGCTTCTGACGCGCTATCCCCAGCGAAGATGATACTGGTCGTTAGACTAAACGCCGCGAAAGGCGCAGTGAGTAAACGAAAGGCATGTACAGGTTTCATTACGGGAGTAGTTGGTGATGAATGGTGGTTGATGTTAATGCGTGCGCAGGGCCACAACTGATCGAATGCATTATGAATATTGCCGCTGGAGAACTGACGTAGAAGGTGGTGATTCAACCTGTCCCACAAGCTTCGCGACCAGCATTGAACTCGTAGCAACCGACACACATTTCCTGAACAAAGTCTAAATCGGAATGTTCACGAAAATATTCATCAACTTGACTCCAATAACCTTTGTCATTGCGCACCCTCCTGCAGTGAACGCAGATAGGCAGCAAGCCCTCAAGAATCGATACTTTATCAAGTGCTTCAGCTAAAGAAGTCGTAACTTTTCGGAGTTCGAGCTGCGCTACAACACGGCGACTCAGAGTAGAAAGAGCATTTCGCTGTAGCACCGAGAGAGTTCGCGGAACGCGATCTATGGCGCACAACGTTCCGAGAGCGAAGCCCTGATCTGTCACCAAAGGAGCCCCTGCATAAAAACGAATGTTTGGATCCCCCAAAACCAGAGGATTATCACAAAACCGCTCGTCTGCGCATGCATCAGGAACAACCAGAAGTTCCTGTGGATCTAGAATGGCGTGACCACAGAAAGCCAACTCTCTGTCTGTTTCATTCGCTTTAAGTCCGACTTTAGATTTGAACCACTGCCGATCCGAGTCAATGAGACTGATCAGTGAAATCGGTGTCTCACAGATCTGGGAGACAAGCTGAGTGAAATCATCAAAGCATTCCTCACGATCTGTATCGAGAATTTGATACTGATGGAGCGCGTTGAGTCGTATCTCTTCGTTAGTGGGCTTTCGTGCTGCTGGCATGGCGGAGGGGGCTGGGTTCTATTGCTGATCTTAGTTAATACTGGGAATCTCAGCGAACAATTCTGCGATTGTTGATCCGTGTCCGCGCCATACATGTTCTAGCCAACCAAAGTCGGATCGTCCTCTTCGACTCGCTCTCTTCGCCGCGAAATGAGCTTACGCACATGATCGTTGTATGCTCTACTCATGCTTGCGCAGAAGCTCTCGACATTTGGAACCGACTCGCCAGCATCAATAAATTTTTGAGCAATCTCTGGCCAGTGATACCCCTTTTCACGAAGAACAAATGCTCCCGGTCGAAAACGTGCCCAGACATTCCGCCCATCGCCCTTAGGTGGGCTGGTCTCTGCATATTCCAAAAGCTCATCTGCTGTCATAATTTGTCAGTGGTGGTGGTGGTTGATAGGAGCACTCTTTCGAGATCCCCAGACAGTTGAGTTACTGCATCCCTGATTCCGCAATTTAGTGCAAACATCATGATTATCAGCTTCTCTAAGATAGTTTAGAACACTTATGAGTCAAGCATAGTTTTAATAATTTTCATCATAATTTCCCGAACATTTTAACTAACAATCTATACAACCATAGAACATAATAACTATCTAACTAACTTGGCAAAATAACTGATTTTGTACGCTGGCCTCTGTGCCCTGGAATCATAGTTACGCCTCCGTGCTCTTCAAGAAACTCCAGGAAATCATCACCAGCTAATGGCCTTGAATAGAGATAGCCCTGTAAGCGTGTAATCCCCAAATCTTGAAGAACACGCTCCTGCTCCTTGGTTTCCACTCCCTCGGCAACTGTCTCCAGCTTGAGAATACGGGATAGTTCTTCAATTGCCTGGACGATGCCTTGCCCCTTTTCGGTATGCAGGTTCTGAACAAATTTCATGTCAATTTTCAGTTCCTCCACTGGCATTTCATGAAGACTGGCGAGAGACGAATGGCCCTGACCAAAGTCATCGACAGAAAGATGAAATCCTGCTGCTGCAAGCTCTTCCAGCCGTGCCGATTCCGAATGAATTCCGAGCAACGCCTGGCTTTCCGTGAGCTCCAATGTAATGTGAGCCTGAACCAGGCCGAATGTCTCGATTTTTTCCAACAGCTCTCGAGTAAACTCGGCCCTTAAGAGTTCTCTTAACGAAACATTGATGGATAGCGAAATGAAGTAACTTTTCCTGTGGCATTCTTGCAGGTACCGGAGCGCCGTTTCCCGAACAGAGCGACCGAGTTCATCAATGAGCCCCATGCTCTCAGCGAGAGGAATGAACAACCCGGGGGAGATCCAACCGTGTGCATCCTCATGCCACCTTGCAAGCGCTTCTGCGCCAACAATCCCTCCGGTGTGCGCGTCGATTATTGGTTGATAGTGAACTTGAATACGACCTTCCGAGACGGCTGTACTGAGCAACTCACGAATAGCGTTACTCTCACGAAACGATGCAAGTTCCGGGCTTTCACTATAGAAAATGACTTCATTCCGTGCCCTCGTCTTTACCATCAGAAGTGCAGCATCGGCTGACTGCAAAAGTTGATCCGGATCAGTACCGTCGTCAGGGTATATAGCGGCACCCATACTCATTGTAAGAGAAACTCCGTCCTCTTCAGCCATTCTCTTCTGAACGCGCGCTTTGATACCCTCGCACACACTCTTGGCTTGATTCAGTCCTTTTATTCCGGGAAGGAGAAGGATAAATTCATCGCCCCCCCAACGAGCCACCGTATCCGACTTCCGAATGCACTGCTGGAGATGTTTTGCCACACATATGAGCAACTGATCACCCGCCTTGTGGCCTTGGGTATCATTGACCTGCTTGAAGCGATCCAAGTCAATGAATGCTACAACAAGCTTCGTGCCATTACGCTTGCAACGTTCTAGTTCGTGCTGAAAGCGATCGTCTAGCAGCGCCCGGTTTGGTAGTTGAGTCAGCCCATCGTACAGCGCGAGCCTCTGCGCGTTGTCTTTCAAGCGGGTCAATTCGCGTTCAGCCATTTTTAACTCTGAAATATCGTGCCCATAGAGGTAAACATAGTCAGCGTCGCGAATGGGGGTCACAGCAAGAACGTAATAGCGTCCAGAATTCTCCAGTTCGAAATCGGTAGCACGCTTCTGTGTTCGCGCCTTTATGGTCAAGTCGCGCAGGAAGTCCGGCAATTTATCACCGACCTGAAGATCGAGCTCTTCGAGAATTTTCACACTGGAATCATTCGCGTAGAGCAGCCTGCAATCATCACCGACCCGTAGGACTGGATTCGGATTCTCCGATGAAAATCGCCCAAGCATATGGAGCTGTTCTTCGATTCGTTCGCGCTCGGCTCTCATGTTCCTCTGTCGTTCGATAACCCGTGTGACTACCTCCTTAATATCTTTAGTCGTCATCGGTTTGATGAGGTAATCAAACGCACCGCTCCTCAAGCAGTCGATGGCAGTTTGGGTGTCGTTATTTCCAGTCATCATGACGACCACGATGTCTGGAGATCTGGGAGCAAGCTCATGAAGAAGATCCAGCCCCGATTCTTCCAATAGTGTAATATCACAGAGTACGACCTCAATGGGAGCAGAGGCTAAAGTGTTCCTGGCTGACGAAAGGTTTGCCGCCTGACTTACGGTATGCCCCATCGTCTCTAGCATCTTAGCAACGAATGCGCGTATCGGTTTCTCATCGTCGAGCAATAGAATATGCGCGGGGCGTTTCTCAAGATCTGGCTTATTCATGGTGCATGAGTTGTTATGTTGTCAATGAATCGATCAATCCGTTCTGCAGGTTAGTTTGTTAGCTTCATTACCTCGGTGCCTGACAATACTATATGTGTTACGCCTTCATCAGGAATAAGATCGCAATGAAGTTAATTATATCACTAATATTATGATAATGCATATATTTATGGAATTTTGGAAGTCCGTGGATTATCATTGGCTCTCTGAGTGAGGATCTTGAAGCAGTCGAATTGGAATGACGTTTCCAACCTCATCGAAAGTGGAAATCATCGACTTGAGCCTATTTAGTGCATAAAGAAATACTCATACTTAGTTGGTTAGACGGACAAATGAGGTTTCTCTTCGCGAGGAACGGGAAATCCGTAGCAAATTGGGAATGCTCCGCGGAAGTAGAAGAATTGGGAGAAGATACTTTAAAGTTGTCTTCACTCCTTCGAACAGCTGTCCAGGAGACCGGTTATAAAGGCAAGAACGTGGGCATGATCTTGCAACATTCCCAGCTCACTCAGCAGTTGCTCTCCACCCCTCCAGCGAAGGGGCGGGATCTCGAGATATTTCTTGAGCGCCAGGTCGATCAGTTAAAAGTGACCGACGAAGACGTGGTAATGAGCTGGATAGAGACGGAGCCGATCAAGACCTCAAAGGGGCTCGTACTCTGTCTGCTTCCTAAACACTTGCAGGAATACCTAATTGCTGAGTGCCGTGAAGCAGGACTTCACCTGCTGGCCCTGGCGCCGCCGACTTGCGTGCTCGGCAGTGAATTCTCATCGCTCCCGATCGAAGACGATAAAGTAGCAATGCTCGCCGCACGCATTGGTAACACCACTACTGCGGTAGTTGCTCGCCGTGACGGAACTCTGTTCCTGGCCCGGAGATTGCGCTGCAACTGGAGTGACTCCAAGGATCGTCTTAACTCCGAATTGAACCGCAGTACCATTTTTCTTCGCCAACAGTATGGCCTGGATATTGACAGCATCTGGCTTGCCGGAGACGGAGCGAGCGAACACGCTGAAGCTATGCGCTCGGTAGAAGATCTCCAAGTAAAGGTAAGTCCTATCGAACTCACTCCGTTCTACTGGGCTGAACGGATGCTCTTTTTTGATCCGAATGACGAGTCCAATCTGGTTAGCCGCGAACAGAGAGATGCCCCCAAGCGGAAATTGTTTCTTCGTATCACCGGTGCGGTCATAGGATTGCTCTTACTTCTGTCCTTTGGGATCGTCGGCCTGATTGAATTTCAAATGAAAAGTGAAACCAGGGCTTTGGAGTTGCTGAGACCGAAGGGTGACAATTTGACCAAACAAAAAATTGACCTGGAGCAGCGATTCAAAGATCTCGAAGAAAACAAAGAAATCAGTCGTCTGGTTAATGAAGAGCGCCTGCCTCCAGTTCCAGGATGGTTTTTGAATTATCTTGCGATGTCACTCCCAGATGAGCTTGTACTAACGAAAGTGCAGGTTCAACGGGTAGATTCACTAACTGAAGAGAAGGCGAACGCCGCGCCGCCCGAAGGAATCTGGAAGGCGCGGCTTGAAGGCGCTGGTATGGTAAGCGCCGAAATGCCGCCGGCTCAAATAAGGGCAGCCTTCAAGAGTTACTCCGAATTGCTGGAACATGAGCCATTTTTTCTTCAAATCACGGATGCTACTAAGTATTTCGCCCCTCGCTCGGTCGAAGCCTGGATCTCTACCGATGGGACAACGTCGGCGAAATCGAACGAATTCTTCATTGAAGGGATCATTGCCGGGAGCATTGTGCGATGACGCTGTTCCTGGACAAACTTCCAAGATGCCTGGTCAATCACTCGAAGGGGCGATTGCTGATGATTCTGCTAATAGTGGTAGCAGCAGGATTGCAATGGTTCTGCTGGTCCACCCGTCGCCCTATCATCAGGCAACGCCAGGATGAAATCAGGGCGATCGTCCGCCTGGAAGACGATGTAAAGAAGCTGGAAAGACGCTGGTCTGAGGAAGAAGCAGCCAATGTTCAGGAACGACTGATCCAGACACACGATTTCCTATTCACTGGTTCCCCTGCATCTGGCGGTTGGTCCGAGGAAGTGGGCAAACCTGAAAGCCAAGCGTCTATGGCGGTTAGTGTTAAACTGGGGAAACCAAAGTCACATCCTCGACATAGCGACGATCTAACGATTGCCCCAACCATTTGGAGCTTGGATCTCAAAAAGGCTGATCACGCCGATCTATCGGCCCTGCTGACTTTCATTAAGGATCTGACCACCGGTACCGCTAAGCGCATGGACCTCGTCAGCCTGACTGTAAGCGGCAATGGTAGAGAGCTCACAAGTGCCGAGCTCGGACTGGACTTATGGTTCCTCAATGAAACACAGGATTCTCCTTAGGTCTCAGGCATCGTTCACTCCTATCTATACAGTTCAGCCAGATGATCACCTATTCACCATTTCGATAGCCATAAGTAATGAAAAAAGCACTGCAAAATCCATTCGTCGTGGGAACCCTCGCTGTTCTGGCAATTCTGGTTGTATTTCGCACAACCTTCAAGCAAGCAGCACCCGCCGCTGCGATGAGCGTTGGGGCTCAATCCAAGAAACCAAACACCGCAAAAGCTGCAGAATCCAAGCCAGAGTCAGGTCATAAGAAAATCAATACCGTGCTAGCGCAGTGGACTACAGCGGCTTTGAATCGAAATCCGTTCAATGCAACATCAGAAACGCCCGAGATTACCGTTCTCGAACAACAGGCTCCGAGAATTAATCCTGTATCTGAAACCGAACCACCTCAGCTGAAGTTGAGCGCAATCTGGCACGAAAATGATCGGCAATTAGTCGTTATTAACGATAAAATTCTGACTAAGGGGGAAACATTGCTGGAATTCCAGATTGAAGAGATCTTATCGGATCACGTAATCTTAAGCGGCTCAGGGGGGCGCATAGTTGTAGGGTTTCGAGAATCTCTAACTCCTTCAGATCTAAAAGTGCAGCCACTCGCTGACAGTTCGGGTGTGACCTCCGATTGATGCAGTAGTTACGGCTGTTACGATAAGCATCATTGGACCGATTAGGGTAATCGGTATTGAGTGTTTCCATGTCAGCGCGCATTTTGTCCAGCAACGAAGAAGAGATTGTCGTCGAACTAAGAATTCCACGCAGCAAGAGTTTCATTGATTGCGAGAATACGATCCAGGACGAACTCAATGCCGCAGGCAAACTTGCTAGCGAAAAATGCCTGGAGGATTTTGATACTGATGGCCCACCCATCATCGTTGCCGGCACGACATTGACTGCTAAAAGGCAGAGAGTCAGCAAGAAGTATCAGTCCCCGTTCGGCGAGATCACAGTGCCTCGTTTCGTCTATCAAAGTTCGCTGGGAGGAGCGACGGAAATACCATTGGAGCAAAATGCCCGAATCGTGGGCTCAAGCACACCGCGCATGGCTAGACTGGTGTCCTTCAAGTATGCCGAAAGCAATGCAGGGCAAGTGGTCAAAGATGCGTGGGAGAGCCACCGCCTCAACCTCTCCCGCTGTTACATTCAGAATGTGTCCGCAGCCATGGCGCGGCAAGTCACGGCCAAAGATCCTTACTGGCGTTACACGCGCACGGAGAACGAGCCCCTTCCAATCAATGTTGCCACCGTGTCCATAGGGATAGACGGGACATGCATGTTGTTTTGTGAAGAGGGCTACCGCCAGGCGATGGTCGGCACCATCGCCTTCTTCGACGCTGCTGGCGAACGCCTCCACACCATCTATGTAGCTGCCGCTCCCGAACACGGGAAAGCCACCTTTCTCGAGCGCATGGATGAGGAGATAGCACGTGTGAGATTAAACTTCGCAGAGGCCCGGTATGTAGCTATCACTGACGGGGCTACAGATTTTGTGCCCTGGTTAAAGGGGCACACCACGACTCAGATACTCGATTTCTGGCATGCCGCGGAGTATATCAAACCGGCTGCCGCTGCGCTACACCGCTCAAGCAAGGCCAGGGAGCAATGGACAGATGACGCCTGCCATCGGCTCAAGCACGAGCACGGAGCGGCGAAAGCGATCCTCAAAGAATTCAAAGCGGCAAGGGAGAGACCGCTTGGAACGAAGATCTGCAAAGATCTTGAAGCAGCGATCAGCTACTTTGGCAATAATCTCGGACGCATGAACTATGCGAGCTATCGAAAAAGCCATGTGCCCATTGGTTCCGGAGTGACCGAGGCCGCGTGCAAAACAGTGGTCAAACAGCGCTTGTGTGGATCGGGAATGAAATGGAAGCACAGCGGTGCCGATGATGTTCTGACTCTGCGCGCCATTACTCGTAGCGACGGAGCATGGGATGCGTTCTGGAAACGTCTCGACAAATTCGGCACCTCGAAGCGTAAGTAGCGCAGATACTCGATAACCGGAAATTCTAACACAAACACTGAACTACTAACATCCAACGCAGGTCACACCCGACAGTTCAAGGACTTCACATAGGCGACCTTCAGCGCGATCGAGGCGCAAATTTTTTCAATGATTCTAGTCCACAATGGCGCGTCAGAGAGTTCTTCTTGTATCTGATGCGGACGGCATCCAGTAGGCAACCTATAGATGTTTACCTGGTGATCTGGACTGAAGAGATGTTTATACGCTGAGTGAAAAGCGCTGGCAAGTTGGGCACACTCAAAATCCCCACCTATACCTGAAAGGAGCACGCTTACCCGATGATCAGTTGCGTAAATCTCCACGCGCCATCCCGAATTATGAATATCGGTGATCTTGCGCGATTCGGCCAGAATTCCCTCTAATAAATTCTTGTCAATTATGTCTACTTTCATGGATTCGAAGCGTGCGTGATTTATAGAAATTATAATACTTACAAATCATTCTGCAACCTTACAAAGTCAGTTGATTTGAATCAATCGATAGTTTCGCAGTCGAAGATTCAAATCTTGATCTGAAGATCTAACATTAATGTCAATTTTATAGTAAGGATAACGTATTCACCGGAGGGTATCTTAGCGATTGCACAACAGTATAACAATTACACAAATATCGCATCAATCGCTAACCTTACGAACGTCTTAACACATATAGAATAGTCCTATTTTGACAGGTCGTTCAAAACAAGTCCTAACGAATAGAACAGGATCTATACGTTCGCATCTTTACCGCGATAATTCGAAACGAACCAACAGATGTATCAGTTATTATCTTATTCGAAACGAGTTATAACTCATAATTCAAAAAAATACGGCTCAAGCGATTGACAAGGAAATCTAATAACCATACTTTATTAGTGTTACTATAATTACAACAAAATACAGCACATTGGATAACCGCACAGTTAGTATGACTACAACAACAAGAGATACAAAAAGACGGAACCAGGGATTTACCTTGGTTGAAATGATCGGCGTCCTTGCCGTGGTGGCAATCCTGACAGCGATGCTCCTTCCCAAGGTGTTTGAGACTATCAACAGCGCGCGAATTAGTGCTGCGGCATCGGCGGTGAACACTGTCAAAACAGCTATAGCTAATCACTACAGTAAGTTTGGCGGGTTCGCGGATTCGACAGGAAAGCTTCTCATTCCCAGTGCGGATCTTGAAGTTGGGTTAGACCCAGATGATCTGGATGCGCAGAATTTCGATACAAACGTGCTGCTTCCAGACGGAATGCTTGAGAAGCGATTCTCGGTGAAGGTCGGCGATCAGCTCGTCACGAATCTCGTTCGTGTTCGCCAAATTGCCGGAGCAGCTACGGCTGCCGATATCACGGCCACGAGTGCAAACTACGATATGGACGGTGTCGATACCGACGTTGACACCAATGATGGATCACTTGTTTCAGAGTGTGTCATCACCGGAGTCAGTGCAGCAGATGCACGGGCACTTAAGCAGGAAATCGATGGATCTGACATCACTGCTCTCGCGAATCTGCCCGCTATCAGCGACGCAGCTACCAAGGGTCGTGTCAAATATGGAGCTATCACCCCCGGAACGACTGGTACGGTGATCGTTTACGTCAACCATCGCTAGGAAAGCCGGAGACCCATATATCAATTTACCAAGTCCATCAACTAACAACAACAAACGAAGAAAAATGAAATCTACATACAGAAACAAATCGAAAAGCCAGGGATTCACTCTGGTAGAAATGATCGGTGTCCTTGCCGTCGTAGCAATTCTGACAGCGATGCTCATTCCAAAGGTGTTCGAAACCATTAACAGCGCGCGGATTAGTTCCGCATCGTCAGCGGTGAACACCGTCAAAACGGCTGTAGCCAACCACTACAGTAAATTTGGCGGCTTTGCGGATTCCACAGGGACTATCCTGACACCAACCACGGTTGGAGCCAGCGTGGATGCTGCGAACTTTGACACCACGGTTTTGCTTCCGGACGGAATGCTCGAGAAGCGCTTCTCCGTGAAGATTGGTGATCAGCTGGTCACTAACCTCGTTCAAGTGCGTCAAATTGAAGCTGCGCTCGACGCAACAGCGATCACACCAATCAGTTCCAGCTATGACATGGACGGCGTTGACACCGATGTTGATACCAATGACGGCTCTTTGCTTTGTGAATGCGTCATCACTGGCGTCGGTGCCGCGGATGCTCGCGCTCTGAAGCAGGAGATCGATGGCTCGGACATCACTGCAATCGCCAACTTGCCGGCCGTGGGCGCTGCAGCGATCAAGGGACGCGTTAAGTATGATATCATCGCTCCGGGTGCCACGGGAACCGTGCGAGTCTATATTAATCACATGTAATTCGCCATGGGACACCTCAGGCAAACCAACAAGAAACTAGACATGAAAATCAATTCAAAACGACCTACCACGGCCAAAGGATTTACCTTGGTGGAGATGATCGGCGTGCTCGCTGTCATCGCCATCTTGACAGCAATGCTGATCCCTAAGGTCTTTGAGACGATCAATTCGTCGCGGGTGAGTTCGGCTTCATCAGCCGTGAACACTGTCAAGACGGCTGTGGCCAGCCACTACAGTAAACACGGTGGATTCGCGGACGCGACAGGTGCAGTACTGACTCCTGCTACTATCGTAGCAAGCACCGACGCGGCGAACTTCGACGCGACGGTATTGCTTCCGGACGGAATGCTTGAAAAACGCTTCTCCGTGAAAATTGGCGATCAACTGGACACCAACCTGGTTCGGGTTCGCTTGATCGAGACTGCGGCTGACGCTGATGCGATTACATCTACCAGCGCGAACTATGACATGGATGGCATCGACACTGACGTCGACACCAACGATGGTGCGCTTATTTGTGAATGCGTCATCACTGGGGTCGGCGCCGCTGATGCGCGCGCGCTCAAGCAAGAGATTGACGGATCCGACATCACCGCACTTGCAAATCTGCCTGCAATCGGAGAGTCCGGCACCAAGGGACGGGTGAAATATGATGCAATTGGTCCCGGTGCTACAGGAACGGTATTGATCTATGTCGCGCATCGTTAATGCGGGTAAATAGATTGTAGATATTTGTTATTGGATATTCCTGAGGATCAAAATCTTAGAGCCAGGGGAATGGTTTCTTAGTATTGCGTGAGAACGCAGGTTCCAACCAGGCGGATGGCACACGCCATCCGCCTGGCCCTTTATACAACTAATGAGTGAACAAACGATTACAGCAAAACCGCTAGGTGAGCGGCTTCTGGAAGCGGGCATGGTGACGAAGACCCAGCTCTCGCTTGCCCTTCGGCAACAAAAGCGAGAGGGAGGTCGACTCGGGGAGATTCTCTCCGAACTTGGCATCGTCAAGCCAAACGTCATCAGTTCTTTCCTTGCTGAGGAAACTTCCACTGAATTCGTAGATATAGGAAAGACCAAACCGGATATATCTCTCAGAGGTTTGATTCCCGAAGCGATCGCCCGGAGGTATCGAGCTCTGCCGTTGTCGCGGGAGGGAGATACTTTGACGGTCGCGCTCGGTGATCCGTTTGATGTCGTTGCTACGGACATGCTTGAACAGATCTCCGGACTTTCGATTAAGATAGTGACCGCGTCCGAAGGGGACATTACGCTTTGTCTGGATCGCCTGTTCGCAGAAGGCGATCAAGTCGAGGATACGATCGACACAGTCATGAACGAAAGCGCCGAAAAGGCGCGAATGGCGGCAGAAGCCGGCAAGGAGCAGGCAATGGGTGGCGACGAAGGACTCGTCGATCTGGTCCAACAGATCTTGACCCGTGCAATCGAAGACGGAGCAAGTGACATCCATTTTAATCCCGAGGCAAACACGCTGGCGCTTCGTGTCCGTGTTGATGGTGTTCTCATGCAGGACGTGATGCTTCCGAAGAAGCTCCAGGCACCGATCATTGCTCGCATCAAGATCATGGCTGAACTCAACGTCGCCGAAACCCGTATTCCTCAAGATGGGCGCAGTGGTATCATAATTGGTCAGCGCGAAATCAGCCTCCGCGTTTCAACTCTTCCCACCGTTTATGGAGAGAACATCGTTCTGCGCGTTCTCGATCCTTCCGCTCTTGATCTTACGCTGGAGGACATGGGCTTCCGCAAACCACTGCTAGCGGCAGTAAATGAAACGATTCACAAGCCCAACGGAGTCGTCCTCGTAACCGGCCCGACCGGCAGCGGAAAATCAACCACATTGTACGCGGTACTAGGCGAGATCAACAAGCCGGAAGTCAGTATATTCACACTGGAGGATCCGGTTGAGTACCGGCTCAATCTGATTCGGCAAACTCAGATCAATGACAAAGTGGGAATGACCTTCAACACTGGCCTGCGAGCACTACTGCGCCAGGATCCCGAGATCATTCTAGTAGGCGAAACGCGCGACCAGGAAACTGCGGAACTCATGATCCGCGCAGCGCTGACCGGCCACTTGGTGTTCACAACACTGCATACAAATGACGCCGCTGGCTGTATCCCTCGCTTGATCGACATGGGCGTCGAGCCTTACTTGCTTCCGTCTTGTCTCCAGGGTGCCCTCGCCCAAAGACTTGGTCGGACTATCTGCAAGAACTGCAAGGTAGAAGAAAAAGATCCGGAACAAGTGTTCGCAGCTCTGAAGCTTACACCACCGACCGACCAGCCGCTCCAGCTCTGGACCGGCGAGGGCTGCGAGAAATGCCGCAACACCGGCTACAAAGGCCGTGTCGGCATTCACGAGTTCATGCAGTTTGATGAGCGTTTCTACGAACCTATCTGCAACCGCGCCGAGGGTTCTGTCTACGTCGAACTCGCCCGCGAAACAGGCTTTCTATCGATGTATGAGGATGGAGTGATCAAGGCACTCGAAGGGCGCACTGATCTGAAGGAGGTTCTGCGCTGTTGCCAGGGCCATTAACCAACGAAATCTCACTGGTATGCCAATCTACAATTACATAGCTCTCAATACAAAGGACGGGAAGAGTGTTAACGGAGCCATGGAGG
>JBNMNB010000171.1:0-17499 GCA_051270635.1 Verrucomicrobiales bacterium | reverse complement strand
CACGCACGATCATGCCGTCGAACTTCTGCTGTGCCAGTGCTTGCAGGATCTGGGCTTCGCTGGCGTTGAGGTTTTTGTATTTGCGAATCGTTTTCGCCACTTTCACGAGATTGTCCAACTTTACGGCTCCATCTGCGCTGGCGACAAATGTTGTAGAGTTATCTTTCTTTGGGCCGAGCACGGATCCTCCGCGGTCAGTAGGATCCACGGTTTCGCAGCTTGTTAGAGTCAGGAAAATAGCGCTTAATGGGAGGGCGATGCGGAATGATTGACGGTGGTTCATAGTTCTGTTGGTAGGCAGGTTATTCCCAATGCTGGCGATTCTCATCGACCCACGTGCGGTCGCCGCCTTTTGCTTCTCTGGCAAAGTCACGCAGCCAGATTTTTGATTGTTCGATATTCCAGTCTCTCGCCAGTCGCAGATGCAAGTCGCGGGCTTTAGTGAGGTTAAGTGTCGATGGTTCAAGTTCAACCTGAGCCGCCAGTGTCTGCATGCAGCTTGGGTCACCCAGGTCGGAACCTTTTTCCAGCGAATCGATCGCCTTCTCATCGTCTTTTTCGAATCCGCCGCGGCCAAGGTAACTAATATAGAGTCCCCAGTAGCCTTCGCCGTTTTGTTGAGTGGTCGCAAACTCCTGCAGAATTTTCCGGGCTTCCTGAAGCGACTCGGGCGACTGCTCAGTGATCGCTTTTTCCAGCAGGGCCTTTCCTTCATACAGCCCGGCTTCAATATGCCCCTGGCTCTTGGCCTGTCGTGCAAGTGCAAGTGCTTTGTTGATGTCGCGCTCGAGACCTGCTTCTTCAAAAAGTTCCAGGTAAAGCTGTGCAAGACAAAACTGACCAGTTGGGTTTCCAGAAGTAGCGGATTCCTTCACTTTTTCTACGCCAACCTCTCGTGTGCCAGTGTCGGGTGCATTGACAATCAAGACAACGCCTACAAGTGCTCTTGCCTCTGCGTCGCCGAGTTCGTCTGCAAATTGATGGTAGTTGAATTCGTCTGTTTTGGTTTTCGCATTTCTGGCGAGAATCATGAACGGGCGAGGAGCCTGCCAGGTATTCGCCGTCAATGTCATGTGTTCAACCAGCGGAGCAAAATTCAGATCTGGAGTTTGATCGATATCATCAAGAATCCGTTTGAGGATGGGCACCAGCTCCTGCTTCCAGGGTTCCTGCGCATAGGCGCTCAGTGCAGTGTCGTTGCAGGCTTGAAGGGCCATGGCAAAGTCCTTCTTTTCCCTGGCTGAATCTGCGACGAGTTTACCGATCAATAGCACAAGTCGCGGGTGGGACGGATACGTGGTATCCGGCACTGAGCGCAGCGCATTGATCAATTCGTCTCTGCGGGTGACATTGAGATTGCCGTTCTGTGAGGAATCGAGCGTAGTGACCAACTTCTCCAGATCCGGTGCCAGTTGTACTGTGAAGGCAGGGTCTTCCTTGCAGGCCTCAACGTAGCGATTGATGGCTTCCGTCGCAGTGGTGCCGCCATCTTTTACGGCAAGTGTCATCTGCAGCCTGGCCGCTAAAAGTTTTTTATCGCCGACCGGTTCCCAGCCGCTGGCGTGGGTCAATGCTGACAATACTGCGGACGCTGAGCTATCATCAAGTGCTGAGGTGTCGCCAGCGTTAAATTCTTCGAGGAGACCTTTGACCGCTTTGTCCGAGGCCGCAAGTAGCTCTGGCCGCACTTCTGCATACTTGTCTGCATAGGAGTCATCGCTCGCCAGTTCTTTGTCTGTGGTAACGACTTGTTGCAGCAGGCCGCCCCAGTCCTGTGTATCGGAAAATCCAGTGGCCTTCTCGTTGTGGGCGATCCACTCCTTGGTGCCAGGAGCACGCCAGTTATCGAAGATTACCCTGCCCTTGATCGCGGCGAACGCTCCCACTGATGAGAGTAACAAGAATCCGATTGCGATGGTGGCGACGCGCTTGCGTTGCTGGCGCTTCAGTTCCCCTAACAGGCTTAGCAATTTTTCAGCTTCATCGGTGGCGGCACCTGCATCGAGTGAAAGGTCGTCGCGTTCCTGTTGCGTTGCTTTCAGGTTGAAGTCGTTTTCGCGTTCGATGGATGCGATGCGTTCGCGTTCGGCAGCCAGGCGTTGCTCTTCAGAGGAGACCTTCGCACGCAGGTCAGCCAGCTTGCGTTCCTCGCTCGACTCCAGCGCTGCGAACTCAGAGGCGCGCTTTTTGACCTGTCGATTGTAGGAATCTTCTTCTTCTTGAACGCGGCGTTCTTCGAGCCCTCGTGCCTGCTCGATTTCTGCCAGCTTGCGTTTTTCGCTTTCGACTTTGGCGCTCAGGTCTGCCTGTTCCTGTGCGAATGCGGTGCGGCGTTGTGCCAGTTCGGACTGCTGTGATTTCAGCAGCTGTTGTTGCTCGTGGATCTCAGTTTCGCGTTTGACAGCTTGAGCGGATTCACGTTGCTCCAGTTCCTGCGCCTGACGCTCCAGTTGGCCACGCAGTGCTTCAAGCTCGCTGCGTTCATTTTCCACATCTGCTGCAACCAGGCCACCAGTTTCGCGGGCGCGCTCAATGCGTTGGCGTTCCTCTGCCAGCGCAGCGCGTTCCTTTGTTAGAACGGCTTCAAGTTCGATTTCGCGCTTCTGCTCAAGTTCCTGGCGTTGTTTTTCTTCTTCAGCCAGGCGGCGCTTCAAGTTCTCGATTTCCTGCTCTCTTGCGCGCAGGGCTTCTCTATCGGCTTCCTCGCGTGCTTTGCGTAGCTCTTTCTCGGAGTCGTGTGCCGATTGAATGGAAATGCGCTCGGATTCCAGCGCTTCGCGTTCTGTTTTCAGTCGCAGCAGTTCCTGTTCTTTGCGACTGGCGTCATCAATGAGTTTCGCGCGTTCTTCTTCGGCAGCCGCTTGCAGTGCCGATTCGGTCAAGCGGGCGGCGCCAGAAATTTCTTCCACTTCCCGGGCAAGCTCGGCGGCAGCCTCATCCAGCCGATTTTGTTCTGCGGCAAACCGTTGCTCCAGTTCCAGTTCCTGCTGGGCCTGGGCGTTACGCAGTGCCTGCTCGTGTTGTTCCAGTTCAGCGCGGGCATTCTCCAGTTCAGCACTTTGTTGCTGCAGCGCGAGTTCGCGTTCTTGTTCTTTGGCGGCGGCTTCCTGCTGAATGGCAACCGTGCGCTCCTGCAATTCACGCCGCGCTTCTTCTACTTGTTTTTGCGCTTCATCCAGATCGAGCGTCTGCCTTTGCAGGCGCGCTTCCAGACTTTTGCGTTGCTCTTCGATTTGTAACCGCTCTGCATCGATCTCCGCTGCGTGGACGGCATCTTTGTTTGCGATTTGATGCTGTAGTTCGGTCTGTCTTAGCTCCAGTTCGTGTGCCGCAGTTTCAAGTGCCTCGCGGTCGGCATCCATTTGTTTTCTGAGCTGGTCTTCTACGATGTAGAGCCGCTCTTCCGCTTCCTGTTGTTCACGCAGATGCTTCTGATGGAGTTCCGTCTTTTCCTTTTCCCATTGCTTGCGTTCTTCAAGGAATTTTTGAAATTCATACTGCTGGCGAAGTTTTTCGCTTTCCAGCGTACTTTCCTGTTTGCCGATTTCTTCGCGCAATGTTGCACTTTCCAAGTCGAGACGTTTGCGCTCAGTAAGTAAAATTTTGCGTTCTTGTTCTACCGATTTCTTTTCAGATTCCAGCCGCTGTTCCAGTTCTGCTTTCTGCGTTTCCAGCAGCTGCCGTTGTTCCTCGACGATGCGCCGCTGTATCTCCAGTGCTTCCTCACGACCGATGCGATCTGCTTCTTCCTCAGCAGCGATTCGCTCGAGTTCAAGACGGCGAAGCTTCAGTTCAACTTCCCGTCGTTGTGAACCAAACGCGGAATCATTTCCTCCGCCAGAGCTGGTCGTCGGGGTTGAGCCAAACGTGCTGCCGCTGCGTCGGGCGCGGAATGCTGAGCTGGCCGAGCTGCTGCCGAAAGAAGATGTGGGGCGCCGCAGTCCAGAGGATGACGGGCGAGAGAACGCTGACTGTTCCTTTGGAATGGCAATGGTTGGATCGTCGTTGCCCGCTGACGTCGGCGTAGGTGAGGGATCGAGGAGATTGCCCGGCCCACTGGAGTCAGGGGTTACGGTCGGGCTCGCAGTGAGTTCTGCCAGAATCTGGGGCACATTCTCGCCCTCGGTCTTACAAAGTTGTGCGACCAGATCGGCGCAGCCACTGCCGCTGCGTTCTGGATCTTCTGTCAGCAGAAACGTCTCAAGAATTTCGTTGCCCGATTCGCTGAGCGAGGAAAGTTGGGTGTAGCGCTGAAGCTTGCCAATGTCGGTGACAACGCCGCCCAGCAAACGATAGACGATGTACGAGAAGCGATACAACAGCGAGCCTGATTCTTCCGGGAGCAGGCCGCGTTCATTGACGACTGTCGCATTGGGGGTGGAATCGGAATTGGGAATGGTGGAGGCATGCTCCTCCGGCGTCCAGCTGATCTTAAGCGGATCAATTTTGATCAGGAATTCCGGCCACTGCGCCAGTGACTGGTGTAAAAAGGTCGACTCCTGTGCGCGGTCACGTGTGACCGTCGGCGTATGAATCAGAATCTGGTGCAGTGCCAGTTCTAGATGCCGAAACTCATTCTCCAGCGCAAAGTCGATGCCTCTTGCCAGCTGTGCGATCAATGGCAGGGCATCCTGAAACTCCATCTTCCGCCACGTGCGCAGCAGCGATTGAAGATTGGTTCCTTCCACCCACTCCACAATGATGCGGGCTTCCTGGTCTTCGTCATTGTAGTCGAAGGCGATGTTGCGCAGAATGTTGGGGTGATCATCTACGCCATCGAGAAAACGCAACTGATGGCGGATGTCCCGCACTACTCCAGCCACGGCGATCAGATCCTTGTGCAGAAATTTCACTGCGACCCGCTCGCCAGATATGCTGTCTTTGCCGAGAAAGACTTTGCCTGTCTGGCCGTTGCCAATTTCACTGAGGATCTCAAAATTGTTTGCCCCAAGGATGGAGCCTTCGCTTGGCTTGTCCTTGCGGATGTGTACTGAGAGACCAGCTCCGGCGTGGGTCAGGCCTTCGTCGACCAGGCACCGCTGAATGTCTTCCCAGAGTTCTGCTGGATCCTGGTAGCGCTCATCGGGCGACTTCTTCAACATGCGCTGAAGAATTCCTACAGCGCTTTGAGGAATGGACGGCAGTGTATCCCATGGCGGCTCTTCGTTGACATGGCTGGCCATGGTCTCGAAATGAGAACCGCGGAATGTTGGATGCCCGCACAGCATGAACCACAGGGTGACGCCCAGAGAGTAAATGTCCGAACGCGTATCCAGGTCACGTTGCTCAAGTAATTGTTCCGGGCTGGCGTAGTTGGCGGTGCCGACGAATCCCCCGGCCGTCAGGTCGTTGTCGGTCGAATCGTCTTCGCCAAATTTTCGTGCCAGGCCGAAGTCGATGACCTTGGTGATGGTGTTGTGCTGCTCGTCTTTGACCAGAATCAGGTTCGACGGTTTCACATCGCGGTGTACGAGTTGCACTTTTTGCGCAGCCTGAAGGGCGCTGCTGACGTGCTGGCACACCATGAGCGCATCGCCGCAAGTCATCGGGCCATTGGACTCAATGAATTGCTGAAGGTTCGGCCCATCGCAGAACTCCATGGCGAAGAACAAACCATGCGCGCACTCGCTCAAGTGGAAAGCTGCGGCCACATTCGGGTGCTTGATCTTTGCCATCGCCTGCGCCTCTTGCAGGAAGCGCTGCCGAGCGATCTCATTATGCACGTATTGCTCGTTGATCACCTTGATCACGACAATCGAATGCAGATTGGTATCGAATGCCTTGTAAGTCGTCCCCATGGCTCCCTGCCCCAATATTTGGGCAGTGCCATCAGGTTTCGTAAGGATTTGAAAGTGTTGAAAGCGCAGAGGTTCTGGCATGATTAGCGGGTCACAGGCAATGATGGAAGCGAGGGCTCCCTGAGTGGGATGTTATCCGGTTTCGGTCAGTCTGACAATCTCGGAGCACTCAATTCATGGGGGAAATTCGATGTTAAAAGGAATTGAAATCATGGGGAAAGATAGGGAATGCGAATAATGCGAAATTGAAGATTGACGCTTAGGGGCAATTGCGGCTTTATTTAACTATTCTTCTGCGTTGCAACAATTTCAACATTTCAAGAGGCCAGATGGTAGGACATCAACGGCTCAATCTCACAACTATTTCGGTCATGCATAGATATAGACCATTTACCTCAGCCCTCTGCGGGCTGGCAATGTTGTTTTGTACTTTTAGTGCGGTTCCGCAGCAAGCGTCCGGCCAGGGGGTGACAACGAATCCTCCAGATTCCCGACCAGAAAGGTCGGTAGCGGGGGCTGGTGTCGAAGATGAAACTGAAACGGAGACCGATTCTGCTACAGCGGTCGCAGAGGCTGCGGCAACGGGAGAAGAAGTTGCGGCGGATGCGCCGACTGAACTTGAAGGAGGATTGTTAGGAGGACTGCCAACCGACACAGATCTGGTTCGCGATTTTGAGTTATTTCTCGAAGAAGGGACGGTTGCGGAAGATAGCGCGGCTGCCAAGCTGGCGCGGGATATTATCAGTCGTGAAGCCAAGCGGCAGGAGTCGCTGACTGAGCTGCGCGGGATTCCTTTTAGCTTGCCAAGTGATGCGGAACTTGATTCCAAGACAGATAGTCTGCTCGACACGATCAGTGAGCGGTCAATCAACCTTGAGGAAGCGCTGACCATCACTCTACTTCATGACCCGAACATCAAGCTGGCGAACGAAGACGAGTTGATCGCCTGGGCAGGGTTGCAGATTGCGGCAGGTGCCTTTGATGTGCAATTTAGCACGGCAGCCAGCTACGGTCGCACCCAGCAGGAAGTTACCAAAGAGCTGGTCGATGAGCAGCTGAAGAGCCGCGAGAAGAACAAGAAAACGATCCGTGATGCTTCCCGCGTCATCCGGCAGCGGCAGCGTCAAGTTGAAGAATTGCAGGCGGGGAAGACGCCCTCAAATACGGATATTGAGAGCCGATTGAACAGTGAGATTCGTGAAGCAGCACTCGATGTGATCAAGCGCGTCTCGAATCCCGCTGAGTTCTTCGCCCTGGAGTCGACTAAGAGCCGCATCAACAAAGCGGGTATTAAGGTAAGGAAGGATATCATCCGCAGTCAGCGACGTGAAATCAAGATTGCTGAGAAAGATCTCGAGAAATTTCCAGTAAACTCTGTGCGTCGTGCGGACACAGTGACCTATGAACTTGGACTTCTGCGTAAGTTTCGCACTGGCCCAGTGGTGAATCCGTTTTTGACCTTCAGCGGAGCCGAGGACAATGAGAAGCGTCGTCGTGGTGTGCGTCGCGACAGTCGCACTGAGTTTGGAGTTGAATTGATGTTGCCGCTGGCACGTGGCCGCGGTCGCATTGCTGCTTCCGGCCAGGAGATTGCTGCGGGACATGACCTGGAAGCGAGCCGCTTTAGTCTTCAGCACACTGTTGCTGAGAGTGTCCTGGCGACGGCGACTGCTTATTGGAATCTGGTCGCTGCGCAAGATCGACTGCGCGTGCTTCTGGAATCTGAGATTATCAGCTCAGCTCTGGTCGTCGTCACTGAGCAAATGATTGAAGCTGATGCGATTCCGCCAATCGAGAGAGCACAGATTGCCGCACGTGAAGCGACTGCTCAGTCATCACGTGTGCGTGCGGAATTTGCCTTGATCCAGGCGCAACAGAACTTGGCGATTTCCATGGGAGTGGAAGGGGACGGCATCCTGTATGCGCCACTTGCTTCCGATCCTTTGCCTGCCTTGGTCAGTAAGAGTGCGATCAGTTCAACATCGCCAAAGAAGCTGGTCGACTGGGCATTGCAGTTGAGGTCCGACCGCAAGGCTGCGCAGCGACTTGAGGAGTCCGGGATGGTGCTGACACAACAGGCTAAGACCAATCTTCGGCCACAGTTAGACTTTACGTCACGCACCAGTTATTCCGGTCTGGACGAAGG
Source organism: Verrucomicrobiales bacterium (assembly GCA_051270635.1). Taxonomy (GTDB): domain Bacteria; phylum Verrucomicrobiota; class Verrucomicrobiia; order Verrucomicrobiales; family DEV007; genus JAGROY01. Next base: position 9,555 of record JBNMNB010000171.1, on the reverse strand, counting down.
TTCCCACTACGAGAGCCTCTACCATCCTTATACTCAGGGGCATGCTGGCCCTTCGTATTTCCTCGGCTTGCGTTTCGATTATCCGATCGGTAACAACTTTGCCAGAGGGGTGCTGAAGGAACGCGAGGCAAGGCTGCGCCAATCTCAGATCACTACGGGAATCATCACGCGCTCGATTTTGTCAAACATCGTGACAGCTCGCAAGTCGATCGAGAATTCTCTGCGCCAGATCGATGCCCTGAATGCATCGCGAGCAGCGCTGATTGACTCACTCAATGCTGAGCAGGAACGTTTCAAAACCGGCGACTCAACGTTGTTGGATACGATCCTCACCGAGGAACGTCTGACGGGTGCGAATCGTGCAATCATTGAGGCGAAGTTGCAGCACGCTCTTGGGCTTGCGCAGCTTCGATTCGAAACAGGCACGTTGATGGATGCGTCAACGAGTTCTGCTGGCTCTGTGCAGCGGCTCAATGTTGTGACTGTTCCGTCGTTCGAAAGCTACGCTAAGAATCCGCCCTCTGATCCAACTCGTGTGAAGCAGAAGAGGTGGTAGTATTGTGAGAGTCACGGCGAACGTAACATTTTAAATAATACCAGATTTCATTTTGAAGCGGCACACTGGCGAACCAGATTTCCCGCACTTCTTTTCGAGAGGTGCAAGTGCAGGTGCAGGTGCGCTGCGAATACTGACGGCAGGGCTGCTGTCGGCAGGGGTGGCAGGCCAGGCTTCGGCGCAAGACGAAAACGGTGCTGCTCCAGTCGAAGAGGTGCGTCCCCAGACGGAAGTGATTTCAACGGTGGAAGTGGATGAGCTGACGGCAGAGATTACTGAAGTCGGTAATCCGCCCGCAGATGCATCTACCCCCAGTATCGGTCAGTTAGCGACGCGTTTGCTAGGTGGTACTGGCAAAGGGCAGTCAGGTGGCCTTCCCAGAGAGGGATCGCTGGCTATTCCTTACGAGCCAGATCCTGAGGTGCTTGCGCGTGAGACAGGGACGATTCTTGCAACCATCAGTGGGGAGAATATTTCTCTGCTGGATGCGGTGCGGGCGACGCTGGAGAAATCTCCAGAAATCATGCTGGCGAAAGAAGAAGTTTCGGCCAGTAAAGGCGCTGTGCAGACGGCCGCTGGCCAGTTTGATGTCCGGGTCGCTGCGGGTGTTTCTTACTTCCGTGGCCAGAAGGAACTGGATACGCGAGCGGCTGGAGGAGAGCAGCGAGCATTTGATAGGGACAAGGGGTTTGTTTCGGCTGCCAATGATTCGATTGAGGCAATCACTAAAGAGATTCAAGTGATCCGCGATGGTGGAAAGCCGACGTCACGTTTTGTGCGTAATGCGGACGGTTCGGTTACGGTCGATGGTTCGTTTGGCGCCGATTTGTCTACGGATAACGTCTCCAGCACAGTTGTCACTGGCGAACAGGATCTAGATGCAGAACTCGATGCAGCGTTGATTGCTGCGGCGAAGAGTCTGGCGACACCGACTGAGACGGCCAGCATCGCGGAGATTGAAGAAAAATTCATTGAGGAAGGAATCGCGAACCGGAAATTTGTGCGCAAAATCCTACGCAAGAATGTCAGTAATGCGCTGAAGCGGATCGAGCAATTTCCGCCCAACTCGATCCTGAGAACGGACGTGATCAATTACGATCTGGCATTTGTGAAGCAGTTCCGCAACGGAACGATTTTGCGCCCGTATGTAGAGTACACGGGTGAGCAGGATCACCTTTCCCGTCGTAAGGGACTTCCCAGAGAGAATCGCACGGAACTTGGTGTCAGGCTGACGATTCCTCTTGGTAAAGGTAGGGGATACATCGCAACGGCTGGCGGTGAGATTGCGTCTGGATTTGAACTGGATGCGACGCGTTTTGAGTTGGAGCACGCTATTGCACTGCGTGTGCTACAGACGACACTCGCTTACTGGGATGTGGTCGCTGCTCAGGAGCGATTGCGATTGCTCCTCGAGTCCGAGATGATTTCAACGTCGATCCTGAAGATGGCAGATGCCATGATCGATCAAGAGCTGATTCCAAGAGTAACACGTGGCCAGGCAATTGGTCGTGAAGCAACGGTCAGAGCGAGTCGGATTCGTTCGGAATTTGATCTTATTCGAGCGCAGCAGGCACTCGCCATCGCCATGGGATCAAATGGTGAGGCGCTCATCGATGCTCCATTGGCAGGAGATCCTTTTCCTAAGTTGGTTTCGGCTTTTGCAGTCGAGCAGCAGGATCTTGAATCTCTGGTGAGACAGGCGCGCTTTAAGCGGGGTGATCGCAGAGCGGCGATTCAGCAGAAGATTGCAACGGCGGTGTTCATCGATCAGGCGAAGGCAAACTTAAAACCAGCCTGCGATTTACAACTTGGATTAAGTTACACTGGTCTCGATCAAGGTGGCGGAGGAGAAACACTTTACACGCCCTATCAGGAAGGACATGCGGGCCCTGGAGGATTTATCAGCCTTCGCGCGGAATGGCCATTTGGTAACCGTGTTTCGAAGAGTGAGTTGTTCCTGTTCGAGGCGCGTTCGCGCAAGATTCAGGAACAGATCGGCATTATTGAGCGCTCCATTGACTCCGGGATCGCCACGGCAAAACAGCAAGTGCGCAACGCTGCTGTGTTCTACGCATTTGAGATGGCCTCAATGGAGCAGACGCGGCTTGCCTTGATGAGCGAGAATGAGAAACTTCGTCTGGGCTCATCGACTATTATTGATTCGATTCTGGCTGAAGAACGGTTGACCAATTCACGCAGCGGTTTGATTGATGCCAGGCTCCAGCAGGCGCAGGGGCTCGCGCTTCTGCGTTTCCAGTCTGGCACTATTCTCTCTGAAGCAAGTGATGCACCGCAGATCGCCGAACGGGATTTGGTCACTCTGCCGCCGATCGAAATTACTGCACCCAGTGCAACTATTGTCGAGCAAGAGGAACAAGCCAGCAAGTCCTGGCGAAATGTTCCCATGTGGCGTTTTCGTAAGGCGCGTGCTGCGGTGAGATAGCTGAAACGTGCGTCTTCCTTCTGCGAATTGCGGCCGCCGCAAATTAATACGCGGAACGCATCCTTTTTTCTTTTTAAATCTGGATGGACGTGTCAATCTCCCGATTGCTTTCTGGTAGGAATCTGTGGGCGGCACCCACGACCAGAGAATGAACTTGTACCTGTATTTCTCAGCACATGGCTAAGAAAAAGAAAGAAGGTTTATTTACCAAGGCAGCACTGGAGAAGCTCTCTTCACCAGAGCAGCTCGATGTAATGATGGAAGTGACCAAGCCTGCGGGCTGGGTCGCTCTCGGCGCTGTTGGATTTCTCCTGGCGGTGGTTATTTTGTGGTCCATTTTCGGCAGCATACCGACCACCGTCGATGGTCAGGGGATTTTGATGCGCGGCGTCGCGCTGGTCGATGTCGAAGCAAAGACTGAGGGCAGCATCCGGAAACTTGAGGTTAAAGTGGGGGATGAGATCCAGATTGGTCAGCCGATCGCTTCAGTCTCGCAGGGCGGATTGCAAGTGCAGATTCAGACACTCGAAGACGAGATCGCACAGAAGAAACTGGAATACAAGGCAGCGGAGACTGAGGCGCGCGCTGCAGTGGCGAAGCAGGTCTCGAGTCTGCAGGATAGTTTGCAGACACTGTTAGTTCGACTGGAGAGTCAAAAAACCGGTTTACGTGAGGCAAATACGGAACTTGTCCGGGCCAGGGAAAATCGGGCCAGAGGATTGACCACTCAGTCTCAGGTCACTGCCGCGCAGTCGAAACTTCGATCTATCAGTGAGGGCATTCTGGGCCTGGAGCAACAGACGAAGGAAATTCCTGGTCAAATCGCTGCACTGGAAGCTCAGATTGCCGAAACAGAAAGGGCACGCCTGCTGGAGCTTTCAGCGCTGGAGCGCGACTTGGCTAACAAAGTGCGGTCGATAGATTCGGCGAAAATGATCACGTCGACCGCGACTGGAAGAGTTATCGAGCTGCTCGCAAGTGTGGGAACGTTAGTATCGAGCAGGACAATCATTGTCCGACTTGAACCGTTTGATCTCAAAGAAACCCAGCGCGGAACCCCCGTTGGCCTTCCGTCCTCGGAATCCGGCGTGTTGAGATCTATTGGAACGGTCAACAGTTTCGTAAAGAAAGGCGACCCGATCGCGCTGATCATCGATGGTGATGAGGAAAAGATCGTTTCCGCTGCGGATTCAGGCCGTGTGAAGAAAGTGCTCTTCGCGGAGGGAGATCGAGTGAAGAATGGTGATTTGTTAGTGCATTTGCAGCCCATGGATATTGAGCTTGTGCCTTCCATTCTTCAAGCAGTGATCTACGTTCCGGCGGGTGAGGGTAAGCACATCAATCAGAATGATGTTGTGCGCATATCACCGTCGACCGTCAAAGCGGAAGAATATGGGTTTATGTTAGGTGAGGTCATGTCTATTTCCGGCTATCCGATCACTCGAGACGGCATGATGGGGACATTGAAGAACGATGGACTGGTGCAGGAATTCAGTGCAGACGGTGCGCCGCTGGAGGTGAGCGCTCAGCTGCAAGTCGTTCCAGGCAATCAAAGTGGTTACGCCTGGTCATCTGGAGAAGGGCCTCCAATCGGGATTCAGGGAGGCACAAAGTGTACGGTATCGATCGTTGTCGATGAACGTGCGCCCATCAGTTACGTCTTGCCCATCCTTAAATCTGCCACCGGACTCTAAAAACTGTTGAAGGAGAACTTTCTTTAGAGCATGTCAGATAAGAGTTCGAAACCCCGTCCCAGAAAAGGAAAGCGCGCGAAGACTCCGACCGTGCTGCAGATGGAGGCTGTCGAGTGTGGCGCCGCCGCGTTATCGATCGTGCTCCGCTACTACGGGCGATTTGTGCCGCTGGAGGAATTGCGCGTTGAGTGCGGAGTTTCTCGCGATGGAAGTAAGGCTAACAATGTTCTAAAAGCTGCCCGCAATTACGGGATGGAGGCGAAAGGATTTAAGCACGAGTTGAACACTGTGCTGGCCATGGATATGCCGATGATCCTGTTCTGGAACTTCAACCACTTCCTGGTGCTCGAAGGATTCAGCGGCGATACAGTTTTTCTCAATGACCCGGCAGGTGGGCCTCGAAAGTGCACAATGACGGAGTTGGAGGCTTCGTATACGGGAGTCGTTTTGTTGCTCAAGCCAGGGCCGGAATTCAAGAAAGGCGGAGTGAAACCCGGGCTGATGTCGGCTCTGCGACCACGCTTGAAGGGGTATGAAACGGCGCTGGGTTACGTTGTTCTAACAGGATTATTTCTCGTTATTCCGGGGCTTGTCATTCCTGCATTCACTCGCAGCTTCATCGATGACTACCTGGTAGGCGGAAAGGAATCATGGGTTAAGCCGATCCTGTTCGGAATGGGGATCACCGCGACGCTATACATGGTGCTCACTTACTTGCAGCAGTACTTCCTGTTGCGCTTTGAGACAAAATTAGCGCTGACGACATCGTCGGCATTTTTCCGGCACGTGTTGCGATTGCCCGTGGTCTTTTTCTCTCAACGCTTCGGGGGAGAGATCGGTAGCCGTGTGCAGATTAACGACAAAGTCGCGCAGGTTTTGTCCGGTCAAGTGGCGACCATGCTGTTGGAGATGATCACTGTCGGATTTTTTGCGGCACTCATGTTTGTCTACAGTTGGGAGTTGACCTTGATCTGTATCTTTTTTGCTTCAGTGAACTACTTCGCCTTGAAGGCGATTGCCCGTAAACGCGTCGATGCAAGTCGCCGGCTGCTACAGGAAAAAGGTAAGCTCATGGGAACGGCGATGGGCGGCCTGCAAATGATCGAGACGATTAAGGCAACGGGTGGTGAACCCGAATTCTTCGGGCGATGGTCGGGTTATCAAGCGAAGGCATTGAAGGCGAAGCAACAATTGGGACTTTATGCCAATACACTGTCGGCACTGCCTCCATTCATTACTGCGTGCACGACTACCAGCATTCTAGTAGCTGGTGGATTGCTGGTGATGGACGGTGATTTGACGATGGGTGAGCTGGTTGCGTTCCAAACCCTGGTGGTGAGCTTCACCCGGCCGATCAATACGTTCGTGACTTTTGGTGGGCAAATTCAAGAGCTGCAGGGTGACATGAATCGTCTGGATGATGTTCTCAGTTACCCGATGGACGATCAATATTTGAATCCACCTGAGCGCCCTGAGGAACTGGCTGGAGTGATCAAACTCAGTGGGCTGGTCGAGCTGAAAGACGTCAGTTTTGGATACAGTCCGCTCGAAAAACCCCTGATCGATTCGCTTAACATTACTATTAAACCTGGCCAGCGTGTAGCTCTTGTGGGCGGAAGTGGCAGCGGCAAATCAACTGTGTTGAAGCTGGTAGCGGGGCTACACGAGCCATGGTCGGGGAACGTCAACTTTGATGGAGTGCCTCGGAATAAGATACCGCCTGACTTACTCAACAACTCGATCGGCATGGTCGATCAGGAGGTGTTCATGTTCGAAGGTACGGTGAAAGAAAACCTGGCAATGTGGGATCCGACAATTGCCGACCGAAATATTACTGCTGCAATGCTGGATGCTGCCATTGCGGACATTATCGCTGCTCGATCAGGCGGTGAAAATAGTCTTGTCGCCGAGGGCGGTAGCAATTTCAGTGGTGGACAACGACAGCGCCTGGAGATTGCACGTGCGCTGGTCGGTGAGCCGAACTTTGTCATCCTGGATGAGGCAACCAGTGCGCTCGACCCGACGACTGAGAAGGAAATCGACGAAGCAATTCGCCGCCGTGGTTGCTCCTGTCTCATCGTGGCGCACCGCTTGAGTACGATTCGTGATTGTGACGAAATTGTGGTCATGGAAAAAGGGACAGTTGTCCAGCGAGGAACTCATGAGGGAATGCTGAAAGAGGACGGGCCCTATAAAGATTTGATGAAGGAGTAATGGCTGAATCGAATACAGAACCTTTGACAGATGAAGAGCCTGACGAAGTAAGGCTTGGGATTCTCGCGCAATCGTTTATCGAGGGCGGCAAGCCCCGCAGTTCAGAGGGAAATAATCCGCTGCTACTGGATGATCCGAAAGGAGTCTGGTATGTGGGGTCCGGCGTGCTCGAGATCTTCACGACCATGATCACCGACGGGGAGTGCACAGGAGCGCGTTCCCATTTTACTTCTGTGCCGACCGGTGGGCTGGTATTTGGTATGGACCTGGCGGCCTACGGACATCACCATGGCTTCGTCGCCGCTGGATCCAAAGGGACGGTACTCTATCGACTGACCCTCAAAGATCTTCAGCATGCGTCGCAGCATGAGGAAACAGGCAAAGAGTTGGCTGTGCTGATCGACGGTTGGGTCACTTCGTTGAGTCGTGGAGTAACCGAGAATATTCCGCGACCGCAGGCAGATGTAAAACTTCGCGCTGGTGCGGAAACCACGATCCCTCCTTCGCAGCGCGCGACGGCGCGAAAGAACGTTGTCTGGGTACATGCTCCAGACGGTCATGCGATCTTTATCGGCATGGAAGACCTCTATTTCGATCAGAGTGAATTCATTTTTCCGGTGACGCCTGACTCGTGGTTAGAGTTTGCCAGTGAGACCAAACTACTGTCGTGGGACACTGAAACGCTGGTAAATCACAGTGCACTGTGGAATGGCCTCGAGCAACTTCACGCGGCAGTATGTGAGTCTGAGTTTATTAACAAAACGCTGCTGAACATTGATGAGATCAATCGGCAGCGCTCCAAGGCAGATCACCGTCAGGGGGCACTGGATGATGCATTTCGATCCATCGGATCAGTGCTTGAAGCCAAGCGAATCGGCAGAGGATTCAGTGAGGCGGGGAGTGAAGATCCGCTGCTGGCCGCTTGCGAGTTGGTAGGCAAGGCGCTGGATATTCCAGTGCGCGCACCGAGCGATAGCAAAAGTGGTGGCCTGGTCGAACCGCTCTTATTGATTTCCAAAGCCTCGCGTTTTCGCGTGCGTCAGATCATGCTGCGCGGTGACTGGTGGAATCGAGATCACGGGCCCTTTCTTGGCTGGAAGAATGACTCGCGTGCTCCCGTTGCCTTGATTCCTCGTGGGCGTACCGCCTACGAGATGGTAGATCCCAGTGCCGGGACTCGAGTGCGTGTGACCGAGGAGGTCGCAGATACGATCGAGCCATTTGCGGATACTTTTTACCGTTCGTTTAAAGACGGTGCCGTCAATATCTTCGATGTGGTCAAATTCGGCTCACATGGATTACGGGCCGACTACATTTCGATCGCCATCATGGGCGTGTTCGTGGGTATCCTAGGCACGTTGTCGCCTGTCTTTACCGGTCAGATTTTTGATACCGTTATTCCGAGTGCTGCGCGAGGTCAGTTGATGCAGTATGGTGTCGCTTTGTTCAGTGCGGCTATTGCTGTCGGAGCATTCGCGATTACCCGCGCCATTGCAGTGCTTCGCGTTGAGGGCAAAATGGATTATTCGATTCAGGCAGCGCTGTGGGACAGGTTGCTCAATTTGCCATCCACTTTTTTTCGAAGCTATGCGGCGGGTGATCTGGCGGATCGCGCTGCGGGCGTTGATGCTATTCGTGCGACGACGTCCGGTGTCGGAGTGACGGCAATTCTGGGCAGTGTCACATCCATGTTCCAACTGGTCGTCATGTTCCGCATCAACACCAATATGGCAATGATGGGAACATTGTTGGTTTTCGGTGCGGTTTCACTCACTGCGGCAGCGAACTTTGCGCAATTAAATCATCAGAGAAAGCAATTCGCCATTCGTGGACGAATCGCAGGCAGAGTGCTCCAGTTTCTCACGGGTGTCAGTAAGTTACGGGTTGCGGGGGCGGAAGATCACGCTTTCAAAGTCTGGGCGCGGGACTTTTCAGAACAAAAACGGATCGCATTCATTATCGGCCGCATCGAAAATTTCGTCGCGGTATTCAATGCAGGCTACCCAGTGATCTGCTCGTTGATCATTTATGGCACTATGGTGTCAGTTCAAGCATCGGGATCAGTCGAGCTTTCGACCGGCGACTTCATTGCCTTTAATGCATCATTCGCGATGTTCCTGGCTGCCATGCTGGCGCTCAGTAAGGCATCGTTGAGTTTGCTGGCAGTGGTTCCGGTTTACGAACGACTCGTTCCTATCCTGGTTTCTGAAGCTGAGATCACAGATGAGAGGAAACACCCGGGCGAGTTAACGGGTGAGATCGACCTCTATCATGTCAATTTCCGCTATGATGAAGATGGCCCGCTTATCCTGCAGAATGTTTCTCTAAAAATCCGCCCGGGCGAATTTGTTGCTTTTGTCGGACCTTCCGGATCAGGGAAGTCGACGATTCTTCGAGTATTGTTAGGATTTGAGACACCGGAATCTGGAAACGTCTACTATGACGGCCAGGATTTGAAGACCCTCGATATTCGTGAGGTGCGGCAGCAGATGGGAGTGGTTCTGCAAAGTAGCAAGCTGATGCCAACGGATATTTTCCGCAATATCATTGGCCCGAACTCACGCCTGACGATTGATGATGCATGGGAAGCTGCGGAAATGGCTGGCCTTGCAGATGACGTGAGAGGAATGCCGATGGGAATGCATACG
>JBNMNB010000170.1:0-17534 GCA_051270635.1 Verrucomicrobiales bacterium | reverse complement strand
GTATCGCGCAACACGGACACGACGAATGCCCTTACGGTGACCCTTTCGAGTGGTGACACCAGCGAAGCCACGGTGCCCGCATCGGTAACGATCGCGGCAGGCCAGTTGACCTCGAGTGCTTTTAATATCGATGCGGTTGATGATGCGATCGTCGACGGCACGCAAACGGTGACGATCACAGCGTCTGCGACCGCCCACGCAAACGGCACCGACACGGTTGATGTGACCGACGATGATACAGCAGGGCTGACGGTTTCCATTGTGGCAGCCTCTGTATCGGAAGGAGCCGGAACTGCGGCGACGACGGCAACGGTATCGCGCAACACGGACACGACGAATGCCCTTACGGTGACCCTTTCGAGCAGTGACACCAGCGAAGCGACGGTGCCCGCATCGGTAACGATCGCGGCTGGCCAGTTGACCTCGAGTGCTTTTAATATCGATGCGGTTGATGATGCGATCGTCGACGGCACGCAAACGGTGACGATCACAGCGTCTGCGACCGCCCACGCGAACGGCACGGACACGGTTGATGTGACCGACGATGATACAGCCGGGTTGACGGTTTCCATTGTGGCAGCCTCTGTATCGGAAGGAGCCGGAACTGCGGCGACGACGGCAACAGTATCACGCAACACCGACACGACGAATGCCCTTACGGTGACCCTTTCGAGCAGTGACACCAGCGAGATCACAGTTCCCCCGAGCATTACAATCGCTGCAGGTCAAACAACTTCGTCCTCCTTCGATCTGGACGCGGTGAGTGACGCAATCGCGGATGCAGCACAAACTGTTACAATCACAGCAACTGCGGTCGGGCATTCTGACGGCACTGACACTGTCATTGTGAATTCGCTGCCGTTTTTCACCAAAGAATTCAGCCCCGACCAGTTGGCTCTGCACTCGAGCTCGGTAAGCAAATTAACGTTTACCATTAATAACTCGGGCAGTACGGTTTCCGCAACCAGCCTCGATTTTACCGACAATTTTCCATCAGGATTTGTCATCGCGGATACGCCTGATTTGTCGACTTCCTGCACCGGAGGAACCCTGACAGGTGCTGCTGGAGGCACCACCGTCAGCTACACTGGAGGATCGGTTTCCGCTGGGGGTTCCTGCACTGTCAGCATTGACGTGAAGGCTGATTCCACTGGAGTGCACGTTAACACCTCGGGCGCGCTTACTTCTTCGCTTGGTAATAGTGGTACAGCATCTGATACGCTCACCGTTGTCAATGCATCCCCGACAATCAACGCCCCCGCCAGTGTGAGCATTGCTACGAACACAGATTCCGCAATTGCAGGCATTTCAGTTGCAGATACGGATTCAACCACTTTGAAGGTGACACTGACGGCGACTCAAGGAACGGTCTCTGCCAACAGCACGAGTGGAGCCACTTTGATGTTCACTGACACGACTGCTAACCTCAACACGATCCTGGCCGGAGTGAAGTTCCAGGGCACGCTGAATGTCGTGGGCGGTGGATCGAACTTGAGAGTCACGGTGGATGATCTTTCCGCTGCCGCTGAAAATCACGATGTCGTGATTACGCTTATCGGGAACAGCTATGAGACATGGCGTTTCGATGAGTTTGCGTTCGCGGATGTTATCGATCCATTGAAAGAAGCGACTGTGTGGGGGGATCTGGCCAGGCCCGCGCATGACATGTTCGAAAACTTGTTCAAGTTTGTTCACGGTCTCGATCCACAGACGCCCGTCTTTGATCCACAGGTCATTCTCGGAACTGCAGAAGTTTCTGGTCAGACCCATGCGACTTACACTTTTGTTCAACGCAAGGATTTGTCGGGTGTGAGCGTCAGCCTTGAAACTGCCTCTGACGTAACGGGAGCCTTTTCTCCACTGGCTGCCAGTCAACAAAGTGTCGTGCCGATTTCGGGTGAACCTCTATTTGAGCTTGCCACCTATACGGATGATCAATCTGTAGGTGTCGATGCACCGCGGTTTGGATTCCTGCAAGCAGACGGCGGCAGTCCGGCGAAAACTGAGATCTTCGTCACCAGTTGCACGGACATCTTCGGCACAACTGCGACTGAGTCCGAGCACTACAGTTTCCTCGGCCTGACGGCAGTTCAGCCTAAGCGGTATGATGGACTGGTCACCTCTGCGGGTGCGGCCACCCTTTCTGATAATCTCGCCAACTGGTCAGGAGCAATCTTTTCGGCAAAGCCCCACTATGTGAGAATCACTTCAGGTTCCGGCAATGGTCTCACTGCAGATATTCTCTCCCATTCTTCCACGGAATTGACGCTTTCAGATGATCTTTCCGGGCTCATCAGCGCTGGAGACGCCTTTGAAATTCGGCCGCACACCACTCTTGGGCGAGTCTTTGGCGAAATGAACTCAGCGGGACTTACTGAGGGGCTGAATGCCTCGGATGCGGATAATCTGCTGCTTCCAGATCCAAGTGGGGCCGTCAGACGCTTCTTCTATTCGAATGCTCCTTTGGATACGGGATGGAAAACGCAGACCTATTCGAATGCTGCCGATGAAACACTTCTGCCAGAAGGAGGCTTCATTATCAGTCGTAAACAGACGGGAAGCATGCGATTGTACCAGCAGGGAGCACGCCGAATCGGTGCTCTGAACGCACCTGTCGAACAAGGGTTTAACCTCATCTCTATTGTTTCGGCTAAACGTACGTTCAGTCTCGCGAATAGCGGACTGTTTACCGGCGATCCGGCGACAGGTGTAACAACAGGGGCAAACGCCAATGATGCCGATGTCATCTGGGCGATCGATTCGAATACAGGACAGGTTACCCGTTATTTCCACAACGGAACACAGTGGCTCGACAATCAGTTTAATCCGTCAGATTCTTTCGAGTTTGACCCTGATGATTCATACTACATCCAAAGAAAACCCAGATCGGGGGTTCCGTCTGCTTCGAATGGATTTAATTGGTTGATATCCGATGCGATCCCCGGAATATGAGCCGAGGGCCAATATAAATCAGGGATTGACCGACGGACTGCAACTCACTTACCTTTTCACCAGATGATGAAGTTTCTTACAGGATCATGCGCTTTGTTCTTGATCACCTTGACTGCGGACGCTGCGACGATCCAAGTGGATTATTCGGCAGCGCCGGGTGAACGTAGTGTTCACATCGTTCCAACAAATGCCCCCATCCTCAATGGCAGCAAGGTCGCTGTTGGCACGTTTGATTTGTCGGGAGGTTTTGATGTTGCCACGAATGCAGGCAGTATTTCTGCTCTAGCTTCCCGATGGATCGAGTTCGATAGCAAATCTATTCGGACTCTGGGGGGGGAGGGTGGCCGCTTCGCTGAATCTGGAATAGGAGATGATGCCAGCTTCGTCGGCCAACCGATTTATCTATGGATTTTTAGCACCGGGAGTGGTGCATATCCTCAAGTCGATTTCAGTGATGCAGGAGCTCTCAATGCGCCAGGTGCCGATTTTTCCGATATTAACGGATACGGACTCTATAATGCATCAGCTTGGATATTTCCTGGGGGCTCGAATCCTCCACCAAGCAACTTGATCTCCATTACCAGCGATGACGCTGGAATCATCGCTTTGAATGGGGGGGTGATCGGGCCGGAAACGACTGGTGCACTGACCCTGGTGCCAGAGCCTTCCACGGCTTCGTTTTTTGGAGTCAGCCTGCTACTGCTGGCTTTAAGAAGAAGGCGTTGATTCGGGGCGGATTCTTGTCCGGCTCATGACGCTCAGGCTTCAGGCTAAATCTTGAAGATTCATGCAATCATGTAATGACTCAAGGTCTCATGGTGCAACGATCAGGCGAAAGTAAGCGCTTTCGCTAATTGCTTCGGAGTCGTGGATCTCGATAACGGCCAACTCCGTAGTTTCGGAAGTTGAGATCACACTGACGATTTTCGTCGCTACTGGTCGCCACTCGCTGAGGGTGGTCGATATTTCAAATGAGTGGGACTGCTCTGGCAGGAATTTTGACCGCTGGTATTGAATGGTGGTTTGGCCCGGTGAATGGGCAACTTGAAAAGGGGGACTGAATTCAGGAAGCAAAGGTGAACTTCCAAATATCCATTCGATTAGATTGCTGAGTCCATCATCATCTAAATCCGTTGAGGGAGCGCGCAGATTGTCGGGAAGTCCTTCAGGGAAGACTCGACTGGCCCAGGTTTGATAGTCAAGTTGCAGCACATTCTGCAGAATAAGTTGGTCGGTTCCAATGCTGCCAGCGTGAACAGACCAGTTTGCATCTGATGAACTCAAAAGCGTAGTATTGGTCGGAGGGGCTCCAGGGGAGGGGAATAGCCAATTCCTGGCATCGCTCGAAAAGAGTCCCCACGTGGTGACATTGCTCAGATCGGCAGCCGGACTTCCTGTGTCGGTCTCGACGATCCACCAGTAGACTCTTTTGCCGATGAATATGGAGCTGTCCCCAGTACAGCTACCCGAGAAACGTCCCGGCTGCCCGGCAAGCGTGCGAATTTCGATTTTCCCAAAAGGAAGCCACTTCTTCGCAATCGTAGTAAGGTCAACGCCGAGAGGTTCAAATCCCTCTGGAAAACTACCGACATGGAGAATACTGCCATCCTTAGCTGCGACACCGCTGCTGCTTGCGATGAATGGTTGTCCAGGTTGTGCAATCGAGTCCACATTGATGGCAACCTCCGCATTTCCGTTGTCGATCAGAAGCACATTGTTCGCGGCTAAGAATGATGCATTTGCTTCATGAAATGTGCCGGCAAAGATCGACACGTCACCATATTCAGAGAACTCAAACCGTGTGGGGTTCAATCCCCCGTGGAGGACACCGGCAACGTATCCGTCCGCGATCAGTGGGGCACCACTGTCGCCGATTCCAGATGTGCCTTCCAGCGCAGTAGGTTGAGATTCTCCCAGGGTGTTGAATTCAGGATCGCGCGGATGATCGAAGTCAATGTGGATCTGGCCTTCGTTCTCCCCCAAATCGAATACTTTGTCAGCCATGTTTGTTGCCGCTCTCCTGATATTGTCGGCCAGATTTTCGAAAGGAGGTAAGCCGGTTCCGTGCGTTCCATAGCCGATCAGGAGAACCTCGGCATTCAGCGGACTGGCAGTAGAAACAGTCATTGGAACCGGGCAATCCTCTGCTGCAATCGGTTCGAGAGTGAGAACGGCCATATCCTTCCCGCCTGCCGCATTCCACGCCTGAATGGAGATACTCGTTACATTGATCGATAGCCCTTCTAGAGTTGCGCCCATTTGAAACTTTATAGAGGACGCAGGAACATCTGGTTGATTGTCAAAGTCGCGGTCGAAACAGTGCGCTGCAGTCAGAATCTTGTGGGTACCATCCGTTGACCGCACAAGTGTGCCCGTGCAACGACGATTACCAATGACAATTTGTCCCACAGCCTGGTAAGGAAGTCCGAGTTCGACGTAAGCGCTGTCTGCCACATCATCGCGGGTCGCTATTCTCAGCTGTTTCTCCGATGCTGGTGCCGATCTGTTTCCACATAGCGTAATTCCGATGAGAAATAAGAATTGAAACGATTTTAGAGTCATAATTGAGTCGAAAGTTTGATTGTGGATCTTGTCGGATTCAGTTCGATCTAGAATCGTCATCGAATACTCCTACATTGTGTCAGAATAATGTTGAATTAGAAGTGAGAATCGAGCACTTTGTATCAATGGCTCGCCGTTGGTAGGCAACGATCAAAATTCTCTTTGCT
This sequence comes from Verrucomicrobiales bacterium, assembly GCA_051270635.1. Classification (GTDB taxonomy): domain Bacteria; phylum Verrucomicrobiota; class Verrucomicrobiia; order Verrucomicrobiales; family DEV007; genus JAGROY01. The sequence goes on along the minus strand of JBNMNB010000170.1, from coordinate 11,853 downwards.
CGGTGAAGTCTCTTTGAAGAACGCATAATTATGACTAGGAATCTTGTAAAAGTGGGTATGTTCATCGGTGCGCCACTCACGTTGGTCACCTCAGTATTGTTCGCTGAACCACCTGCAGATACGGATACAGCGAAGGCTTCGGAAACAAGCGTAATTAAGAGCAAAGGCAAGGCGAACCCTTCAAGGGATCTAGTCAGGTCATACACAATGGAAGATAAGATGCTGTGGAGACCTCTCTTTCACGATTACGTATCCATGAAACTGAGCATCTCCGGGCCTGGCATTGAACCATTCGAAACAACGTTCGAGAAGGGAGAAGAAATCTCCTTTGGAATTTATGACGAAGAAAGTTCGATTTGGTCTGATGGTAACTATTCATGGGAACTCACCGCTACTCCTGCTGTCTCAGAAAAGGCTAGGGAAATCATGACAAGGGTCCGAAATGAAACGTCCATATCCAATGCCGGCGAAATGCTTCAGGCAAGCGGATTGTTGCCGCTTGGACAGGATATGCAGCAATCGGGATCGTTCGGAATTGCAGACGGACAACTTGTTCGTCAAAAGGGAATTCGCGAATTAAAACGAGCTGAACGCATCATCGCAATGAAGCAGGCACAGGGCATTGCTGGAGACATTGATATTGTTGATGGAGTGCAGCTTCGCGATCAGCAGTTTCTTGATGATTTAATTGTTGTAGGCAGTGAGTGCGTCGGCCAAGATTGCGTCAATGGAGAAAGCTTTGGATTCGATACCGCTCGGCTAAAAGAAAACAATCTGCGGCTTCACTTCGACGACACCAGCACTTCCGCCTCGTTTCCCTCAAATGACTGGCGATTAGTTGCGAACGATTCGTCGAATGGCGGTTTAAATTACTTTGCGATCGAAGATTCCACTGCAGGGCGCATTCCATTCAGAGTTGAAGCAGGGGCCCGCGCAAACGCACTTTACGTTGAGGCTGACGGGGATGTCGGAATAGGAACATCAAATCCAGTTGTTGATCTTCACGTCGTCGACGGAGACACTGCCACTCTGCGTCTGGAACAGGATGGATCAAGCGGCTTTACACCGCAGACTTGGGATGTTGCTGGCAACGAAACGAACTTTTTTATACGTGACGCGACAAATGGATCCAAACTTCCTTTCCGGATCGAGCCTAGTGCTCCGCAAGACACGCTCTATCTTGAGAACACAGGTGATGTTGGAGTCGGCACCAATGCGCCTGATTCGTCCCTCCACGTAAGGAGAACCAACGAAACGGCCAAGGTGCATATCCAGGAGGTCAACGCAACTACCGCAAAGCGCACCTTACTCCAGTTGACCAATAGTGGCCAGCCCACGATCACGTACACTGATACGGCTGCAACAAATGAATGGGAGACTTACGTTAAAACAAATGATCGGTTTATAATCAATCATACGGCTAACGCGGGTTTTGAGTTCCAGCTTACTTCGGGCGGCAACCTGGTCACAACCGGCACTGTGAATGGCGTTTCTGATCGCAATGCGAAACAAGGGATTGAGCCCGTGGATACAGATGCGGTGCTCGAGAAAGTCGCCGCGCTGCCGATTGCGGAATGGAGTTACAAGAAGGATGCCGCCGGCTCTCGCCACATGGGGCCGATGGCTCAGGATTTCAGGGCGCAGTTTGGGTTGGGAGATGATGACAAAACCATCGCGCTCACAGATATGTCCGGGGTTGCATTGGCAGCTGTGAAAGCACTTTATGGTGCCATGGAGGAGAAGGACAAAGAAATCGAAGGTCTTCGCAGTAAGACTGCCGAGATAGAAGCCCGCCTCCTCGAGGTGCTGGAAAGGCTGGAGAAGGACTAGCGGACGAATTAGCGGGTTGAATCAATCCTCCGATTTTTAATGCGCCCCGAGACCCGATGTGGTCTTGGGGCGTTTTCTTTTGATTGTTTGTTGAAGTGAGGACTGCCGTGGCTGATCTCTCAACTACTCTGGCGTTACCCATCCCAGATGCTTGATCCCAGTGATCTCTACGATTCGAGCATCGTTGTTCCTCGACACGTGGCGAAGTGAGAGAATCGCCCGTTGCCGACGTTGTGCCACGACATCCGGTCCGGTCGCAATGAATTTTGATCTGGCCGATTCGGTGGATGGCGACGCTGCTGCCGATCGACGCAAAAGTGTTTTGGCTATAGGGGAATCATTTTCAACGTAGGCATGCACAACCGTGTTCAATTCCGGCGACTCGATCCAATAGAACGTGTGATCCGCATCTGGACTGAGCTGCTTATGGAAGTCGGATTGGGAGAAGAACAAGCGAAATTCCGATGGAGCTGAACCTGCAGCCTGATTCAGAAACGTGCGCCATGGCAGTGGATTGTAGCGAACGTAACATTCCCAGTCGACGCGTCTCCCATCAGAGGTCTCGCAAACGGCAAGCAGGCGATTGCCTGATGGCGTTTTCACATGGAATTTCTCATAGAGGTAGCCGTTCCTAACCAGCATCGTCCCCAGTCTCCGGAGGCTCAGGACGTTTTCGTTGAAGTTTTCGTCAACGTTACCTCTGCGATTTCGATCGTTAGCGTAATAATCTTTCATTAGCGGTGCCACTCTCTCTGGCTCGCGGGTCCATCGCAGCCGTTCATCGATCGTCTTAGCGTCCAGGAATTGCTGCGCGATTTCCTCAGACGTGAGACCAACCGTCGCTGGGAGCGAGCGCTTGGTATCGTCCCTGGGACGATCGTCTACGGTCGTCGTCACAGCGCCGCCATCCTGGGAAATCAGCCAGATAGGAACAAGAATCCCGAGTGTGCAAAACAGCACGATGACACCAATCCACAACGGGCGCACCAGGGTTTCCTTCGTTTTCCCCTTCTTTGTGTACTGTAGGTGCCAGGATTCCCAATCATCTATTTCGGTTCCGCTTTTGGCTTCCACTGGACGCTTTGGGTCGTCGGTGAACCCCGCCACTTTCGCCAGGTTGCCTTCATCGTGCCGGAGCGACGTGATGGACTTCGGCTTCCCCTGTTTCCGCGGCTGATTCTCTGATTCCTTCATTCCGATTTCGGTGGTAGGCGGGTGGTAGATATTATTCAACCGATACAATGGCGGTGCCACAATAGAAAACGAATCTCAATTGGTCATTGACACCGCGCTACCTGATTTGTGCCGAGCGAGCGGAAGTCCCCAAAAGCTTTGGAAGAACCGGCTGGAAGCGCGGTCTCACAGTTCTTTTCTGTTCTGGTTCTCTTATTTCCTCGTTTCGTTCTGCCCCATCGTGTGAGCAACTTCGCCACATCTTTTCGGAGACCGCGCTTCTAGCCATTAGGGCTCTAAGCACGGCACAAGTGTTATGCTAGGAACCACGGTCTTTCTTCTAAAGATCGGTTCGGCATAGCTGGTTGATTTTGTGTTGGTTGAGATGCGGATTCAATGCTGGAAAATTCACAAGCGTGCAGTAACGAAGGACTAAAACTTTGACGATATTAACCTTGCAGAATGGCACCGTGGTCAATACCTTTCTGATGATACTATTCAAAACTCGAGATTTATGAAAAACCCAGTACAGTCCCAACTTCCATGTTCTCTTTCAGCCTGTGAAAAAGCGGCATCTCTTCAGGATAGTACTGCTTCTGGATTGAGAGCGAATAGTTTCGGCGTAACTACACCAGCCTTGGGAGCCGTCGCGGCTGGTGGGGTTGCTCTTTGTGGGATTAGCGACGTCGACGGAGCGATCGTTATGGCAGATTCCGTTCCAGGCCTGGTCGCAGGCAACGATAACTGGGATGTTAATGGCGACGCGGTCAATGACTTCGGGCTAAATGGGGGCATCAATTATATCACTGGATCTTACTTTTTCAATAGGATCGCGTGGGCAACCTCACTTGCCACTAACACCAGCGTTGCTCGTGGCTTCCCTACTGCCAACACGACTGCCTACGATGTGGCTGGTGTGGTTGCTGGAGCTACTAATTCGGTTGCCGCTTTTGCGGGGGGATGGACGAATGGTGTCGCCGAGAATTTTGCCTTTCAATTCAAGATAGGAGGCGTAGGAGGCACCACGCACAACGGCTGGGGGACGATGACTACTGGCTCCTTGAACATCACCCAAGCCTACTACAATGACTCTCCAGGGGGCGCCATCAACGTTGGCCAAGTTCCTGAGCCGAGCACCGCTGGATTACTTGCGCTGACGATGGGGGCGGTCGGCATGAGGCGCTTTCGTAAGCAGAAGCAAGGAAGCAAGTGACCTTCAAAGCGTCATGGTGGTATAGCTCCATTTTTTCGCCTTTGCGAAAGCTTGGACCCGGCGAAAGACGGCCCTATCTCTGAGGCCGTTTTTCTTTGGACTCGGAAAACGAGTAAAGAATGGAACTGCCCAACGGGTAATCGTGGCGGCAATGGCAAGGTTGGCAAGGTTGGCCAGGTGGCCTCAGGCCGTATCTTCACATCGTGAGCTTTAGTCCAAACAGAAAAAAACTCCTTCTCGTCGGTTGGGATGCGGCCGACTGGAAGACGATGAGTCCGCTCATTGACGAAGGTAAAATGCCCTTCGCCAAGCATTTGATTGAGAACGGGGTCATGGGGAATCTGGCCACGATCAATCCGATTCTTTCGCCCATGCTTTGGACCAGCATCGCCACGGGCAAGAGGCCGTTCAAGCACGGTATCCATGGGTTTTCCGAACCGGATCCGCACGGTGGCGGCATCCGGCCAATCACAAATCTGGCCCGCAAAACCAAGGCCGTCTGGAACATTCTCAATCAACACGGCCTGCGCACTAATGTGGTGGGCTGGTGGCCGTCACATCCGGCGGAGCCGGTCAACGGCGTGATGGTGTCGAATCACTTCCAACAGGCCAAAAACGATCTCGATAAGCCATGGCCGATGCGGCCTGGAACCGTGTTTCCGTCAGAGCTTGCCGAGGAACTGGCCGAGTGGCGGCTGCATCCCCAGGAACTGGACGGCGACATGTTGCGCCTGTTTGTTCCCAATGCGCCCGACATCGACCAGAAGAAAGACCGGCGGCTGTATTCCTGCGCCATGACCATCGCCGAGTGTTCCGGCGTTCACGCTGCTGCGACCCATCTCATGCAGAACACCGAGTGGGATTTCATGGCGGTCTACTACGACGCCATCGACCACTTTGGGCACGGGTTCATGAAGTACCACCCGCCGAAGCAGGATTGGGTCTCACAGGAAGACTTCGACCTGTATAAGAATGTGGTTGAGTGTGGCTACCGTTACCACGATCAAATGCTCGGCCGCCTTATGCAGCTGGCCGGACCGGAGACGACCATCATTCTGATGTCCGATCACGGATTCCACCCCGATGCCCTGCGACCGCACCACATTCCAAACGAGCCAGCCGGCCCAGCCGCGGAACACCGACCCTTCGGTATCTTTGCTGCAATGGGACCGGGGATCAAAAAGGACGACCTCGTTTTCGGCGCCTCCATTCTCGATGTCTGTCCGACAATCCTGTCCCATTACGGTCTTCCTACCGGCCGCGATATGGACGGAGCCGCACTGACATCGGTCTTTCGAGACATGCCCGAGGTGAACTACATCGAAAGCTGGGATTCCATCGTGGGAGACCATGATCCCGGCCTTCACCCGCCGGATGCCCGGCTCGATCCGATTGAAGCGCAGGATGCCATCGATCAACTGGTGGCGCTCGGTTACATCGAAGAACCAGATGCCGACAAGGACGTAGCGGTAAAAGAAACTGTTCGCGAGCTTGAGTACAACCTGGCGCGCGCTTACGCCGATGCCAGTCACGCTCACGAAGCCAGAGATATTTTTGCTAAGTTGTGGGATGATTGGCCCGAGGAGTCGCGGTTTGGAGTTCACCTCTTGCAAGTCCAACTGGCGCTGGGACAGATTGAGAAGGCAAGGAAAACGTTCGAGCAGATCAAGGTAAACAAGCGGCGGTTCTCACAGGAGGCAGCAGGGGAAATGAAAAAACTGCACGAGGAAATCCTGGAACAGCAACGGAAGGACGGCAGCGAAGAATTGGAGCAGATCGACGATGGTGCAGAACCGAGAATTGATTTCAGCAAGGTTGATGAGAAGACGCTGGCGAAACTCAGAAAGTTGCGCCGCCGGGCTGGAGTGAATTCCCACGCGTTTGTCTATCTTGAAGGATTATTGCTCCACGCCGAGGGGCAGTTTTCCAAGGCAGTCGACACGTTTCTAAAGGCTGTATCGACAGAGCCAAACAACTTGCAGACACTATTGCAAAAACTGGCGGAATCGCAGTTGGCGCTGCGCAAATTCGACGATGCCGAAAAATCATTCAATCGAGTCCTTGAATTCGATAAGGTAAACCCGCTCGCACGCCTCGGTCTGGCTCGCCTTCATCTTCACCTCGATCGCAACACCGAAGCCGCAGCCGAGGCGTTTGCCGCGGTGGGGCAAACGTTTCACAATCCCAAGGCCCATTTTCTGGGTGGCATTGCCCTCAACCGCCTGGGCGAAGTCGAGCGCGCCGTCGAATCGCTACATACATCGGTCACTCAGAATCCGGTTCAACCCACTGCCCACCGAACTCTTGCGTCCATCTATCATTTGCAACTAGGTAATCTCGAAAAGGCCAAAGAACATCGCAAGCTGGCGCGTGAGGCGCAAAAGCGCCTCAGAAGCTGGGCGCGGGGCGAACACCCCGAGAACAGGCATGAGTTTCGTTCGAATCTCAGACCCGTAAAAGGGGCGGAGACTTCAGACCGCACTTGGGAAGATATTGAACGCACGATGTTGGACTTTGCACGGAACACAGATTCAAGTGCACTTCCAAGCGTCGCCAAATCTGTGACCGTCGTGTCCGGGCTTCCGCGTTCAGGCACCTCGATGACCATGCAGATGCTGGCAGCAGGAGGTCTGCAGATTCTAGCCGACGATCACCGCCCTGCCGATGCCTCAAATCCTCGCGGTTATCTGGAGCTGGAGATGGCCAAGGGACTGAGCTCACAACGGGGCAAATACGAATGGCTGTTGGATGCTAGAGGCAAAGCTGTGAAAATAGTCGCGCAGCTCCTTCCGCGACTCTTGTTCGGCATCCGCGAAAATGAAGCGGATAGCGAAACCGTGGATCTTCACTACCGAGTTATCTTGATGTATCGGCCGATGGACGAAGTCATCGCTTCGCAACAGAAAATGCTGCATCGTCTTGGAAAAGGCAAAGGCCCAAATGAAGCTGGAGTCGATGATGTTCTCGCCAGGACTTTTCAAACTCAACTGAATCAGGTGCACAATCTATTGAGGGGCTGGTCTCGCCGACACTCAGACCGTGTCGCCGTCCTTCCAGTGAGTTATCAGGCAACTCTGGACTCTCCGGCGGAGGTGGCCGCAGAGGTCAACCGCTTCCTGATGGGATCGCTTGACGAAACCGCCATGGCTGCCGCTGTCGATCCAAGTCTTCGCAACGAACGGAGTTCAGATTCCTCAAAAGCGCAGTGAAGGAACTGGGGCTCGACAATCGGTGGTGTTGCTTGTTGATTGACAATAGCAGGAGGGATGACCCTCTAAAGACCTTCTAGTGCTTTGAAAATAGAAAAGCTAGCTACATTATTGAGTCTTGTCGCGGTGACCACAAGTGTTGGTTTTTCGCAGGATAGAGCTCCAGATTTCGATATCACAGGATTGCGGTCGATCTTTGCTGAGATCGTTTCGCTAGAGAGCAAGAGTGATCCAAAGTGCCATGCAACCGCTTCTCGCTTAGAAAACTTCGTCTATGGCACCGCACTTTCAGACGAAGCGCGTTTTCTGAAAAACGATCTCGTGAGCATGCTCGCGAAAAAGTTCATCGAGGATTTCGGCGTTGCATCGAAGGAGCTACCGAAGGTTAATGAAATGAACGATGGAAACTGGATCGTTGCTTCTCCAGGGAAAGCAGTAGTAACGGTATCAGCGCGTGACAAACGTCAATACTCCTCAATTGCTTATTCTCTGCGTGCCATTTTAGGTGCACGACAGAGATCCCAAGTGGAAGGGCCGACTGCTCCCGCACCGGAACTTGCTTTAGTCGAAATCGACAGGCTCAAGCAAACTCTGGACGTTTACCAGCTTGCGGTACTGAAAGTCGCAGACAGCAAGGCTCGCGAAATGAATGAATTAACGGTTAGCGCTGAAGTCCTTCGCGACGCTTGGTCGGAGATCGGGTTACCCGCTCCTAAGTTACCTGAAGTTGATCAAGGAGTCACCGTCGTTCAAGCTGTGAGTAGCAATACATTTTCTGTGCTCACTGAAATCATTGAGCGCAAGGTCGCTGCCTACGCTGCCTACAACCAGATAACTAACCAACTTTTCGTGCGCAATCTACAGGTCTACTTTGCGCGGAGGCGCTGGCCAGCTGATCCTGTTGAAGGGGCCAAACTAAAGAGTTACGTTGCGCAGGCGATTACCAACTTCGCCGTCGATCTATACGGCGGAGCCGATGCGAAAGCGAAAGCGCGTGGAGGTCGGCTTGTGAGCGAACGGGATGTCAGCGAATTTGCTCAGAGTTTCCTCGCTCACCGTATCAACGAGTACGAGGATGCGATCTTTTTCCCGAACCTGGATCGTTCTCAACAGGTGACCATCGAATCCTATGACATGGATTCGTTTCGCGATAGCGGATTGCACTGGCGTTACTTGCAGTTTGCGCTGGAAGATCCGTCGTTTTCTGCGACTCTGGGTGCCGACCCGTTTGCAGCGGAGCTGCTCGCCGAAAACATCGCTCAGTTTGGCGTGCTGATGCTGCGAGTTGCCGGTGAACATGCGATCGCCGAAGACCGGGAGCGGCTCGAGGCGGCGGATATCGATGCCGGTCTCCGTGAGATCCAAAACAGGATTACTGCCCACAGCAAAGCTGCGCCACGCAAAGCGGATGAAGGGGGAACTATCTCCAGTGCTGCGGCCTCGTCTGTTGCGGACATGGGATCTAAAGCACTGTTCTCCGAGGTGTCTGCAAACATGGGGATTGAATTTTCGCATCGGTCCTCAGACTGGCTTAACCGGCAGCTGCGCAGTTACCTGAAAACCGGGAAAGACACAGGCACGGTCACGATTCCTCCCGCCTTCGGCGGGGCTGGAATTGCGGCAGAAGATGTCAATCATGACGGCTGGCCGGATCTGCTGATTCTCAGCGGCCTGGGCAATCGGCTCTACCTTAATCAGGCCGGAGAATCCTTCGTCGACTTTACCAATCAGTCTGGAATCAGCTGGCGGCGACCGCAGGACAACCAGCCAGGCGAGCCACGTCAGCCGATCATTGCGGACTTCGATAACGATGGACACCAGGATGTTTTCATCACCTGCGTAAATGACGATCACCGCCTCTTCAAGGGCAGGGGCGACGGTACATTCGAGGATGTTACAGATCAATGCGGGTTGGGGGGCGCTGGTCTGGTGGGCGGCCCGGCGACAGCTCTCGATTTCGATAGAGACGGCAAACTCGACATCTTTATCGCCTATTTTGGAGACTATCTTAATGGAGTCCTCCCTACGCTGGAACGGCGCAATCGCAACGGCCTGCCGGATAAGCTTTTCCGCAACCTCGGCGACCTTAAGTTTGAAGAAGTGAAGAATGCTGGTGTAGAGGATCTCGGCTGGGGCCAGGCCGTCGGCCATACCGACTTCAATGGCGATGGCTGGCAGGATATCATTGTCGGTAACGATTTTGGCGTCAATGGTTACTACCAGAACCTGCAAAATGGAAAGTTCAGAGAAGTGTCGGCCGCACTGGGAACCGACAAGCCATCCTATACCATGGGCATCGGCATTGCTGACTTAAACCGGGACCAGCTTCCGGATATCTATATTTCCAATATTGTCACGATGAATAAGGATGAGAAATACGTGACTCCCAGCAGGGATACACCACAGAAATTCGATCCTGATAAATTGGCAAACATGCGCGTGGTCGAGGCCAACGACCTTTTCCTTTCTAAGCGTGGCGAACTTGGAGTCGCTTCCTATGAACGAAGCGGCCTCGTCGATCGCGGATACTCTTCCACCGGCTGGTCCTGGGATGCCGATTTTTTCGATTTCGACAATGACGGCGACGATGATCTCTACGTGCTCAACGGCATGAATGAATTCAATCTCTACAGCTCCGATAACCCTTATTACACGGATCCGCTTCAGGATAAGAATGTAGAGGTGGAAATAGCCCAATCAAATGCGGAAAGGAACGTCTTTTTTGTCAATGAAGGCGGACAACTTCAGCGGCGTTCTGAAGGAAGTGGTCTTGACGTCAAGAGCAACGCTCGTAGTGCTGCCTACTTAGACTTTGATGGTGACGGTGATCTTGATATAGCTGTCAATTGTTATCACGGGCCAGTCATGTTGTTTCGAAATGAGAGAGAGCCTTCTAATCGATGGTTACAAATCAAACTGCAGGGAGTTCAGGAGCGTGGAGGGCTGGACGCCGTGGGAGCAAAAATACTGGTAAGGGGTGAAGGCATTGGGCGTATGTGGCGAGAAGTTCACACCACCATTGGGTACCTTTCCGTTCATCCAAAATCTCAGCACTTTGGAGTTGGGAGAAACAAGAACGTGAATCTTACCGTGATTTGGCCTGATCAGGAAAGGGAGCACTTTCAAGATGTCGCGACGAACAAAACTTATACCCTCAGAAGGGGAGGTGCGCTGACTGATTTCAAAAGGCAAACGAGGAAGTGAACGACGCAGGGAACTGCCGGCTTGGCTGTGCTTGCGAGTTTGCGCTGTTTAGTCGCAAGTTTTGGACAGAGAGCTTCGTTCATCGCAGCGAGATTCATTGGAAAGAATGATTGAAGAATTGGACTCGGAATTGTGGTTGATGCCGTAACCAGCCAGTGCAGCAAGGATTACGAACTTGCGAACCCCGCCCTGGTTTCATTCGAGATCTTCAATTGCCTTGTTCAGAGCGCCTATACCGATTCTAGCAGTTTCAAAAGTTGGATCAACTTTCAATGCTTCAGTGAGTATTTCCAAGGCCAATTTGTGACGTCCTGTTCTCGCGTAGAGTTGGGCAATCTGGATGCGAAGTCGCTGCGCGGTGCGCTCAGGAGTGAGTGGAATCGAAGTGAGGATAAATCTCTCAGCTTCCGCATGGTGCTCTGTCTCTATGAGCAATTTGGCAAGGTTTGCGTGTGCGCCCGATCGCGGGCCGCCTGCTTTCAGTGAGGCTCGATAGGCTGCTTCTGCCCGTTCAAATTGGTTCAGCCTGACGAGAATCACGCCGAAATTGTTTTGAACTTCATAATCCAGCGGCTTTTGGCTCAAGTATTGTTCGAAAATGGGAGCCGCATCTTTAAGATTCCCCTGCATCGCGAATGCAGAAGCAAGGGCCTTGCGGGCAGGTGCGTAATCTGGGAGAAGCTCAAGAGTTTTCTTGAAATCATTCGCTGCTTCAGAGAAAGCATTTCGTGCAATGCTAGTAAGGCCGATATTGTAGTGGACGTTCCACGATTGCGACTGAGCTCTGAGGGCGGTTCTGAGAAAAGGCAGCGCTTCATCGTGTTTGTTCTCACCAACCAGAATGTGTCCGAGCCGTGCATTGATACGAAAATCATAGGGTGAGCTGGGAAGGGCGAATCGATAGGCTGCTTTCAAGCTATCAAGTTCGATCTGTGCGAACGCCTGTCTAAGGCTGGTAAGGTGAGTGGACTCAACTGGAGCTATCTTAAACCACACTCCTGGATATTCATTTTCATCGTTTGCTCCCCATGTGAGGATGGACGGAGGATCGCTTGGCTGGTATTCATTTTCGCTCGTGTTGTTGTAGACAAATTGGATGCGTAGCTCCGTATTTGCAGGGAGTTCTACTGGTTCTGAAAATGCATACTCGCGCTGCCATCTTGGATTCCATTTCTTAATCCTGAGCATAGGGACAGGGGATTGTTCTGGTTGCAGGCCAAACAC
>JBNMNB010000169.1:0-17575 GCA_051270635.1 Verrucomicrobiales bacterium | reverse complement strand
GCAACGATCGATCTCACCACGCAGATCGATGGCGAAGAAATTGATCGCATCGTCAATGTGAGACCGGTCACTGATGGTGATCCTTATAAATTTCGCAGCGTTCCGTTTACTCCAGAGTTTGATACGATCACTCTGAATTTTAAGACCTTCAATAACGGTGATGCGACTGCCCTTCTCGATGGGATCAGTATTGTTCCCTGGAGCGAGGACGGCATTCCCATCATGAATTCCAGCTTTGAGGCATCCGGCACACCCGAGGGCGATGGCGAAATGGAATTTCTCCTGGGGTGGGAGGGCACTGGCAGCTTTGGCGTCAACAAGACCGGCGAAAATCTTGCCGACAATGGAACGCCCACTGATCAGGACCATGTTGCATTTATCAATGGTGCTGGATCGCTCAGCCAGGTGATTCCTAATCTCATTGACGAGGAAATGTATGAGCTGACCTTTTCAGCCAATGGGGGGGACGTGGGAGACGAAGGAACGGCTCGTCTGGTGGTGACCGCCGGAGCGAGCACGATTTTTGATGAAGATGTGGCTGCCGTAGGCGATGCGAACGACTACGTTACCAAAGTAGTAACGTTCGCCGCTGATGGCGATAGTGTTGAGCTGAAGTTTGAGCAAACAAGTCCGGGATCAGTGTTACTTCTGGACAATATCCAACTCTCGGGAAACACCGGCGAACCATTGCCACCCTCACAGATTGGCCCGACGGAAACCTTGCTCGCGCCAGGTCAGACAGGAGAGATCTCCTTGACGGTGCCAGCTGCAAGATTAGCGCGAGGTGATGTTATTATCGTCGTGCAATCTCCGAGACCTGAGATCGTGGAAATTGTCGGTGGCGACTTTGATCTGGGGTTGGAATTGGAGTTCTCTGGTGATGGCACGGAAGACGTGACGAAAACGTTTGAGGTAGAGGCCTTTGACAGAGGAACGGTCCTTCTGGATGTGACAGACACTGACGCTGCCAGTCCCGATTTTGTTACTTCGGCCACAGTCTACGTGGTTACCAGCCTGATTCGCAACGGCAGCTTCGAGGCGGGTGCCCTCCCTGGAGGCGTCGGATACGGCGCAGTCATCGGGTGGGGCGGCGGGCCCGGCGGTATTGGTATCAACGATAGTAGCTTACCGTTTCTCGACAATGGGATCGTTCCCGATCGCGCCAAAGTTGCCTTGCTTCAAGGCGCAACAACTCTCACTCAGGAAGTGCAGGATCTCACAGTCGGAGAGAGCTATTGGCTGCAGTTCTACTACAATGCGCGGGACTGCTGCGAGAATGGGACTATTGATCTTGCAGTGACTTTGGGTGAGCAGGAATTGGTCACTCTCTCGGAAATCGAGCCAGTAGGTGACGACGAACCATTTCATTTCATCAACATTCCATTCACAGCAGCAAGTGGAAGTGCAGTGCTTCAGTTCACCACGACCCCCGTCGGCGATGCCACAGCACTGCTGGATGCGGTCACCATCGTTCCGCGGCCGGCGACTGATATCGTCGTGCGCAATCCCAGTTTTGAAGTCAGCGCCCCAGCGCCGGGCGTTGGTTATTTGACGCCGGGACCGATTGCTGGTTGGGAGATGACCGGTGGTTTTGGCCTCAATGGCGACGGGCTTGGGCCATTCACCGATAATGGATTATCCGAAGCCGGCGAATCGGTGCTCTTTATTCAAAACGCCGGGCAAGCGAGCCAATTAATTGAAGGGCTGACTGCGGGAGCGACCTACACCTTGTCCTACAAAGTGAACCGCCGCGCATGTTGTGCTGAGGGTAACCTTGATCTGTATGAAGTGAGCATCGATGATTCACTAGTCTTCGATGAAGAACTCGAAGCGGCGGGCGTAGGGGCACCCTTTTGGGAACGCAGCATCGATTTCATCCCAGAGGCGACTGAGGCCTTCATTACATTCAATCATCTGCCAGATGGAGACCAATCGCTCTTACTGGATGATGTCCGAGTAGTGCTCAAGAGTGGCGTAGTGGAGCCGGGATTCAATGTGCCACTGACGATCGGTATTGTCGCCGGGAACACCATTCGCCTGGCATGGCCAAAGGATGCACCCGATGCGATCCTTGAATATTCCACCGACCTGAAAATATGGCTACCGGTCGAATCATTCCCATTTGCAGAAGGAGAAGAACTGGTCGTCGCCGATCCCATCATCGACCCAGTGCGCTACTATCGCCTGCTAGAGGACTAGACTCGCGCTTAGCCGAAATCCATTTTTGCCTTATGAAGCGTCAATAAGTGACCTCGCTTTATTTAGAGACAGTTCGCTAAGTGTCGAAGTTTCTTGACAGCGATCGTTGGACTATGGCAATCACGCGGTGGCCCAATCACTATTAGGAGAAATAATCCTCAAGTCGCTGCGGGTGAGTCACTTGATTTAACGATGGGTAGCATTCCGTATTCGATCTACGCGATGTTAATCAGATCGAATGAGGAGCCTATATTTGATGATGGATCTGCACGGCACCGGCCGAGTTCGACCAAACAGGCGAGGTCGAATGCTACTAGATTTCCTCTGGTTAAGAAGTCCGAGGCAAAAATTTGGCTGGGCGGCTTTTGAACCGTCGCATCGCGACGAGGTTGTTATTCTTATCTGATTGCGGGGGCTGAAGGCTCCCCGCCTGATGATGAATGGTCGCTTCACGCCCCCAAGCATCGTGCGGGCGATTGGTTCATATTTTTGTTTCGCCATCAGGTTTAATGCCGCAATTACTGCGCGGGGCATAGGCCTCCCCTCGTATTCTGTCGCGAGGCGACACCTCACCTGTAGGCGGGGTGCTTTAGCCCCCGCACCGCGATTCCCATCATTTTCCCGCCGCGATGCGACGGTTCAAACGGGACTGAGTGCCAATGCATGATCCGTGGATATTCTCCCAATCGGTGCGCCTTGGGCAGCGGTTTCTACCATCGCATCGCGGCGAGATAAAACGTCGATAAGGGACGTCGCCTTATTTGAACACAAAATAGGGCCCTGACCGACGGATGCGCTACGCATTACCTATATCCTGGAAAACTTGATTGATGCGGATCTCGCCCGATCCGAGTGACTATCGGAATATTCCTCCTCTTTATAACAGGACTGTAATCGAATGCATGGTTGGCGTGAAACGAAGTTATACCAGAAGTAGAAACTGTCTCGTATGATCATGAAAATACCGCTCCTCACCATTTTACTCACGCTCTCATTTTATGCCGTTCCAACTTATGCCCAGCGTTTTGGTGGTGGTGGCCCGCGTATCGAACCTGAAGATCTGAAATTCGAAATGGGAGTCGCCGCGATTCCAGATCGGGCCACCTACGAGAAATTATCCTATCAGGGAACGGACACTGGGCGCGACTCCTACCTTGATGGGATCGAGTATGTGAAGTTCATCATCGATCTGCCTGAGACGAAGGACACAAAAGTCTACTTCATGAATACCAATAACTACAATGCTCACCCACCATTTATGAGCATGATTGGTCTTAGCCGGGGAGGACGTGGTCAACCTGGCGGAGTACGAGGCGCGATCTGTTACCTGCCGCGATTACAAGCGCCGAATGGTGATCCTGGACTTTACATTTTCGATTTCCAGGAGCGGGATTCGTATGCCTTCGCCCAGATCAAGAGCTACTACGACACTCTCATTGCAATGGCACCATTCTTGCAAGACAGGCTCGCCTTCCATCCCCTGCATGAAAACGTCGAGCAGTGTGAGCGAGATATGCCGAAATACAAAGCGGCAACGCTTACGATCCATCTTGACTCTGACATTCGCACAAACATTGCTTATCTGCCACTCAATCCCGGCAGTTCCTTTGGTCTCCTGCGTATCATGGACGACGACACTCGTCCATCACCTCGAGATATTTTGATCTGCAAGACATTGCCCAATCAAATGCCTCGCATGGCAGGCGTGATCTCCGAAGTTCGTCAGACTCCCCTATCGCATGTCAATCTACGCGCCATTCAGGACAAGGTGCCGAATGCCTATATTCGCGGTGCTCTCGAGCAGCAGAGCATCAAGTCTCTGGTTGGAAAATATGTGGGCTACCAGGTAACTCCTCAGGGATACAGGCTTCGCGAAGCCACAAAGGAAGAGGTAGACAAGCACTTCGACGCGATGCGGCCCGCTAACGCGCAGTCGCCGGAACGCGATCTTGAGGCCACTGAGATTCTTCCCCTCAAGGACATCGCCTTCGATCGCTCTGCCAGCTTCGGCGTGAAAACGACTAACCTAGCGTCCCTGCACACCTTCAAGTTCCCAGTGGGCACAGTGCCGGATGGATTTGGTATTCCATTTCATTTCTATGATACCTTCATGACACACAATGGCTTCTATGACCGAGCGGATGCAATCATCAACGATCCGGAGTTGAAGGAAGATCGCAAAGCTCTGAAGAGTGCACTGAAAAAGTTCCGAAAGGCCCTTAAAAAAGGTGACATGCCTGATGATTTGCACACGGCTCTCACCGAGCTACAGAAGGCGTTCCTAACCGGCCAGTCGATCCGTTGCCGCTCCAGCACAAACAACGAGGACCTTCCAGGATTCAGCGGTGCCGGACTCTACGACTCCTACACTCACAAGCCCGACGAGGGCCACCTGAGCAAAACCATTCAGCAGGTATTCGCGAGTCTCTGGAACTTTCGCGCCTTTGAAGAACGCGCGTTTTATCGCATCGATCACAAGACTACCGCCATGGGCGTCCTAGTGCATCCTAACTTTAAGGGTGAGAAAGCCAACGGCGTCGCTGTTACCGAAGACGTTCTCTACGAATCGCAAGGCTTCTACTACCTCAACACCCAGATCGGTGAAGACCTTGTCACCAATCCTGATGAAAGCTCCAGCCCGGAAGAACTTCTCCTCGGTTGGTATGAACGCGATGGTCACGAAATTGTTCGGCATTCAAAGGAAATAACCGATGCCAAATCTCTCCTTAGCGCCGACCATCTCAATCAACTGCGAAAGCGCCTCGGCACTATTCATAGCAAGTTTGCCCAGCTCTACGCACGAGACCCAGACGACCTCAAGTTCGCCATGGAGATCGAGTTCAAGATTGATCAGAATGGAAAGCTCGTTATCAAACAGGCGCGCCCGTGGGTGTTCTGATCGAAATCGATCACTGACGCTTTGCCTTAATTACATAGATCGCGGTCGTTCCCGGCTTGGTGCCATCCATGGAGAAGACGGCAGCTTCGCTGGGGCCAATGTAAGCGTCAAATTCGACCGTGTGGTGAATCACCGGCGATTCGGGAAACAGTCGTAGATGTTCTGTTTCCGCTTTCCATTGTTCGGTCTGCGCCTGTTCGGGAATGAACCCCGTATTCACGCTGCCTTTCAACCGAACGAGCTCACCTTCCATTGTGGGATTGGCCCTGACTGTCATTCCAGTATGATCTATTTCGGTTTCACCATTTCCAATAGGCACCTGCTGTTCCACTGTAGATTCCACTACGACTCTTTGGGCATTCCCTGTCAATACAGAAGGAAAACCAACAATGGTGGCCTCGGGATGATTCTGAATATTTGAGTCAAAAGCGTCAATTCCCGCAGCATCTAAAACAGAGTCTTCAATCCCCAGCGAATCGGGCACTTCGTAGATTTTGGTTTCAATGGCGATCAGGGCTGATTGTGAAAGACTCCCCGTCACTGCACCCAGGAGTGTCGCGATGCGATTCATAGTCTCCTGGCCAGCGGTCACTGCCAACCGGCTGGCGACTTCCTCTGGAACGTCTGATTCAACCCAATGAGCGCTGGCATCGCCCGTCAATGACAAGCCCCAGATCTCGAATTGCTGTGCGGGATTGTCGCTGGTGCGAGAGGAAAAGATTCCATCAATAATTTTTGCTTCTAGATCGACCCCACCCTCTGAGGTGATCGGGCTTCCGTAGTTCACGAAGCCCTCAAATTCGGTGACTTCTGGTGCGATATCCAAGTTCATTGAGAACCCATCGCTATCAGTAGCAGCGGTAGCAACCACTGCGCGAGGCCCGATGTAGGGACTGACACCCTTCAACCCTGGGGCAGAAGTGAGATCAAACGTTGTGGTGATCATGTTGGCATCAGGCGCTTCGGAAAATTCCGTCATTTCGACGCCTACTGCAGAGAAAACGAGCTGCTTTCCAGCACGGATAGCCAAGAGTTCGAGCGCATTCAACACGGAAAGGTTATCTCGCACGAGCCTGACGGTTAGACCATTTTCTGACCCCTCATCGCCCGCAAGAATCACTGGATTTCTTTCAAGCGAACCCCGATGATCGGACTTCACCATGAGAGCTTTAATCTCAGCGATGGCAGCATTCAATGATTTGCCACGAATCGCGATGCTGGGCAGGTAAAATTGGCCGAGTCGCGCCCGAAGTAGTGCGGCAGCACGTTTTTCTGCGCGATCCAAACCATTGGCCATGTGGATGGACTTTCTGCCTGGAACAACGGGCGGTTGAGGCATTTCCCATGCCGTTGAGATTTTTCCCGCTACGTCATCGGGGTCACCCGGAAGAGACAAAAGTTGAGTAATCACCAATCCTAACATTGCTAAAACCGCAGCAACGACTCCCCACTTTGCGACCTGTTTTCCAGATAGTCGATTGAAGTTTGGCCGCGTGATCACAGGACTCTGAATGACGGCAGCGACAGAGTCGAAAGTTTCTGCCTTTTTTGTGCTGGCGAAGTGCCGCTCAATCGCCAGGTCGGTGCGTGCCAGTTGGGCGAATGCACGTGCTGATGGGGGATCGTTCTCGAGCAATGCGGACAGCTCAGCTGACTCTTGCTGGGACAGCGGTCGATCAAAATAGGTGACGAGTAGATCGTTCATTGGATCAGATGTGCTTAAGGTGAGGTTTGCAGGCGCTCGCGCATACAGATTTCGAGTTGCTTACGAATGCGCGACAGGGATTGGTAAATGGCGGCTACCGTCTTGCGTAGTATCGTGGCCATCGCGCTGATGTCGGTCTCGCGGTCGTAGCGCATGCTGAGAATTTTTCGAGAATGTGCAGGTAGCCGTTGCAGGCAAGTTTCGAGAGCATCTTTCCAGGCATCGCCCTGCCCATCGACGCTTTCGATTGCATCGAACGCATTCAACGTTGCCTCTACAGCGGCAGGTGTCATTGCCACGGGAACTCGACCTTCCGAACGATAGTGCTTGAGAACTCGATTCTTTGCAACGCCACGCGCCCATGCGCCAAAGGGACGCTGCGAATCATAGTTGTCGAATCCTTTCCACAGCGCCATTGCCACTTCCTGGAACACGTCGTCACGCTGCGTCGCATCGCGAACGACTGCGCCAATGAAGGCACGGAGATCGTCCTGATGATCCAGAAACAACTGCAGGAAGTCTTCTCGGGATCGAGAATGTGGTGGGGAAGAATGTGTCATGGTAGTTGGCCGGATGCCCGTGAAGTCTCGCGAACACGTCTCCCTTTCCCAGTAACAACGCAATTCCTGACAACAATCTCAGAAAAAATTTCCGCTGGCGCACTTTTTCATCAGCTTGCTTGCAGGCGATGACGATAGGTGTCGCGCATCCGATGCAGGAACGTTTTCACTTTTCCCCGCATGGACTCGCCTGCGATGGCGCTATAGCGCTATAGCGCTATAGCGCAGCGGAAATTCGGGGAGGCGATGGACTGGCCACCCTTTGCTCAAGGTAGAGAAGAAAAAAACGGAACGTGCACTGGAGCAAGCACCACCCCAGGTCGACAGCGTCGCCCTGGCGCAGAAAAATCCTAGTGACGGCCAGCAGTGAGAACACCAATCCACCAATCGCCCAGATGGCGACGCCACCCAAAACTACTACGCATTCGTAAATAGTCTCAGAAAGTCGAAATTCATCCGATCCGCGCCAGCGGTCCGATGATCGAGAACTTTGCCGATCATCGAACGGAAGAAAATTTCAGCGTTAATGGTGAATGAGCTGCTCTCGCGCAGTGGAGGCTTGCTGGCACGTAACCCGGGCAAAAAGAAACGGAGGAACCCGGCGGGTTCCTCCGTTAGAAATTGGAGCGGGTGACGCGATTTGAACGCGCGACATCTTCCTTGGCAAGGAAGTGCTCTACCACTGAGCTACACCCGCATATAGTTTCACATTAAAGCAAATGCCTTAGTGCGTGGCCGAGAATATTTGCCATATTCGCTTTTAATCAAGCCAATTATTTTCATTCTTTTGGGCGATCTCATGAGCCAGAAATTCGATAACAAACTAGACGAAATCATCGCCTTTAAACGCGAAGAAATTAAACAATTGCTCCCCGTAGCCGAAAAGCTGCGCTACGCAGCAGCGGAACGCAATGAAGTGCGTTCGTTTGAAAGTGCCCTGCGAGAGGTGCAAGACGGTGAACTGGGCTTAATTGCCGAGGTAAAAAAGGCATCTCCTTCCGCCGGCATCATTGCCACAGATTTTGATCCGGTGGCCATAGCGAAGCAGTACAATGCTGCAGGAGTGAGCGCTATTTCCGTCTTGACCGACGAAAAATACTTCCAGGGCAACCTGCAATACCTAGTACAGATTCGGGAGGTCGTTGATGTCCCGGTGCTACGGAAGGATTTCATTGTCCATGAAGTGCAAATTTTTGAGGCAGTGGTAGCGGGCGCTGACGCTGTTCTATTGATCGTAGCTGCGCTGACGCAAGACGAACTGACGCAACTGCTGGAGGTCGCGCACACGTACCAGCTGGATGTGCTGGTCGAAGTGCACAACAGGGAAGAACTGGATCGCGCGCTGTCTACGGATGCGAAGATCATCGGCGTCAACAATCGTAATCTTCGCACGTTTGAGGTCGATCTCCATACGACCGAGAGACTTAGCGAGGAAGTCCCGGACGACATCATTCTGGTCAGTGAAAGCGGCATCAAAACTCCGGCTGAGGCCGGGGAGGTACTGCAATGGGGCGCGAATGCGATCCTCGTAGGCGAGTCCCTCATGCGCAGCCCGGACATCGTCGCGCTAGCACAGAATTTCAGGTTTCCTCCGACTCCAGACGGAATCCAGAACGCTTAGGGCTTGGCTGGACACTAGGTTCCTTCGCTGTCTGACAGCAAAAGATCACGTTGCCAGCTCATGAGCTGCGCCAATCCTTCCTCGCGGTCCAGGGCAATCGCTTCAAGCATTCCCCGGGTAGCAACCAGGGTTGGGTCAAGTTCCAGCTCTTTTGCGATTTCGTCGCGCTTTTTGCGCAGTTTTGCCACTGCATCATCGAGATTCGCCGGCTTTTCCCGCCGCGTGTGGAGTCGCCGCTTGGGCAGCTCATTGCTGGGAAGTTGACGTGCGCGCTCGATGGC
Source organism: Verrucomicrobiales bacterium (assembly GCA_051270635.1). GTDB lineage: Bacteria > Verrucomicrobiota > Verrucomicrobiia > Verrucomicrobiales > DEV007 > JAGROY01. The sequence continues at coordinate 8,310 of JBNMNB010000169.1, read as the reverse complement.
CCGCTGGTAACGCCGACGTTGCACGTCCGAGAAACGTTTATGCAGCAGTGGGTCTGCACCAGCTTGTAACTCTTCTGCAAGCTTCAGGATCTGCTCATTGACGATCACTTTAAAAGGCGGGCGATTCATTCGCTCAGCTTCCTTATCACGCCATCCCCAGATCTCGCGTAAATAGGCGAGTCCACGGGGCTGCAACTTCCCCCAACCGGCGATGCGCCAGACTTGCTCAGGATCCGGCCCCTGGCGTTCGGTGACGTTTTTCCGCGATGCCTGACAGCTTTCCTCAAACCAAGCCTCACGCCCGGTCTCCCGAATGCGCTCCAGCAACTGGTCAGCCAGCTCAACGACATAGAGCACGTCATTGATCGCATAGTCTAACATTTTACCAGGCAAGGGCCTCCTGCCCCAGTCTGCACGCTGCGATTGCTTCGATAGCACGACGCCAAAGTGCTTCTCAACCATGTGTGCTAACCCGAATTGCGTAAAGCCGACTAACCTGGCGGCAATTTGCGTATCAAACACAACGGGCGGGATCCAGCCATAGGCTTTGCGGAACATCCACATATCGAAGTCGGCACCGTGCATCCAGACTTCAGAGGTTTCGAGAAATTCCAGCAGTGGTTTCATGCCCTCGGCATCGATCGCCAGGGGATCGATGATGGCATGCGCTCCGTTGCAACTAAACTGAATCAAACAGAGCTTCTCCTGATAAGAATGAAGACTGTCCGCTTCAGTATCGACTGCGCAGCGAATCCGCTGCCCATCTTCAATCTTGATCTGCTGGAGAAAAGCGCTGAGCTGGGAGGTAGATTCAATCATTTCAAATGATTGAACCTCTGGATTGAGGGTCGCTGAATCGGGCGGCATTATCGAAAATCTACTTTGAGGCCACTGAGAAGAATTTCAGCATTCGAGTTTCTGAGGCGGATGTTTTTGACCAGCATTTCCATGGCTTCACCAGCGGGAAGCTGAGCCATCTGACGGCGCAGCATGCTGACGCGTTTGAACTCATCCGGGTGATAGAGGAGATCATCTTTACGCGTTCCGGACTTGAGCACATGAATCGCCGGGTAGACTCGCTTCTCTGCAAGTTCACGGTCAATGTGGATTTCCATGTTACCAGTTCCTTTAAATTCTTCAAAAATCACTTCATCCATCTTGCTCTCGGTTTCAATCAGAGCCGTCGCCAGGATCGTCAGGCTTCCACCTTCTTCAACATTCCGGGCAATACTGAAAAACTTTCGTGCGCGCTGCAGCGCCTTCTGGTCGAGACCTCCGCTTCCTGTCCCTCCCCTTCCACCAGAAAGGCGATTGTAGCCACGTGCGAGGCGAGTGAGACTATCCAGTAGAATGACAACATCACGCCCTAACTCGACGAGCCTCATTGCACGCTGCATGACGACTTCAGCAAGTTGCGCGTGGCGCGGCGCAGCTTCGTCAAAGGTGGAACTGTAGACCATTCCCCCTAGCGTATCCTCAAAGTCAGTGACCTCTTCCGGGCGCTCATCTAACAGTAAGACCATTAGCTCAATGTCAGGATGATTTGCCTTGATCGCTTTAGCGATCTCTTTGAGAAGAATCGTTTTACCGCCACGAGGAGGAGCAGCAATCAGCCCTCGCTGGCCTTTTCCCAGAGGCGCAATCAAGTCTACCGCTCGGGCGCTGGTTGAATTCAGTTCGCGATTCTCAAGAATAATGCGGTCTTTGGGAAACATCGCCGTCAAACGATCAAAGGCGACTGGTGGCTCCCAGTCATCGTATTCCACTCCCTCGACATGGGTAATCGTTGCCAATGACAACCATTTATCCTTACCGCCTCCGGGTGCGCGAGCCGTACCCCTTAGACACTGCCCGGATCGGAGCGCGGTCTTGCGCAGCACATTGGGCGCGATCCAGACATCGTCAGGGCTTGGAGCAAAGTTGAAACGCGGATCTCTTACAAAACCGCAACCGTCTTTCGCGATCTCCAGAATACCTTCAAAATCGATGACAGATCCACGCCGCCCGTAGAAATTCAGGATCTCGAAGACCAACTGATGCTTCGACCTGCTGCCTCCCACTCTGAGACCTAACGAGGCGCCTAGTTGATACAGGTCAGCCAGGCGCTGTTGCTGAAAATCATTGAGAGAAACACGCTCGGGAACGTTGATCACCTCTTCTGCCGGTGTTACCTCAGCAACTTCCGGGGCCTCGGCCACAGCAGTCGCGGAGGCAGTAGCAGCGCTGCCCGAATTCTCAGAAATATCAGAGGTCATGGTTTTTTCAGTAGTTCGATCCATTTTAACAGGTATTCAGTTTGTCGCTGCAGCGTTGTTAATGTCCCGCCATTCCAAACGACGACGTCAGCAAGCTTAAGTTTTTGGCTGACTGGCATCTGTGAATCAATGATCTGGTTGGCAGTCTTGAGGTCCAGAGGGCTTCTTTTAAGGAGCCTCTTAAGCTGTGTCTCTCGGGTGGTGGCGACTAGTACGGTCTTGTCGTTTTCAATAGGAAATCCATTCTCGTAATAGAGTGGTACATCTGCAACGAAGAGTTCCACGTCCTTTGACGTCAGCGCTTCAATGCGAGCAGAGAGGCAGATCCTACGAACTTCCGGGTGGAGAATTCCTTCCAGGAGTTTCTTGCATGAGGAATCATTAAATACGATTTCTCTTAGCTTTGAGCGATCAATCTGTCCCTTCTCATCGAGGACAAGTTCCCCGAAAACCTCCGTTATCTTCGCTATGATCGCTGGGGTTGTCAACAATCCATGCACACACTGATCGGAGTCGAACAACCGGTGTTTCTTCGCACATTCATCGATCAACAATCGACAAAAGGACGACTTGCCGGTGGCGATCCCGCCCGTCACAACAATAGTTATCACAAATAGCTTTCAATCAACGCCTTACTCTAGATAATCAATTGTAGAAAAATGGCTAAAACAAGGCTAGGAGATGGCTCACTTCAGAACTGAGAATGGTTCAATTGGTTGAACAGCTGGATCTGTGCAGCGAGCATTCCGTAATCCAAACAAAAGGGCGGAAGATTGCTCTTCCGCCCTTCAAAGTGCTTTAGTTTAGCTTTCCTGGATTAGTTTCCAAGAAGACCAGCATCTGGGCCTGCACCACCATCTAGCATTGTTGAGTCAACAACCGGCATAGGCAATGTTGAGCCACCGCGAGTATTACGAAGGCGCTCTCCAGATGGGTCAATCAACTCTGCGGTTACAAAGATGATCAGGTTACGCTTGAAGTGTTCTTCAGACTTCGAGCGGAACAAACGACCGAGGACAGGAAGGTCACCAAGGAATGGCACCTTATCGTCAACTGTCTGAACATCTTCGCGAATCAAACCACCAATCGCGACGGTCTGACCGTCCCAGATTGTAACTGCAGTCGATACCTTGCGGCTGGCGAAGATTGGCTGCTCAATCTTGTTCTCAGTAAGAACAACCTGAGTTGGGTTACCATTCGCGTCCGTTCCACCAGTGGTGATAGGACTTCCATAATTTACGAATCCTTCGAACTCAACTACTTCAGGAGCAATGTTAAGATCGATGGTGAACCCATCAGAACCAACAACTGGATCAACTTCAAGTGTCACTCCAACGTTCCGAGTCTCGAAAGCGGTCGGGGTGGTTGGTGTAACAGGGAAGGAGTTGGTGCTTGCCTGACTTCCGCCTGCGGCTAGGCCGAACCCGCCACCACCACCAGTGTCGATGGAACCGAATTCCTGAGGAATCTCTGGTGGATCAAACTCAGTTGGGTAGATGAACTCACGAATGATCTCGATCTTCGCACGCTGACCGGAACGAGTCACGATACTAGGAGCGGACATCAAGTCAGTGCCCTTGTTCTGATTCAGTGCACGCACTACGACCTGGAACTGAGGATCTGTAAAGACACCACCAAGTCCGAAGATTGCAGGAGCCACTGATCCGGTTGAACCGCCATCAGCAGTGCTCTGGCGGGCAATCAATCCATCAACCGCGTCAGATGAAATCGCGTTGCTACCGGAGCGCAGTCCAGAAGTCAGAGGATTGCTTCCAAGTGGAACTGGGTTCGTCGAACTCGTAGGAGGAGTAAACACCCAATTGGAAGAAGAAAGGGGACCCGCATCGCGGTTTCCTGTCGTTCCACCACCAAAGAAAACTCGCTCAGATGAACCAGCGTTGGCTTGTCCAAGCAACCAGTCGAAACCAAGTTCGTCGGTGTTGCGCTGAGAAACCTCAACAAACTTCGACGTGATGAAGACCTGCTTCTGCACATCGTTCTGATTCTGCTCAATGAACGTCTGGACGATGTCGAGAGCATTGGCAGTGTTACGGACGATTAGCTGGGATGTTACCGGATTGAAGAATGCACTGGCACCCTCAGTGAAGGTAACACCAGCAGCAGTCAGAATCTCAGAGGCAGATGACTTTGTATTCAGTCCGCTGGAAGGTGCGCTGTTGTCTGCAAAAGGATCGTCAGAAACGGCTTCGGCTGCTCCGCTGCCACCCAGTGACAAGAAGTCTGGACGGACTTGGAATACGCGAGTGTAGAGTTCACTTCCCTCGTCAGTGATTGGGACAATCACGACTGCGAAAGGCTCCACACGGTGGCGAAGGCCAGCCAAATCCGTGATTGCTTTGAGAGCAACGATGAGAGGAACATTCGTAAGCGAAAGCGTTACGTTCGCAGCTGTGTCAGCCTGAGTTTTGAGAATAAAGTTAATACCTTTACGCTCAGGATCTGGCTCAAGATCGTCAAGTTGACGGCTCTTAATACGGAGGAAAGTGATTGCCTCATCGACAGTTGCCTGGTCGAACTGAATGCTCGGAATGACGATACGACGCAGCTTCTCAATAATCAGCTGCGATCCATCTGCTTCACCACCAAGGCTGTCACCAGATCCATTAGGAAGAAGTGACACATTTGGCACAGGAACCTGCCATAGCTCATCAACCTGGCGAATCATTTGCGAGCGCATCTGATCACGCGAGGTGCGCAGGTGACTCATAATGGTGCGATCAGTCTTTTCAAGCAAGCCACGTGCTGCGGAGTTGTAACGGTCAATGCCAAGAACTGCATTGAATTGCTCACGGGCCTTGTCGTATTGACCAAGATCGGAATAACCGACTCCGAGACGAAGGAGACGCTCAACTTCGCGAACGTTTTTCATGTGCTCAGGAGTGAGCGCCACTGGGTAGCGATCTGGATCATCCAGATGCTTCAAGAGGGTCTGTGCCTTCTGGTGATCAGGATTCATCGCGAGCACTGAGTTGAGCAGTCCTCTCGCTGAGTCATACTCTCCATTTCCTGCGCGCTGACGAGCAAGCTCTACACTGGCGTCCGCGTATCTCGCCTCAATGGCTGCGCGAATCGCATCAGTGTTGTCTGCATACGGAAGAGTGTCGAGTGCAGTGCGATATTCATTGATTGCCTGTTCCCAGGCTCCCTCTGCGGCATAAGCATCACCACGGGCCGCAGCTTCCTGGGCATCCGCGATACGCTGCTGTCGTCGGATGATTTCGCGCTGCGCGATCCCGGATGGACTGCCATCTCCCGCCATTACTGGCAGGGCAGTTACCGAGAGCGCACCTAGTAGTAGTAGGCGTATTCCCTTAGTTGTTAGAGACTTGCTCATTCTGGTTAGCGTTGTTGGTAGTTAGTTGAATGTGTTGAGGCACGAGGCAAATTCGCTTGTCTAGGATTCAAAACCGAAGATTCGCATAGATGAAAGGAAAATGTTTCAATATTTTGAATATTTTTCCACCCCGCGGGGGTTTCGTTATCGTTTGAGTTTAGCACGGAAGGTCTTTTTCGACCCGTTTTCACCCGTGTAAGAGATTTCGGCTTCTTCTGCGGTGATGTCTTCCAGTGTCAATTCATGGTCGAGACCAGGGAACTGGAAAGTTTGGCCTTCCTTCACCTGTAGCTCTTCATTGGTGATACCAAAGGCAAGCTTTGCTTGATATTCGGGTCGGACATGTTCGTCTCTTCCAGCTGGGAGCAGTATCGGACTTCCATCATCGCGAAAATTATCGATCAGCTCCACCTTAGCGGGATCAGCGAAAGGGTTCGCTCCAGCAGGGATCACGCGGCTGATCTTAAACCGTCCATCCCCAGTGGTATCTTCTTTCTTTCCTGGAATCAAGAACCACACACGACGTCCTGGCGGATCGCCCCGAGTAAATTGAACTTCTGGTCCGATGTAGGTGAGCTTGAATGTGTAAGGAATTTCTACGCGCTCTACAAGTAGAATGGCTGTCTGCCAGTCGGGCGTATCATTTTCATTGTTAGGATCCGTTTGATGGATGAACTCAGCGACGTTGGTGAATCCATCTCCGTCCTCGTCTCCTTCTAAGCACAGTGAATTTGTTGGATCAATCTTATGCTCATACCACCACCAGTTGTCTACGGGTGGCCAAAGAGGAGATTGCTCTCGATCCTGCATGTCAAAAGTTTCTTCACCTCTCTTAAGAATCGGGGTGGAGACAGAAAAGAAGACTGGCTTCTCGGCTTTGCGTGGCTGCTCCCACGTAGCACCTTCTGCCAGCAGTTTGGATGCATTCTGGATCTCGTCAATCGGAGCTGTGGCAATCTCGCTCCCTTGACTGCCACCAGTTGATGATGCCGAGTTCGCGGTCAGCGCCTTGAAGAGTAGAAAACCACACACGACGAGTGCAATCAGCCCGAAGACAAGCAACAGAATTTTTTCGTATTGTTTCTGAAGGTTAATTTCCATAATTCAGTAAAAGTATTTGATAGATCAGTGTTGGATACTTGGTTGGTTAATCCTTCCTACTTCGCCTTCGCCAGCTTGGCTGCTTCTTTGGCTGCTTCTTTGGCTGCTTCAGCTTCCTCCCTGGAAACAAAGCGAATAGCGTCAACCACCAACTGCATCTTGAGAGGTTCACCACCAAGAATCACCTCTATTGAGTCTGCACCCTCTTCACCATCGATGGCAGAAGCCTTCTTTCGCCCTTCTTTATCGGGGCCTTCTTTACTCCCATTCTCAATCCGAATGTAACGAGTCGAGAAGAACACGTCACCCTCAGGAGTAGAGGCAAGGTTGTTGAGCACTTTTCGGATAGAGCCCATGTCGCCAGTAAACGTAGCAGTGAGAGGAAAGCGCTCTATAACTGCATCCTCCTTGATGAGTGGCTCCTTTATCTTTTTCTTTGATCTGGAGTTTCTACTTCTCGCCTCTGGGTCAACGACGACTGGTGGCTTTTCAACGTCCAGTTCTTCCCGGCCCATTGCGTCGATACTATCAACACCAGAGTTAATGAGGAGATTGGCTAGTTGAAACGCTCCCTTTACCTGAAAATCTAAGCCAAGGACTGCATCTGCCCTTGGAGCAAAAGTAAGCGGCCCGGCCATTCCTAAACGAAACCCTTCTGAATCAACGATCGTAACGCCCGCTAAACTTGCGTTGTCACGAACATCTTCAATCAACTTGCGAATCGTTTGCTGTAGAACTGGAACCGTCAATTCTTCAGTGCGTTCAGGCTGGAACGGCTGCAGCTCGCCTTCAAGCTTAGCAACTTCTGTGGAGAACTTTTCAACCTCTTCGATGCGAGAGGCTTTATTTTTTTCGTTCGGATAGAAGTCCTGGCCCTTCAAATCATCTACAGAACCCCTCACGGTTTTGTAGGACTGAGTAGCCTCCTTATATCCGGAGTAGGCGTTGTAGGCAAAGTATCCCAGGATACCCGCTCCAATCAGGAGAAACGCTACAAATCCTGTGAGAAATGGATTTTTCTTAATGTCGTCCATGTGAATGAAAGTGTGTTCTGAAGTCAGGATAACGGATCAGCGTCCGATTGTATTAGTATAAAGAATTTTGTGATTTGCCACGTTGAGAGGAAGGAGGATCTCCCATTCGTAGGCGAGCTTGTTACCATCGGCGCCAGAGTTGACGTTAATAAATGATGCTCGATCCGATTGGAAAATGCTCTGATCGAATTCAAAGAATGGCAGCTCACCCTCTCGACTTAGTTCCTCAATCTTGTTCAGGAAGCGGTCAGGAACCGCACTTGCTCCAGGAGTATCGTGATAGAGTCCTTTCACTCTGACGTATTTTACAATAAGTTCTGGTTCAACATCCTTTACTTCAATTGGGCTATTAATGGGGACCTTGAAAACGGTACGGGCAGTGTAGAGAGAGGAAGAAATATTATCTCTACCATTGAGCGGAACCGGCTCCAGATGAGTAATCCAGATTCGATCACCACCAATCTCAGTCTGAATCTTGTTCAGCTCCTGAAGCATATTCAGCCAGTAGTAGCGACCATTCACCGCGTTTTTGAGGTAGCCAAAGCGCTCAGCTTCGATCTCAAGA
>JBNMNB010000168.1:0-17594 GCA_051270635.1 Verrucomicrobiales bacterium | reverse complement strand
CAATGACTGAAGCATATTACACACATGCTTGAGGTTCTCGACAGCCCAGACATTCGCATGCAGGTGGTGCCGATTTCAATCGATCGGTATCACAGGATGATTGAGTGTGGATTGCTGGACGAGTGGAAGGTGGAACTTCTCCAAGGCGTTATCGTTAGAAAAATATCGAAATCTGAATTGCATTTGTTCGTCGTTGATTGGTTGCTCGAACACCTTCTGCAGTTCTGCGCTGGAAGTGAATGGTGGGTGAGAAAAGAAGATCCCATATTGATGGGTGATTCAGAACCCGAGCCTGACATCTCGGTCATCATGGGAACGCGTTCTCAATTCCGTCACTCAAAGCCGACCCATGCCCAATTTGTAATTGAGGTCGCGATCAGCTCTCTTTCGATTGATCGGGCGAAGGCTTCGATTTACGCACAGGCAGGAATCCCAGAGTATTGGATCATTCTACCAGAGGCAGCGATGATTGAAGTTTACCGCCAGCCAGAAAATGGCCGTTATACTGAGATCATTGAGATTGCTAGCACGACACTTCTCGAATCATCGGCCCTGCCGGGATTCGCCGTCGACCTCCGCCAAGGTTCTTTCCGAATAACTGACGGGCAGAAATTTCCTGATATTTCGGATTCCTATCGGGTTGCTGTCATGGTAGCACTGAGCGATGATCCGATCTTATCGATTGTCGTTTTTATTGTGCGTTCTCACTGCCGTTGGGATGCTCACTGCCCCCTCATTTTCAAATGCTGCTCCGTTGCGAGCGGTAGCAGATGAAAAAGGTTCAACGATCACCGTTTTCCGCGATGGCGGCGCTGAGCCTATCTTAACGCAAAATACAAAGTCGGATTTCCGACCGTATATTCACCCAATCGTTGCACCTGATGGCAAAGGAATGCTCACGCAATACAGTCCCGGGCACCACAAGCACCAGACAGGCCTCTTCTGGGGATTCACACGCGTCAACGGGCGTGATTACTTCCACCATCCTGAAAGGGACTACTGGAAGAGACGCGACGCAAAGGTGCTTGAGGCTGCGGGAGAAGTCGTGCGTTGGCAAACGATCTACGACTTACTGGATGAAAATGGCGCAGCAGTCCTGACCGAGACACAAACGTGGACAATGCGCGACGAAGGGCATCGTTACCTGCTGGATCTTGAATGGCAGGGTGAGGCGCAAACAGACATTACCATCGGCAAATACGATTACGGTGGGCTTTTTCTTCGCATGCCCTGGAAGGAAGGAATGAAAGCCAGCGCTGCAAATGCGGCGCGCGAAGTCAATTCCCGTGCCGAAGGCCGACGCGCCATGTGGTTCGATGTGGGAATGCAGGTAGATGGACGTGACGACACTGGACATATCGCCATTTTCGATCATCCGGAGAACAAAGGATTTCCGCATCCATGGCGCGTGGATGGCCAGTTCGGGGTCGGCCCCGTCAGAGCGCGACTGGGTGACTGGAAAATTGCCAAAGGCGAAACCGAGACGATTCGCCACCGACTCGTCGCCTACACGGGAGGACTGGATGACACTGCGCTGACCGAAGACTGGAAGCGATTCAGCGGCCAGGGCGGAACGTGGTCGCTTTGGGGCATCGCCCAGCAGGAAGGACGGCGCGCCGAATTCCTGACGCCGGAGAAAGCCAATGAGCCGATGATCACTCAGCCGATGGCATTCTGCTGGGACGATCGTGGTCGCATGTGGATCGCTGAGAATCGTGACTATGAAGATCGCGGCAAAGGATTCTCAAATTTTGGCGACAGTCGGATTCTGATCCTTGAAGACACTGATCACGACGGCGTCGCAGACAGCCGCAAAGTATTCCTGGAAGGTATCCCCTTTCCAGCAGGGATTGCCGTAGGAATGGATGGCCTGTGGTTGGGAGCGCCGCCCAATCTCCTGTTCGTGCCGGACAGAAACAACGATGACAAGGCAGACATGGAGGACATAGAAGTCCGCCTGACTGGCTGGGGCATTCGTGACCGTCACGAAACACTGAACAGCTTTCACTGGGGCCCTGATGGCTGGCTGTATGGACTCCAGGGATATGCAACGCCCTCTAAGGTCGGCAAGCCCGCCGGTAAGGGGCGCATTTTCAGACACAAGGATCCCTTTCCAGATAAGATTGAACTGGCCGATGACGGGGTCGACATCAATGGCGGTGTCTGGCGCTACCATCCTACCAAGGAACGCTTCGAAGTCGTTGCACATGGGTTCAGTAATCCCTGGGGAATTGACTACGACAGCAAGGGACAACTTTTCATCAGCGCCTGTGTGATTCCTCATTTGTGGCACGTGGTTCAGGGCGGCATTTTCCATCGCCAGGGCGGAAAACACTACAATCCGTACGCCTACAGCGATATTCGCACCATCGTCGACCACCGCCACCGCTCAGCGCACGGCGGACTTCGCATCTATCAAAGCGATGCCTTCCCCGATTCCCAACAGGGCAAAATGTTCATGGCGAACATCCACGAACACGCCGTATTGACCGATTATGTCACGCCTGCAGGATCTGGTTTTGTTGCCAGCCATGGCGATGAATTTCTTCTCGCCAACAATGCACAATGGATCGGCTTCAGTGTCGAAGTAGGGCCGGAAGGTGCGGTGTATGTGTTAGACTGGCACGATGGAGACATCTGCGGAATGGACACATTAAACAAAGATACGGGCCGCGTGTTTCGCATTACACCAGAGAAGTCACTGGCAACCGACTGGGACGGTCGCTTTGCTGACATTGCCGCCATGTCCGATGCGAAACTGGTCGACCTGCAAACAAGTAAGAGCAACTGGCACGCACGACGCGCACGGACAGTGCTGCAGAATCGTGCGTCGAAGAATCAGCTTGCCGCAGACACACACGCTGCATTGCGGGAAATGTTCTGGACTAGCAGTAGTGGAGATCACCGCTTACGCGCCATGTGGGCACTTCATGTCACAGCAGGACTGAACGACGGCGACCTTCTAGTTTCCCTCAATGATGATGACCCGCACGTGCGTGCCTGGGCGGTGCAATTTCTTTGCGAGGACATGAACCCATCATCCGTAGCCATCGAGAAATTTGAAGCGATGGCGCGCTCGGAAGCATCACCCGTGGTGCGACTTTACCTTGCCTCAGCATTGCAACGCATGAGCCCGGCGGCTCGTTGGAGCATCGCTGAAGGACTGGTAGCCCATGCGCAAGATGCAGATGATCATAACATCCCGCACATGATCTGGTTTGGAATCGAGCCCGTCGTTCCTCAAGATCCGATCCGTGCACTGCAACTAGCCTCAGTCTGTGAGATCCCAATGATTTCACAGTACATTGCCCGACGCCTGGTTGACGCCGATGCGCTGGAGCCGCTGGTCGCAGCGCTCGGCCGCCTTTCTCAGGCACAGGAAGGTCTCTTAAGGGGAATGCGAGACGGACTCGAAGGTCGCTCAGAAACCAAAGCACCGGATAATTGGGATGCCATTTATGATCGCCTGCAAGGTGCCAACAACAGCGGACGCATGGCTCTTGAACTGGCGCAAAAATTTGGGGACACCTCGGCTGCCGAATCAATGCTGAAGACGCTAGATGATAAGGGTGCTAAACTGAATCAGCGGCAACAAGCGCTACGCCAGCTGGCCAGCCAGCGACGTCCTGAAGTCGCGGATCGTCTGATCGCCTTGCTCGGGGAAAACGCCATGCGCACAGAAGCCATTCGAGCAATGGCGGCGTACGAGGACGATCGATTCTCGCGTGTTTTGCTCAACAGCTATGGAAAATTTGATTCGGCGGACAAGCTTGAGGCCGTTCAGGCACTTGCCTCGCGTGCCAAATCCGGCTGGGAACTGACCAAAGCAATCAAGAGTGGTGCTGTTCCTAAAACGGATGTCCCCGCCTATGTCGCACGCCAGCTGCGCCGAGTAGTCGGCAATGGATTCGTCGAAGTATGGGGCCCTATTGATGCCGTCAATGCGGACAAAGAAGCCGCCTACAAAAAGTACCGCGAACTTCTGAGCGACGCGAATATTGCCAAAGCGAAATCGGCAAATGGCCGCGCCATCTTTGAACGCACATGCGTCGCCTGCCACAAACTCTACGACAAAGGTGGAGCCATCGGGCCAGAGCTCACTGGATCAAACCGCGCCAACCTCGATTACATTCTGACCAATATCATCGAGCCCAGCGCCGAAATTCCTGAAGGCTACCGCATGGTCATGATCACCACTCGAGATGGGCGCACCTACGCAGGCAACGTCGCGAGCGAAAGCGACCGCCAGCTGACGCTGCGCGTCGTTGGCCAGGATGATCCCGTCGCCCTCTCCAAGGCAGACATCCAATCGCGCGATGTTGCCCCAGTCTCCATGATGCCAGAAGGACTGCTGGGAACACTCACCGACCAGGAAGTCACCGATCTCGTCGCCTATCTGCGCACCACCAAACAAGTGGATGCCGAGTAGTCGATTGCAGGCCTTTCGACTCAGCCATTTAAGATCAGAAGTACCGAGACGGCATTGAAAAATGCGTGCATCAAGATCGAGACTGCAAGACAACCGGTGATCTCGTATGCGAGAGCGAAGAACATTCCGAGAACGAACAAGGGAGCGAAGCTGCTGAGATTTGCATGGAGAAGAGCGAACGCCAGCGCGCTGAACACGGCGGCAAAATAGCGCTCTGTGTATCGTTTCACCGAGGCGTACATGAGCCCACGAAACAGGATCTCTTCGGTGAGCGGCGCAATGACCACAGCAGACAGAAAAATCGTTAATTTGAGTCCGACGCCCCCCTCTTTCAGCGCGTTCACCAGTTGTTGATTTTCTAATTCCATGCCAGCAACTCGCCAGACGAACTGATCGAATCCATACTTCGTGGCGAGTCCTGCGAGCGCGGCAGGAATGAACCAGGCGACAGCAATACCAACTAATGGCCAACCTTTGAGACGTCCCAGTCCGAATAGCTCGACGATATCCAGCCGACGAATCCAGCCGAAATAGGCAATCGCCATTACTGCGATCGCTGAAAAAAACAGGCTTCCCTGTAGCACTCCCGATACCGACGGAGGCAGCGGGTCAGCCGGTGCGGCAGTGATCATGGCCGATGCCAGGAAGAACACCAGACCGGAGAATATGGCCTCAACAACACCGAACGGTGAAGTCCAGACATTGCCATGACTATTCCAGCTAAGATCTGGATACTGGCGCCGAATGGCAGCAAATACAGGGCAGGCAATCACCACGGCGAAGGCCGTGACGAGAAACAACTCCTGAAGAATCTCTCGCTCCTGCTCTAACACGGAAGCTGAGCTCCTGTCATGCCGATGTGATGGTTGCCGTAAATATGCAAATCAGCCAAAGTGTTAGTGTCCGGCTCCCTTCACCTTCGTCTGGATCCTGCAAAGATACATGTCAGCCGTGATATAGAGCACACTGCCATCGCCACCCCATCCGCAATTTGCGGTCGCTTCACCTGTATCGATTCGGCCAATGGGCACTCCGTCTGGAGAGAAAATGTGCACTCCTCCAGGGCCAGTGGCCCAAAGATTGCCTGCACTGTCGACCTTTAGCCCATCGGGCAGTCCTTTGTGTTTACCCACCATTGGAGTGGCATCAAAAAAGACACGACTCTCGCCCAGCGTCCCGTCTTCTTTCACAGGAAATGCCTTCCAAAGTGCAGCCAAGGGATCGGACTGAGCGACATAGAGCGTCTTCTCGTCGGGCGAAAAAGCAATGCCGTTTGGCCGCGTCATCTCTTTAGTGAGAAGCGTCAATTTGCCGTCTGTTGCCAGACGATAGACACCGCAGAAATCGAGTTCACGCCGCGGATCTTCCCATCGATTCGGCAACCCGTAGGGTGGGTCTGTGAAGTAAAGGTCACCATTCGATTTGAAGGTAGCATCGTTAGGACTATTCAACCGCTTACCATCGAAGTTGTCGACCAGCGTGCGTTTGCCGCCCTCTTTGGTCAAAACTGACAGGCGACGATCGCCGTGCTCACAGGAAACCAGACGTCCCTCAGCATCGAGCACCAGTCCGTTCGAACCTGGCTCGCCGCCATATTTCGTGGCCCCAGAATAACCACTCGGCTCAAGGAAAACACTTGTACCCTCGCCTTCCACCCATTTGATCACTTGATTCGGAGGAATGTCAGAAAACAGCAGGTGTCCCTCGCCCGCAGTTTCGCCTGGAACCCATACGGGCCCTTCCGCCCAATCGAATCCTGAGCTGAGGACTTCCAGCTTTGCCTCGCGATCGAGCACCGCATCCAGGCCCGGTGCCAGGCGCACAACATTGCCCAAAGTTGGAAAGTTGGTCGTATTCTGGGCCCATGCTGATTGGAAACCGATCGATGCCAGTAAGCACATTCCAGTGGAAAGAAGCTGAGAAGTGGAAATTTTCATTGCCCCGAGTGTCCGCATTCTTCTGCGCCGGGACAAGCTGAATCTGAATGCAATCAAACGCCGAACAATTACAGACCAACTGCCGACATTCATCAGATCCGCCAGCGGATCCATTGCACTCTCTGCTTGAGTCACTCCCGCCGCCCGGCAGAATGTTTCCATGAGTCATGCGCCCCTCGAGTGGAGGCCCACCTTCGCAAACACTGCCCGGAAACTGTGCGACTTGAATTCACCCCTGGGCATTCCGGCAGTCCCTATGCCATGGATCCGCATTCAGACTTTGCTAAAGCCGCCCGACGCGCCTTAAAGGCAACGTTCGACAAAGACGTTGCTCTGATCCGCGAAGGCGGCAGCATCCCGATCGTCCAAGCATTCAAAGATATAAGATAAGATATTCTCGGAGTCGACACTTTGTTACTGGGATTGGCACTTTCCGACTGCGCCGCACATGCGCCGAACGAAAACCTTCCCGTCAAAATTTTGAAGCAGGCATTCAACTTAACTTAGCCAGAACCTTCTCAAGGAATTGGCACTGTAGTTTATTACCGATTAAACAAGCTTAAGGCAGCGTTGCCCAAGTGCTATATCGAGAAGTAGCATTCGACGTCGATATTCTCGACCAAGTTAGAGCGCACCGGCAGAAAACCAATACACAGGAAACGGTCGGAGACACGGTTTCTCAATTGACGCAGGAAGGAATCGCGATCAACCGGGACACCGGGCATCACTGATCCACCAACCGCACCGTGCACGGATTCGGGATTAACGTTTTTATGACCCCGGATGAAATGAGCTGCCAGTTTCCGTTCCAATGCTTCATGAACTTTTCCCACGTGAAGCTGTTTCGCTGACTACGGCGGTTGAGCCATTTGAACATCCTACCAATTGGTAGGAACTTTGATTTCCAAGGGTGGCGTCATGGGTGGGCGGAGCCTGGGGATATAGGGGGCAGAGAGCGAGACTAGCGCCAATGATTGTCGGCGCGACTAGGATCAACGGAACTGCCCACGACGGTAGGCCTTCTTCGACCGGGGAAGCTTTCATCGCCCTGATCTATTTCGATGTGGATAGCCCAATCTATTTGAGAACCTTGAGCCGCAAGTCTTTGAACATCACGATCATGGCCGGGTCGTGCAGTTGCAGCTGGATCATGCCCTTTTTCAGGCGCTTCGCTTCGGGAAGGTTTTCGGTGAACTCGGCCGCCGGTTTGCCATTGATGGAAAACTTAAATTGGTTTCCTGTCACGATGACGTGGACCTGGTTCCAGTCGCCTTTCTTGATGTCGTCGATGGTGACGGCACTAGCTATTTTCGTGACTCTCGATTTGTCGTTTATGTCGATGACTAGCCGGTCGCCGCGGAAGCACGCGTGTTCTTTACGGCCTGGCGTGTGAAAGTCCCAGGCGCCGAGTACCTGCTTGCCGATACCGACGTGACCGAGGTCGGCGTGGTAACTCTGATAATCTCGCTTGCCGGTCTCGTCGACGCGCGCACGCACGCTGACACCGGTGTTCCCTTTTCCCGGTAGGCGATAGCTGAATTTCAACTCGAAGTCGGAGAGTTCGCGATTTTCGTCGTAGATGAGGTAGCCGCGTCCCTTGTCGCCATCGCCCACGATGGCCCCGTCCTTTACTTCCCAAGCCTTCTCATTGCGGCTTGGGCTCTCCGTCCAGCCCTTGAGAGTTTTGCCGTCGAAGATGGAGACGAAACCCTCTGCGTCAGGTTTGGGCTGCTTCCCTTCCTTGCTTTTTTCGTCAGCCGAACAGATCGAGATCGAGCAGATCGTGAGAAAGATCATGGGGAGCGTCTTCATTGTGATGCCAGTGAACGTTTTTCTGGCGCTCCCGAAAAGATAAAAATGCTACCGGAAATACGGGCTAGTCGCCACCGCTGGGCGTGATCGAGTTGACCCTCAGTTTTCTCGCCGTGCGGAGTTCTCCCCAATCCCCGCCATCCAGCTTGCGCGTGCCGGATACGCGCGATTCGCTAAACGCGTGGCGCAGGGATTGGAACACCTGCGCGATGAAGCTCTCGCTACCGATCGCCAGCCCGTCGGTAAAATGCCGCATCCAGCAACGCAACAATTGGGCGAGGCTCAGCTTACCACCGGCCTACTGCATCTGCGGCCACCACGCTATTGTTCGACTTCGGCAGGATGGATAAGGAGATCGACGCGGTTGTCGTGAGCACGCTGGATCACAACCATGCCGTGCCCCCTACGCCGATAACTGCAATATTTAGTCGCTCGTTGGTCTCGTCCCCGAAGTTTGATTTGCCATCACTCTTTGCTCGCAAAATTTCGCCCTGGGCGCAAGGAAACTCGCCTGCGTCGTGGCAGCGGGGAGGTAGGGCGACGGATCTGGAAATATTTCCCCCGTGCTTGAGTTGTCTCGTGTTCCCCGCCTTCATTCCGCGGCTCCTCCCGTTCTGACGACCGTGAAAAAGGTCGTCATCTTTCTGGCGAGCGATCAGGGCTTGTGATTTGTTCACGAGTTCAACACGATATCGACTTACGTCTACACAACAGGCACCCTCGAAATGAAAAAAAAATCAAAACTCCCGCAAATCTTTGCATCTATCGTCTTGGCATTCGGCTCGCTGTCGGCGGGCGAATTTGAGTCCATCTTTGATGGCAAGACTCTGAAGGGATGGAATGCGCTGCAACTGGACTATTGGTCCGTGCGGAACGGCGCGATCACGGGGGAGTCGACCCCCGAGAAACCTTGCACGTCGAACCAATTCATTATCTGGCAAGGTGGCGACATCGAAGATTTCGAGCTGAAGCTCAAGTTTCGAGTAAAGGGCAATGGCTGCAACTCAGGTGTGCAGTTTCGCAGTAAGATCATACCAACCGGGCTCGCTGTCGGTTATCAGGCAGACATCTACCAGAGTGGCCCCTATCTCGGTGGTGTCTGCGACGAGCTGCACTCCCGTAAGGGCGAAGAGCTGTTGACGAAGAACGGGAAGAAGACAGTCATCGACGCCTCGGGAAAACGCACCGCCACTGACCTGAAGAACATGGCGAAAATGAAACCGGAGGGAGAGTGGAACGACTACCAGATTATCGCCAGGGGTCAGCACATCATCCTTAAGATCAATGGAGTGGTTTGCTCCGAACTGATTGACCAGGAGGAAGGGCACTTCGACCTCAAGGGCATTCTCGGCTTGCAGTTGCGATCTGGCAAACCCATGATAGTGCAGTTCAAAGACATCTTCTTAAAGAAGCTTTAGTCAGGCGGCCCGCAGAGGATGCGCACTCCAAAACACATCGTCGCCGGGCAAGGAAAAGGTAAGAACAATGAGAAATAGGCAGGCTTCCCCGATCGCGTCCTCGCGATCAAGTGCCGAATAAAAAATCGCCATGAGTCTCGCATGCTCGGGATCTTTCTATTAGGCTGCATTCGATGGGATTCACTCGTGCCGCACTGCCTAGTTTGTTCGTTATCTTCCTTGTAAACGACGGAGGGCTGATCGCGGAGGAGGTTCCTGTGGATCATGCGACCCGCATGGCAGCTAGTGGCGAAGTGTTTCGAACGAAAGTTGGCCCGATTTTTCGTGAACACTGTCTTGAATGCCATGGCGGGGACAAGGTGAAGTCTGGGTTCAGTATGGCGAACCGCGCAGAACTCCTTAAGGGCGGAGACCAGGGAGTGGCGGTTGTTCCGCAGAAACCCAGTAAGAGCCCTTTAGTCGACTACATTCGGCATAAAGAAGAGCCGTTTATGCCGCCAAAGAAGCCGCTTCTTCCGGCTGAAGAAATCGATTCGATCGAACACTGGATCTTACTGGGGGCTGCGTATGACATGCCATTGGCAAACGTGAGTGGCCAAGTCGCACCACTTGAGATATCGCAAGAAGACCGCGACTACTGGGCGTATCGTCCGCTGAGCAACGAACAACCACCTAAGGTTGCTGATGACGATTGGTCGGGAAATGGAGTCGACCAATTCATCGCTCACGAATACACGAAGCTTGGGCTGGTGCCATCGAATCCCATTGATCGGACAAAGTTAATCCGACGAGCCTACTTTGATGTCATAGGATTGCCTCCTGGATCCGAGGCCATCGAATCGTTTCTTGGCCCCCAAAGCGAGGATGCATTCCATCAGGTGGTCGAGGCATTGCTGGAGAGCAAGCACTTCGGGGAGCGGTGGGCGCGGCATTGGTTGGATGTGGCGCGATTCGGCGAAAGCTTTGGCTTCGAACATGACTCAGACCGGGCATTTGCATTCCACTATCGAGACTTTGTCATCAGGGCATTCAATTCGGACATGCCCTACGATCAGTTCGTTCGTTGGCAAATCGCAGGTGATGAGTTGGCACCGGATGATCCACTGGCACTAATGGGAACGGGGTTTCTGGGTGCTGGCGTTTATCCCACTCAGATCACTATCAATGACGCTGAGAGGGCTCGATACGATGCGCTTGATGATATGGTAGGAACCATGGGCACGGCGATGTTGGCTACCACAATCGGTTGCGCGCGCTGCCACGATCACAAGTATGACCCAATCCCCACGCGAGAATACTATTCTCTGCTCTCCGCGTTTACGACGACAGTGCGTTCAGAGGTGCCGGTAGAGACTTGGAAGCTCGATGGCAGCCCCCAGAGTGAGCCTGAGAAAGTCATGATCTGCAGTGAAGGTGCGCACATCAAGCCGCTTACCCTGCACAAGTCGAGCGGCAAAATTCCAGACTTCTATGAACAGACCTATTTTCTGAATCGGGGCGATGTTAATCAAAAGCAGGGCGTCGCAGCGTCAGGATTTCTCAGCGTGCTCATGCGCGACGGCGCTAATTCGAATGACTGGACTGTCGAGCGACCTACGGAATCGAAAACGTCGATGCAACGAACAAGAGTTGCCCGCTGGATCACCGACACCGAACGCGGCGCAGGGCATCTACTGGCGAGAGTGATCGTAAACCGCATCTGGCAGCACTACTTTGGAGCCGGAATTGTTGCGACTCCTAATGATTTCGGATTTCAGGGAGAAGAACCCAGTCATCCGGAATTGCTCGACTGGTTGGCAGGAGAGTTGATCCAAAACGAATGGCGGCTGAAGCACGTCCATCGACTGATTCTCAATAGTCGCGTCTACCAATTGGGCGACAACGGAAGCACTCACGCTGAGAATCATAACATTGATCCCCAGAACCGGTTTCATTGGAAGCGTCCAGCACGCCGTCTCGAAGCCGAAGCGATTCGGGATGCCGCTCTCTCAGCAAGTGGTGCGCTTGATGACACGCTCTACGGGCCAGGCACGCTGGATTCGAAAATGAAACGCCGGAGTGTCTACTTCAAAGTAAAGCGCAGCAAATTGATCCCGATGCTCCAGCTCTTTGATTGGCCCGATGCACTAACGAGCCTGGGACGACGCTCCATCACAACGACACCTGCACAAGCGCTGGTATTCATCAATAGTCCAGAAATTCGAGAGCTTTCCGAACTCTTCGCTGCATCCTTGAAGGAAAGTGAAGACCCCGTATCTGAGATCTATTTACGAGCACTAGGACGGGCACCAAGCAAGCAGGAACACAAGAATGCTTGCGCATTTGTGCATCAGCACAGCCTGATCGATTTTTGCCAAACCTTGATGGGCACCAACGAATTTATCTACATCGAATAACGTTCAAAGTTATGGGTCAAAAACACTTCCAATCAGAACACTGCGGACGTAACAATGTTGCCTTCTCGCGGCGCGAGATGCTTCGACTTGCGGGTGGCGGCATGGGCGCGATCGCTCTGCAGTCGCTTATTCAAGGCAGTGCCAGTGCAGCTCCAGACATCGATTTAGGAGCCGATCCGCTACTAAGCCGCCCACCCATTCTTCCAGGCAAAGCAAAAGCGGTAATCTGGTTGTTCATAAACGGCGGGCCCAGTCACATCGATACATGGGACTACAAGCCGGGACTCGATAAGGCGAACGGTAAGAAGCTAGATGGATTCGATCCTACAACTGGATTTTTTGACAATGCCGTCGGGCCGCTCTTGAAGTCCCCCTTCGAATTCAAACAGCACGGGCAGAGTGGCATGTGGGCGTCTTCACTGTTCCCGCATTTGTCAAAACACGTCGACAAGATGGCCTTCCTGAAGTCGTTCCACACTGAATCAAACAATCACAGCCCGGCCCTCTTCATGGCCAATACCGGAGTGACGCGAATGGGGCATCCTTGTGTGGGAAGTTGGGTCACCTACGGGCTCGGAACTGAGAACCAGAACCTTCCAGCCTTCGTTGTAATGAGCGACCCGCTTGATCGAGGGCTACCGAAGGGCCATGCAGGAAACTGGAGCAGCGGATTTTTGCCCGGGGCGTTCCAGGCCACTTGGCTTCGATCCAAAGGTGAACCGATTCCGAACTTGCATCGTCTCGGTGCGGTATCTGAGGCAACCCAGTTGGCACAACTTAAGTTTCTCCAACGAGCGAATGCCGAACATCAGCAAAAATTCCATGGCCAACCGGAGTTGGAGGCGAGAATCAAGAGCTTTGAACTTGCCTTCCGTATGCAACAGGAAGCCCCCGAGTGCTTTGAGATCTCCCGGGAATCTGAACCCATTCGAAAGCTCTATGGCTTAGATGAGAAGCGTTGCAGTCATTTCGCACGGCAGTGTCTTATGGCTCGCCGAATGGTCGAGAGAGGTGTTCGCTTCGTGCAGATCTTTTCAGGGGGCAATGAAAACGCGCGCAGTTGGGATGGTCACGGTGACATCAAAAAGAATCACAGCCAGTTCGCTGGAGAAACTGATCAACCGATCGCTGGTCTCCTCACCGATCTCGAGCAACGGGGACTCCTCGACGAAACCCTCGTTGTCTGGGGAGGAGAGTTCGGTCGACTTCCGGTTTCACAGCTTTCCAATGGGAAACCGACCGGGCGAGATCACAATCCGCATGCCGGTTGCTACTGGTTGGCAGGTGGAGGAGCAAAAGGCGGCGTCTCTTACGGCGAAACCGATGAAGTGGGCCTCAAAGCAGCGGTCAACAAGCTTGAGATCCACGACATTCACGCCACGATTTTGCATCTAATGGGATTGGATCACAAGAAGCTTACCCGCCTACACAACGGGCGGCGATTCCGGCTTACAGATGTTGCAGGAAGAGTAATTAAAGAAGTAGTTGCCTAGTGTTAGAATCTTCCATGTGTGTGCAGCACAGGGATTCTCAGCATGTTAAAACCACTTCATTGCTTCAGCATACTCACGGAGTTCATAGAAGCAGCTCCCCAATACATCAGATACCATGGATCGTTCTCGTTATCGGAGATGTCAGCGACGAGGATCGGGATGGCATCTTGCCAGCGCTGGGCAGCTATGCACTTTCTTGCCTGATTCTGTTTGTTCATTAGTCGGTTGTGATCGGTCGAAGGAGGTGCGTCAGGGCATTGCAGATTAGATTCGTAGTGCAGATACGGGTAATTCAGCTTATTATCAGTCAAACATCACATTTTACGCAAATATTGCATCACGAGGTATCACAAAGAGAAAGGACAGTAATCATCGGTGTCTTCGGGGAGGTTGCGCTCGGTTTGGCGATCGAGAGACAGCAATGACAAACGTCTAACGCATCAAGTAATGAGGAACCCAATCCGCAGGAATAAGAACATCGGAAAAACCCAGGGCGGAAGAGTGAAAAATGGCTCTGCGGCCGAGAAAGCTTCGCGAATTTTCTCTCGTCACATCTGGACGCGCCTGTCGGATGAGGAAGTTCAGGATAGCTACATCGTAATCGAGGACAACCCTTCCCGAGATTTCTTCCACCCGGTGTCAGAGGCGGAGATCAGGAAAACGCTGGATCGGATGCCAAACAAACTCACCAAGCATCTACGCGCTGTCGTCATGCCTCGCATGACGAGCGCAGACAAGCGGAGGGGAGTTGAAGCGAGGCGGAGATATTCGTGTATCATTCTCAATCCTTTTCCTGAAAACCTCCGATTATTCTGGAGCACCTCGCCCCCGAAGAAAGCCGCCCTTCAACACTACGAACCGTGGGATGCACGCTGGGAAGAAGAAGAGACAGGTTGGTTTCAGGTATGGGAACTCGACGATTTAAAAACCTACTACCTCTTCCACCTCCTTTTTCACGAACTCGGCCACATCAACCAACCCTGGTTTAATTCGCTGAACCGAAGAGAAGAATTTGCTGAAGATTTCGCCCTCACGTGGGCACGGAAGCTCAATATCCTACAAAGAGAGAACGCGCAAGTAGCCCCAGACAACCTACCTGACACGGCCCGAAAGCGAATGACAAAGAAGAGGCGACCTTCATCCTTCACTTAATAAAATGAAGAGTCTGATTTCAGTAATGTTCTTCGCTGGCCTCATCGCCTGGGGGGCGTCACTTGGAACAATTGTTCTAGCCCACGGGGATTTAAGTCCCTTTGGCCGTGATCGAGGATTCGCGGTGACAACTAGTTCAATTTTCTTGGGAACTACCGTGGGCGGACTACTGTGGGCGGCAATAAAAGGCAGGGCTCTGCTCACACCGATGGTTGTTGCATTGGGAATTTGGATCGCGTTTTTCTTCGCGTGTGGACTTCCGCCATACATCCTGGGTATTTTCGGCGCACCGGCGGAAATGACATTACGAAAGACTGGGCAAGCCAACGGATACTCAGACGAGTGGATCGAAAAGGCACTCCTTGGACCGGCAATGTCAGCAGCAAGTGGTTACATGGTTGACGTATACCTGTGGGAGTTACTTGCTGAGATTAGGGGAAAACAGCAATGAATCGAAGAACCTTGGTTGAAGCCCGTTCCACTGTGCCTTAGTGCATTCGCCCTAGACAATACCACAATAACTTCCGCCGGAACGGGAATCTATGAAGTCTTGACCGCTCCGATCTCGCCGGCGCTATCCGCGAAGCGTTCGATGTCAAGACCCAAGGCTCTTGCCTGGGTCAACCAGAGGTTTGCTAGAGGAGTCCCCTCGGGCATATTAATGTGCTGACCAGTCTTGAATTTTCCGCCGCCTGATCCAGCAACGATAATCGGGAGATCATTGTACTGGTGGGTTGAGCCATCGCCTAATCCAGAACCATAGGTGAATAATGTATTATCGAGGAGTGTGGTGCCATCGGCTTCTTTTACGGCATCCATTTTTTCTAACAGATACACATATTGATCCATATGAAAGCGATCGACCAGCAGCAAATCATCAATCATTTTGGTCTGATTGTGCGACATTCCGTGGTGGCTACGCGGTTTATCGAATAGGCCATCAAACAAATAGGGAGTATCCCAACGCTCGGGCCCGACCATGAATGTTGTCACATTGGTTAATCCGGTCTGAAGCGCCACTACCATTAGATCCCCCATCAGCCGGATAAATTCACCGCGCGGAAGGTAAGCTTCAGAGGGTTCGGCAAATTTCACTTTCCCCAGCTCGGCCTTCATCAATTCCAGACGTTCCATCTGATTTTCAATGGTGCGGATCGAGTCAAAATACTCCGCAAATTTCTGACTGTCCGTATAGCCTAGTTGTCGCTTCATCGAGCGCGCATCCTCCAGCACCAGATCTGTCACATCACGAAATCGCTGGTTCTCCTGCGTGGAGAACAGTCGTTGATACATTTTCCGTGGATCACGCATGGAAGGCGCAAGGTGGCCCGTCCCATACCAGGAAATATTATCAAAGTAGATCGACTCCTTATTATCCTTGTGTGTATTGCAGCTGAATTCCAGAGTCGGAAAAGGAGTCTGTGTTCCGATGTGATCTCCGACGAGATGATCCAGCGTCCTATCAAGTGGCCATGCTGAGCGTTCGACAGAATACGGCTCAGCGCTACTGAGGTAGCATGACGCGCACTGTGCATGCACATCAGTTCCCGCCTGAAACGTGCGATCCATTCCAGTGATCAGGTTAACCTTGTCCTTGATTCGTTCCAGCGGCTGCATCGTCGGTGTCAGTGCATCGAGCGGCTTTACTGAAAAATCTGGATTCTGTTTCCCTAACGATGCCATCACATCGCCCAGGTTGCCCTTGGGAATGATGTGTTCTGCCTCACCGGGAAAGAAACCACGCCGCACGACACCGATCGGCACATAGAAGTGCGCCATCCGCTGCGCTACTTTCACGGCAGGAGCGGCTACGGACAGGCTTTCCATCCAGGGCAGAGCAAGGGCAGTGCTGCCCATTCCGCGGAGAAATGATCGTCGTGAGTGGTTCATTGATTATCTGATGATTGAGAAACAGAAGGCGAATCGTGTCTGGTGGTCGAGGCGGATTTCTTCACCTCTTTCGGATTCATCTTGGTTAGAAAAGGTTCGCTTGTGATCACTCCTTTAAGAATCGTCTGGATCCGATAGTCATCGTCAGCTGCCCGTGCGGCAATCTCTTCCACTGCTATCTGATCAGCTGGCCCGAGCTCGCGAGCGAGTGCGAAGGACAACAGATGTGCTGCAAAACCACGAGCGAAACGGTCTTTTTCTGCGAGTATCGCATCCTTAAACTCCACAATATTCCTAAACGAGTGCTTGCGATACAAAGTGCCAGCCATGTCCACTTCCCGCTCATTTACGTAGTGAGTGCGCCAGTTTCCTACTGGATCATAATTCTCCAGCGCAAATCCCAATGGATCAATCTGCTCATGGCAACCGCGACAGTCAGCACGCTCCCGGTGCATCGACAAGCGCTCGCGCAAGGTAAGATGTTCCTGACCTTCGGGTGGCTTCTCACCTAACACGGGAACATTCGCGGGAGGTGGCTCCGGAGGATTGTTAAAAATGACACCGGCGACCCAAGCCCCACGAGTGATAGGCTGTGTGCGCTCAGGCCCTGAAGTCATGGTCATCACTGCGGCATTCGTGATTACGCCACCATTGCGGCGATCCGTCACCGGCATTCGGTGGAAATTTAACACGACGACTTCGTTCCCCTTTTTCTTGAATCCATCGATTGCCAGTTCCTCATAGGCTTCCTGCAGGAGCGCTGAACGATAAGTGAAGTCCGAATCGATGAGCTGCAAGATCGACTGATTCTCCACCAGCACTGTTTCAAAGATCAACAGCGGTTCCATCATCATGTGCATGCTGTCCCGGTATTTTAGAAAGTAGAAGTCCGGGAACTGCTCCCTGTTCGGGTTGGATGAAATGATGCGCTCTAGCTGCAACCACTGCGATGGGAAACTATCACAAAAGCGCTTCAATTTTTGATCTCTCATCATGCGAGAAAACTGCAGTCCAATCACTTCTGGCTTCAATAATTCATGTGCCGCCGCCAGATCTAACAATTCCTG
>JBNMNB010000167.1:0-17600 GCA_051270635.1 Verrucomicrobiales bacterium | reverse complement strand
TAGTCGCGGCGCAGGGCGCGGCGAGGGCGATTTCGACCCAGATGAACCGGAGCTCACATGTGCGCGGCACGGCGCACTAACATAGCAATAAAGCGAATTTCCCCTGCAGAGTTTTCCACACCATTGATCCCGAGTGAGACCACGCGCACATCCTCCAAAGCGTCGCACGTCACCAGCTACGACTACCTCGACGCCGACGGCACGCCGAAGATGCAAGTTCGACGCTACCTGTACGACGATGGCAAGAAGACGTTCCGCCAATTCCACTGGACTGGATCCGCGTGGAAGTCGGGACTCAACGGCAATCAGTCGATTCTTTTCGGAGCCGACAAGATCGCCGCCGCCGATCCGAAACGGCTGGTGTTCATCGCCGAAGGCGAAAAGGACGTTCTCACACTCGAAGCAAACGGTCTTGTCGCGACGACAAATCCGATGGCCGCGAGCAAATGGCGCGACCACTTTTCCGACGCGCTGGCGGGGCGTCATTGCGTCATTCTTCCGGATCACGACAAGCCAGGCAAAGCGCACAGAAACGTGGTGGCTGAATCGCTGAAGGGTAAAGTTGCTGCCGCTCAACATGGTTTGGATCCACTCGGATTTAGCAGGTGATTGTCCAGAATTGACGGACAAACATGGAGCGGACATTAGCGACGCTTTCGCTGCCAATGCGATCGATTCGACCGAGCTTGAACAAATCGCGAAGACTGCGCCGGAGTGGTCGCCGCAGGACTCGGACGACGAAACCGCGCAACTGATCGAAACTGGGCGATCGCTCTCAGTTCTCGCCGGAATGAAGGTCGACCACAGCAAGACGCTTCTGGGGAATCGATGGCTTTGCCGTGGCGCTCGAGCTGGTCTGATCGTTGCATCAACTGGAGTTGGTAAATCGGTTGTTGCGAACCAAGCGGCGATCTTCTGGAGCTTAGGAAAAGAAGCGTTCGATATCGATTCAGACGAGAGCGCACAGATCGCCGAGCGGACGCTCTCAATCTCGCTTCGAGGAACTACCGACAACTCGTTTCTACAGATGCTGAAGTCTCTTGCAGAACGGTGGAAACCCGACCTTCTCATCGTCGATCCACTCGGAGTATATATTGGAGGTGACGTCAAAGACGCAGCTCTCATAGCGGAGTTCTTAGATGGGCCATTCGGACTAAACGTAATCGCACAAGATCTGGACATCGGCATTCTCGTCATCTGCCACACGCCAAAGACGAATTTCCGCGACACATCGAACTGGAATAGCTCAGACTGGACGTATGCCAGCGCTGGCTCGGCTGGGCTCAATAACTCGACAGTCTGCTCACTCGTGATCGACCAAGCAGATATGAGTGGAAAAATCTTTCGATTCATCGCAGCAAAACGAGGTAATCGGATCGGATGGCCGGAGCGCGCGCGCTTCTATTGTCACGGAGAAGATGGCATTTACTGGCGGGAGGCAAGCCCGCCTGACTTAGCTTCACCGGACGGCGAAGATCAACTTGCCGATCAAATGGCGCATGTTTTGGAACGGATGGACGAAGCGAATCCAATGAAGAAAGCCAATCTGATCACCTACGCACGCAGCGGAAGCGAGCACTTCCGAAAGGGACTCGCCAAAGAACCAGCACGCGGTGCCGTAGATCTTTGCATCGCGGAAGGGAAGCTCTTCGAATGGACGGAGCACCGAGAAAAACTGGTTTCCTTGAAACCCCGGGAACTAACTGAGGAGGCCGAAGAATGATCCCAACTATGCAGATCGACTTTTCCCAGAGTACGATTGGGAAAAGTGGGAATCGTGGGAATAGACGCGGTGAGATCATTCCTCGTGAGTTTTCTCTCCCGCCTATAGGTAGGCGGGAAAACTCACGAGAGAACTCAACCGCGTCCGGTAGAGAGAAAATGGGAATAGTGAAAGCACGCAACTCCGCCACTTCACCTGCATTGAGCGCAATCAACACCAATTTTCCGCACTCAGAACCGATTCTTGGTGCAACCAAAACACAATCCTAACACATCGAAAACTCAATGAATTTGAACCGTATCCAACTAGTAGGCCGTCTTGGAACCGATCCTGTGATCCATTTCACTCCGTCAGGAAAATCAGTCGCTGAGATAAACCTAGCCGTAAAGCGAACATGGATTCGCGATGGCGAACGCGAGTCCGAAACGACGTGGCTCACTGTGTCGTTCTGGGAGCGATCTGCTAAATCCCTCAAAGAACATGCTCGGAAAGGCTCTGAATTGTTCGTAGAAGGTTGGCTGAAGCTTGACTCCTGGGAAGATCGTAACACGGGTAAGCAGCAGCAAAAACTTTGCATCGTAGGCGAACGTTGGCAGTTTGTCGGTTCTCGTCCAAGAGGCCAAATGGCGAGCGAGCAAAAACAAGCGAAAGACAATGCGCAGCCAGCTGCGTTTCACCAGCCAGTAGCAACATCAACGAACACAGAAGATCAAATCCCCTTCTAACTGTGAGATCTCCCCGATCCAAGATAACGACACTCTATCGACCAATTAAATCGCTTAAATCGCGCCAAATCGTTGTTTTCAGATAAACGACTGCGAAGCTGATCGATGCTGAAAGAACCCCAACTTGCGGAGTATCGACGCAAAGGCCGCCCGCGAATCTCGAACGAACGACTCGAACTCGTATTGATGGCGATCAGGAAATGCTACACCAATGCGGAAGCGGCAAGAGCTGTTGGCATTTCGCCAACGACGATTCGAAAATACATTGCGACCGGCAAGTCCCATATCGAGGCTGGATTGAGCAACACGCCGGAAGCGACGTTCGTCGAAGCCTTCGAGCGATCGAGAGCGAAGGCGATCAACGGTCTCCGAGGGATCATCTTCAAGGCCGCGATCCTGGATAATGACTGGCGCGCGGCCGATTGCTTGTTGAAACGCATCGATCCGGAATGGAACCTTGCTCCCCGCGCTAAGCGATCACAACCGACCGATCGACCGATCGAAGCGAGTCTGAATCGAATCGTCGTCAATATGGTGATGAGCGAGCCGGACGAATCAGCGAAAACCAACTAGAAAATAGTGTTGCAGGTCACTGTCATGCTCGTCGGCTACTCGTGAGATCAAAACGCCCGATCGAATCGAGTCCGGAGCGAGCCGTCGTCGAGTTGGTGGTGAGCGAGCCGATCGATGTGAACGATTCGCCGTTTACGGAGGAAGCGAACAGCGTCTCGAATCCGGACATCGGAGGATTGATTCCCACTAGGAGCACTGGGCCGCGCGAGTGTCTGGTCGGCTGAGTATTTTGACCATACGGGCATGGACGTTGGCTACTCCAGCCTGCAGGACTGGCACCACCTTCCTCCCAAAGACTCCCTGCGTGGACAAGAGCTGCACTTGGTGTGAAACCGATGGCGCAACGCATCGAACCATTCCTGCGCTACAACCAGGAACTGCAGGATCGAATCGAGGAGTTGGAGAGTGAAGCGGAGGTGATCGATGTATGAATAGTGACGGTGGTTTCATCAAGATTCACAGGAAGCTGATAACTAGGCTGGCGGCTCTGACCAAACTTGCGTACGACCGGTTGGCGTCACGCAGCGCGCCTCATCGGGGTTTTCTGGAATCCCAGTTATTGTAAAGTGGCTTCGAGTCTCATGAATGCCGGGCCGCTTTCGCCGATGGTCTCGGTGAGTTCGACGGTGATCTCGAGGCAGCCGGCCGGCCTCACGATTTCCTTCACAGTCGCAGGTCCCGTCCACGGTCCCGTGCCGTCCTTGATTGTCAGCACGCCCCAACTGCCGGGTTGCAGACTAGAACTTGATTTCACGGTCAACACAGCATCGGGCCTTGGTTCGGCGGGCAGGATGAAGAGCAACCGAGGGTGTTCGTTGGTACTTCCGACCGGGAGCAGATGCGGCATCGTGTCCGGCAGATTCCTTTCCGGTAGACCCATTACGTAGTCGAGCAGATCAGGCACGCTATTGCCGTTGCCGTCATTGTCCGCATGTGCGGGATCGAGTTCCATGCCGTGCAGGGCGGCGTAGCTGGTGTAGGAAAGGCCGAAGGATTCGGCAGGCTGGAGTTCGAATGCGCCGATGTCGGGAGCCGCGCCAGCGGGGCGCATTCGTCCGCGTTGGTCGGTGGTCACGTCCGGGTCAGGCGCGCCGGCGTCAATGGCCGGGCTGCCCGGGAGGAGACCCAGCGTCAGAGTTGTGCCACCGTATTGTCCCAGAGGAGCCAGCATCGGATCACTTTGCCCGGTTTCATCTCCTGTCTCAATAAAGACCCCCGCACCGTTACCGTTTCCAATGAGGTTGTGGCCCAGGCTGGTGATGAGGCGTGGGTCGATCGAATCGATGTCACTGTTGGTGTTGCCCGCGATGATGGAATTCGTGATGATGGATTTTCGGATCGACAATCCGCTGCCTTCGCCGTCCGGAGCAGTGTTCCCGCTCACCGTGCAATGGGTTATCGTCACTTGTGATCTCGCTGAGATGCCGCCTCCTTTCTGATCGGCGGTGTTTCCAATGAGCGTGCAGTTCAGCAGTGTTGCCTCCCCATCCACGAAGGAGAAGCCGCCTCCGTATCTGCCGGAATGATTGTTGGATATGGTCGAGTTATTGATGAGAATCGACTTGTCGGTCTGGCCCGGCCCGACGTGAATGCCGCCGCCTTCAGCGTCGGCGTAGTTGCCGGAGATCGTTGAGTTTTCGATGAGGATCGTGCTTCCCTGATGGGCATAGATGCCTCCACCAACGGCGGCCCCGGTATTTCTCATAGTCAGCGCCGAGTTGTCCGAAATGGTGGAATTCCGGATGGTGCAGACACCGCCCCAAAGCGAAATTCCGGCGCCACCGATTTGGCCGTTGTAAATCCTGAGGGTATTCCGCTCAACGGACGTATAGTTGAGCGTGATATCCGAGTTGCTTGCATAGATGCCACCCTCACCGTCCGCGATGGTCAGGTGATCAAAAGTGATTCTGGAATTTTCAATATAGAATATCCCGTGCTCCCCATCGCCGGAGACGGTGACACCATCGCTCAGATCGGAAGCGTCAATTGTGTATTCTCTCCTGATAATCTGGAGTCGATCGGAATCGACGCCTCCGAGCTGGATCGTGGCACCATTCAGAGCCTGAGCGAAGCTCACTCGCCCGAATCGAGGCACGTCGAGCATCGCCTGGCGCAGCGAGCCGGGGCCGGAGTCAGCCAAAGTGGTGACGGTGGTATGTGCCTCGTCATCGGCAATTGTAATAATATCAGTGCCTGGCTGGAAGGACGATGCGGTCGCGGTGATCATCACCTCCCCGCTGCCGTCCTCTTCGCCGTCATCCACGGCGGTGACGACGAATTCCGTCGAAATTTCTCCATCCGGAATGACAATTGTCGCTGGTACAGTTGCCTCGGTGATGTCAGAGGATATCAGCGAAACGGTCAGCGCCCCACCCCCACTTCCAGTTGTCCGCGAAACCGTCGCCATGGTAGTGCCATAGGCCTCGGACATGATCAGGCTTTCGGTCCGGACGACCAGTGCCTTCACGACAGACTCCCCGGCCCGCAGCTCAACCGCTCCGATTTCGGGTGCGGAACCCGCCGGACGGGCCTGCTCGCGCTGGTCGGTGGTCAGAGGTGTCCACGAAGTATGCCCTGTGCCCCACGCACCATCGAGCAGCGGACTGCCAGGCAACGGACTGCATGTCGGCGTCGGGCCTCCATTGTTAAACAGCACACTCAGCTTGGGATCAATGACCCCGGTGACGTCCCCGTCCTTCGTGAAAACCGACCCGTCCACCGCGTTCCCGAATCCGATCACATTATTACCCGAACTCCAGAAAAAATTGGGATCCTGACCCAGATTATAAGTAACGTCGGCTTCCGTATTCCCCGCGATGACAGTATTGCGAAAGAAGCACTTACGCCCACTGGCAACACCCACACCTCCTTCATTGGCGGTGATGGTACAGTGGTGCATGCGTAGGTACCAGGCTGTGAATATCGCGCCCGAGAGAATGTGGACTTGACGGGCTATTGCTTCCGAGCGGTTGTTGAATAAGGTGCAATTAGTCAATCTACAGTCTCCTGGCTTACCATTATGGATACCACCGCCAGACGAAAAATCGTATCCCCGCGCGACACAGTCTGAAACCGTGCAATTGAACATTTGGAGTTCCCCGCGGCTGTAAATGCCTCCCCCATCATAGCCCACTCCCTCGGTGATCCAAACGGAGTCGAGTAAAAGTCCACCCGTTTCATCAACCCAAAAGACACTGGTTCGCTGATTTCCAGAAATGACGATGCCGTCGGTGAGAGCGGAGGCGTCGATGCTCAAGCTTTTGTCTTTGATCCCCAGGGAGCGGCCCCCAAGAACGATGGTCTGTCCGCTGAGCTCGGCGTCGAATGTGATCGTCCCATCGTCCACCACATCGGCGATCGCCTGCCGCAGTGATCCTACCCCATCATTCCCAATGTTCGTCACCACCTCCTGTGCTCGCAACCCACCGATGAACAATGAAAGAACAAGAGGCAGCACACCGAGTGACGGAATTCTGCGTGCGCGATAAGGTTTGAAATTCTTCGACATGGATTGGCTAATCGTTTTCGATTTCATGATTGTCAGACAGTAATTCTACGGAGGTGATGGCACGATTTGACGCTGTTTGCCTCGTTCATGGTTCCCCTCTCACAACCAGCCTGAATCCCTGGTCGATGCTGCGACTAAAGGGCTCTAAAGCGTGGCGGTGGAAGACTATCGCTGGGTTGCTGGCCCAACCTCCCCCACGAGAGGAGCGAGGCAATCGAACTCCGCCTCTTTCCGTCCAGTCAAGCACGGTGCCATCGTCCAGAATCTTCTCATATTCCCATCCAGTAGGATCAACAATGTCCCAATAGACGAGAAACCTAGAAAAACCGGCATTTGCAACAAAATCATTGCACCATTCTCGGGCGTTTCCCGTTACATCGTAAACTCCGTATGCATTTGGAGCAAAGCTTCCAACCGGACTCGTTCCAAAGTTCCAAGCAGGGTGAAACCCTAAATCCGGGCTTCGCTCGACTTCCAATACCCAAGCCAATGGGGGTCTAAAGGTACCCTGAACGGGCCACAGAGATCTTCCTGTTTCGGAACGAACGATATCACTAACAGTAGAGCTAAGTCTATATCTTTCGTTTGCTGTTAATCTGGAATTGTCCGGGAAAGTTTCGGAATTGATGAGTTCCTTCAGAACCATCAGGTCTTCCCCACTGGCAGCCATATTGTCTTCTACTTCATCAAAGATCATGGCACCACTGAAATCGAAGACGCGCAGATGTAATTTGTCACCAACCCGGGCGACGACGATGCGAGATCTATCGCGTTCAGTGAGATCTTCAATCTTAGCAACAGAAATGAGACTAACCCCCCACCCGTATGCATAATAGTTGGCATGTTCATGAGAAATGGTGTCCCCCCATGGAAACAACTTCTGCTCTAGCCCTCCCCGTGCGGCCTTCTCCCATTCTGCCTCCGTGGGAAGCCGGTAGCCATTTGATGAATAATTGGTATCGGGGCGACCCACATCAGATCTGTAGATCTGGTCATCTACAGTGTAACATGGCGGTCGCGCCTTTTTCTCGCTCAAAGCATTGCACCACTTGACCGCATCATGCCAATTCACCGCAACGACAGGATGGTACGGCCCAATACCGCCACCCTCTGGCAAATCCGAGTACCCATGTTCGAGTCCCCATGTTCGCACGTCATCCCATTCAGCCTTGGTAACTTCGGTGCGCCCTATTGAATAAGGAGTCATCATGATCGTTACCGGTTCGGAATGCGCGTTACGTCCGTTGGTATACGTGTCCGGACCTCCAAAGACGAACTCTCCGCCAGGAATCTCCACAAACCCTGTAGCGTCGTAGGTTGGTGAAAAGGTGATGGTAGCCCAGTCGCTCTGGGCTCCATTCTCCCCCTTGCACTTGGCGCGATAGCGAATCTCAATCGGTTCGAGATGTTCCTCATTTGGATCAGGATAAAACCAAAAAGAGCTCGCGATCGCGACGATGTTGTCACCTACTAGACTTTGGAGTATTCCAGGGACACTTTCCAAATCATCAGGATGGAGTTGAAATTCAATCTCGCATTCTGGAAGAGCCACCTCGATTTCGACTTCTTTGGTGTCGAATGAGTCGCTAAACGACAACGTAAATGTGTCCTTCAATAGCTCTGGTGCATTGGCTTCTAACGGAACAGGCACATTCTGGATTGAGCTGGGATCGGTAGGTGACTCGTAGAACACGGTAACATCCTGTGCATTGATAACATCAGGATTGGGCAACTGCTCATTCAACTCATAGGTGATCACGAATTCCTTTTGATCCTTATCTTTAAGAATATCGCTATCGATAACGCTTCCCTGATCGATCATGACAACCCCATATTTCGGCTTTGTCTTTTCGACAAGTGTCAGAGCGATTACGTCATTTCCAGTGTCATGGCTAGGGCTGGAACATGCCCATCGGTCATCATCTTCCAAGATAAGTTTGCCAGATACAATAGGGGAATCTGATACCGCAAGAGTAGGAGCTTGAGCAATATGAGGTGGTCGGTTTTCGGCCATTGCCTCGAGAGTTGTCACTGCGAAGGATTGGATTAGCGGTTTCTGATCTTCTTCGAACAAAGAAAGAATTTCCGTATCTTCCACTCTTATCTGCCCTTTGATTAGCCCTGTCATGGTAGGTATAATCTCGGAGGAGTTACTAAAATAGACACACAACCCCTCTTCGTCGATCCAATTAATATTGAAAGGCACATGTCCTCCGCCTACATAAATCATGACATCGTTGGCGGTTGGAACGTTTACAGATTTATCAAAAAGATCCCACTTTTTATAAATGCTGCGCACCCACGCCTTCACTTTCTCCAACGTAATTTCCACAGATCGTTTCACCTGTTGGAGACTGCTGAAGTTCGCTAGCTTTCCAGCTTTCCATAGTTTCTCTACGACTCTGGTAATTTTCGCGGCGACCAGTGTAATGGCACTTTGCAACACAGCATCAACTGTAAAACTTCCTCCTGCGATAGCTTCAAAATCCCCGTGGAAAGTGACTGGATACTCCTCCCCTCTGTAGATGTGCTCCGCCTCTACTTGCGCCTTGAGTTGTGTCAGTATTATTGGCTTCTTGTGGGCTATATATGATTCATAAACGGCTGGGGCAAGTTCCAATGCAATCGTAAAAGGCAATCCCGCCTTTGTAAAAGGGTCTGGTGATATACCAAGTGCGATAGTGATCAACGATACACCATCAGCTACAGTGCTGAATTGTTTTACTAGCTTTAGGTGCTGACGATTAGACCTAATAGTGTCCCAGGTGGAGGGTGCTTCCTCACCGTCGCGAGGCTCTCTGGCTTGAGCATCGGCAAATTCAATGCTCTCAAGTTCGTCCAAGAAACCGGAGCGTAACAACAAGGCATTGATCGCGTCCCTGTCCGCCGGATCGAGTTGTTTCAGTGAGGTGGCCACTGAGGCAGTCGCTTCACTCAGTATGTCAGCGAGAGCTTCGCCCCAGGCGATCAGTGTTGGGTCGGCTGACTCGGACGCGTTTGCATCCTTTCGAATTTTTAGAGCCAAGTTGGAAAAAGCAACGTCAAATCGTGATTCGACGTGTGCTGACGTCATTCCAGGGGGAAGAGTGATGGCGCTGGCTTGAATCGTGAGACCCGATTCTCTGGGGCCAAAGCCGACATCAATGCTCAGGGCTACCGAATTCA
The DNA here is from genome assembly GCA_051270635.1 of Verrucomicrobiales bacterium. Classification (GTDB taxonomy): domain Bacteria; phylum Verrucomicrobiota; class Verrucomicrobiia; order Verrucomicrobiales; family DEV007; genus JAGROY01. Next base: position 7,906 of record JBNMNB010000167.1, on the reverse strand, counting down.
GAATTGGTGGAATCACGGTTGAGACCGTTCCTGCGGTTCGATCAAATTCGACTACAGGCATTTCGGTATCGCCGAACCAGATTGTAAGATTCTCAGTTGTTTGGTCAAAGTTTTGCAGCTCCAGAACAATCTTGTCTCCCACGGTATGTTTACTTCCTCGTACAGCAGTAATCGATGGAGTGATTTCGTCGAAACTCAGAGGCGTTTGCCGAACGAAATACTCTGAGTGGTTCGCGGTTGGGATCTCCAGATCAACCCACCCTCGCGGAAGGGTTCCAGTGAGATCTAGAGCCCCTTGAGATACGATGCCATCGACTGGTTCCCAGTCTAAAAGGTTCACTGATCCCTGAAGCGGAGTGATTCCAATGCCGATTCCTGCTATTCTGGGGACAGAATAGTAAAAACGGCCATTCTGCCGTAGATACACTGGAGACTGGGGCTGATCGGCTTTGGTTGGATCTAAACCATATTGGTATTCTTCGAGTAGATTGTAGTCGTCACCGTCCGTGTTGCTGTTCCAAGCCTGACTGTCTGGATTTGAGTAGAACAGGCTGCGATAGGCGTTGTAGTTTAGAGATGCCTTGGCGCTGAGAGAGAATGTGGTCTTGGTTGCAAAATACGCCTCCACCGCTACGCCCGGATATGCGGCGTTTTCGAATCCTGCCTGCGCCAATGTTCGGCGAACTAGTGAGATCTCCGCATAGTGATCGAATCCTGAATCCAATGTTCCTGCAGGAATGGCCAGTGAAGTTGTCGTAGCTGGAAGTGTTTGATTCAGCAGATCCCGGCCATCTGGCGAACGTATCAGAACTCGGATCGCATCGATATCCGTGGTATCTGCGGGTAGTTTCCAACGCAGCGCGAAGTCAGTGCTCGCGTCGATGGTCTGAGCCGCGATCAGGTTCGTGACACGCGGGCCTCTGGACGACAGGGGGAGAGCGCCTTCGGCATTCAAGGTGAAGGCCATTGTGATTCCTCCCTGGTTAGGAGTATCAAAGGTGAAGGTGTATTCACCGTCAGGAAATGCGGCATCGAGTTCCGCTTGAGTGGCGTAGCCTTGTTCAGTGTCGATGCGGCGCTCGACTTGGAAAAGCTCAAGAGCTTCTCCCTGAGGTGATTGTGGCTTCACTGTTACCGAATTGAGACGCACCGAATCGTTTTTTGCCAAAGCGATTGCTTCGAAAGCCCAGGAACTTGCGGCGACTGTCGGGCCGCCATGATGGGTATGCTGCTCAAAGAGGCGGACTTTACCGAGACTGGCGAAAACGACATCTGATGTGGTATTGGCCGCAATAATTGTTACAAGAAACGAGGCCGTAGTCTCGTTCCCGGCGGCATCGCGAGCAGTGTAGGTTACAGTGGTTACCCCTACCGGGAACGAGTCGCCAGGCTTATGGGTGGATTCGAAGGTTTCGACTCCTACATTGTCGGTTGCTGAGGGGGCATTCCAAGTGACCACCGTGTTCCCCGCTCCGTGGTTTGCCTGCTGGGTAATGTTCCCGGAGACTCCGGTAATTTCGGGCGCTTCCTCATCATCTTCAAAACCCACCTTGATGACGGCGCTGCGCGGGCCGATCTCGCCATCGCTGATCCGGACCGCAGCAACACTAAATTGGTACGCTCTCCCCCCCTCAAGAGGCAGATTGAAGAAATCATCATGTCCCGAAAACGAAACGATCGAGTCCCACACCTCTGCGATTTCTTCGCCATCTTGATATAGCAGGTATTTGTATTCATTTCCCGCATCGTGCCAACTCAAACCAAAGAAATCATTGACGCGCTGGATCCCGAAGCTTTGAATTTCGGGGACATCCTCATCAGGTATCGGAATGACGGGGGCAATCGTTCCCCGGAAACTGGCAGCACTATCAGACTCACGTATGGCGACGACCCAGTAGTGATAGCCGTCAGCCGCTTCGGGGGTGGTATCGGCATAGGGAGAAGCATTGCCCCCATCGCCCACTTTTTCTGCTTCATCAAAGTTTGCTGTGTTGGATCGATACACATCAAAATGATAACCGGAGGCATGGGGGTAACGCCAAGACACCACGACCGATGTTGCCCCATTCGCCAATGCCTTCACATCCACTGGAGATTCAGGCCCTCCATTCAAGGTTAAACTTAAACCAGCAATCGGCTCTGAAAACATTTGCTCCTCGTCGTTGATCTCAAGAGCAAGTTTGAACAAATCTTCAATCCCCTCCAACGTCGTTTCAACGTCGACCCATTCCCAGCGAGCAGTATCCGCGTCCACCAGAGATGAAGTGGGAGCAGGAAGTTCGTTGAGCAGAACGAACACCGTCGTAATAGAAAACTCGAGTCCAGCCCACTCAGGGGGGAGCGTGCGTGGTAGCCGCTTGGCCTCCATCGTGGCAGAAAACGTATCGCCAGTCGCCTGAGAAAGGCTCATGATACTGAGAACTAGGACTGGCAGAATTCGATGGGCAACGATGCGTAGAAATTGGATGAGATGGAATTTCATAAATCTGTCAATTTCAAATTCTGGTTGAGCTTTCGGAAAGCAATCCGGTACCATTACGAGGCATTCCCATCTGATCAATCCCCCAAATCTAGGGGGTAGGTGGTAAGGGGGATCAGGTAGTCGGGATTTTCCGCCGGGGTCAGGATAAGTCGCCACCATCGCCGTCGACAAAACGACGGATGAGTTCGACCTGTGAGTGTACCTTGAATCGCTTGTAGAGCTCCTTGATGTAGTCGTTGAGCGTGTGGATCGAGATCTCGAGTTGGTCGGCGATCTCCTTACGACCATGACCTTGAATTATCAGATTGAGCACGGTATTCAGGCGCGGCGACAGATTTTGCATTGGCTTGGGCGAGACGCCATCGTGGAGCCAAGCCACTTCGGAGAGCAGGATGTGAGCGATTCTCGAATCGCGCGGCGAGAACAGCTCTCGATCGAAGCGCCGAAAGATGGCGATACCGCTGGTTTGCTCGCTGCTAGTTGGTCGAAATGACAGGATTAGCGGACCGATGTCGATATCTCGCCATCGGTCGTAGACCTCTGAGCGCTGAAACTGGCCAGAGGCATCGATTTGCTGCCGGAGTCGAGTCAAATGAGCTTGCTTTTCAGAATATTCTGCAAGGAACGGTGCGTTTAGTTTCCCCATATCTGGGTGTTCCTGAACCTCAAGATAGCCTGCCAGCTGATGTTCAGAAAAACCGCCGTGCTGGACAATGGAGAACGTTGGCAGCTTGCCTGTTTCTTGCCTCCCGATCATTGACCAGAACCATGAATCCGCATCGATCAAGTCACAGAGGCCGTCCATCAACCTCTTGCGTTTGTTGGGAATATTCGCCTCCGATCCAGCGATATTACCGAGGAGGCGCACGATTGTCCGAGTGTCGGATTCGCCCATCACTGGCTCACTCAGATTAGGGTCTGGCATCGGAAATTTTGGCAATCACTGGCTATATTTTCCGTTGGATGAAGGCGATTCCCGCGAAGCGTATTGGTTTCTCCACCGATAGGAAGGATTAATTCTCCCCGCGGAGGTGGGTGGGTCAAACGGTGATATGCGGCGCGGCGGGCGTTTATTGACAGACAAAAATATCGGTTTCGGCAATGGCGGATGCGGAGAGGACAGCAACATCTGTGAGGGCATAAGATTCGTCCTCCCCCTTTCATCACTCACGTCAATGGTGACACGATCGAGATTCTGGCCGAGCTCACCTATCCAGCGAGACTCGATTCACTCAAGGGCAAACGAGCAGCATCACCAAGGCCCTCCATGCTGGAGAACTCGCCAATGGCAATCATATCATACCACCCTCAGTTTACCCGGAACTGGACAACTCGAATCTCGGCAGGTTTAAAAGCATGCAATTTTAACGGCAGTAGAACGGCAGCAAACAGACTGGCTCATTACGCCATCTTGCCCGCTTCTCCCACAACTCCCTAAGAAAGAAAGAGCCAGCTGTCGGAGTCGAACCGACGACCGACTGATTACAAATCTGTGGAGTCACCAATCACCGTTATCCTCGGCATTGTTACTTCTTGCCGTCTTGTTCTTGCCTATGTTCTTACCTTGGCAATATACAACCATAACTCCCTGACTGTTAGATGGTGGAGGCGAGGGGAGTTGAACCCCTGTCCTAATAATCCTTCACTGAGGCTTCTACATGCATATCCAGTGTTTGCTTTAAGGAGGGCAGCTACTTCTGGCAAACCTGCTTCTCCCGGTCGCCCTGTTTATTTTTGCTGAAAAGCGCGGACACCCCGCTTCTCAACTAGCCTGCTGGTAGTCGTTCCCTGACCCAGCAGGCGTCAGCCGGGGAACGTCACTGTCAATTAAGCAGCGAGTGCGTATTCGTTAGAATCTGCAATTATTGTTTTTTTGACCGGCTTTTTACGAGGCCAACCGATCAACCTCGACATGCGACCCCGGCTTCAAATCATCAGTCGAAACCAGAACGCCCCCATTGACACAAGTGCCTCGGAGTAGGTAACAATATGGGCAGCAATAAAGCTGCGTCAACGAGTTTTGAGCGTGAGAAACGGTGATTTACCTCCCCTGGCTCCCCTGCCCGCGAGCGTTGCACGGTGGCTCAAATTAGAATTGAGTGTTTCTATTTTTATCTTGAGAGCGGAATATTCTTGGCCTATCCGGGAGGGTATCAAACTTTCTCATTTCGGCGATTTTCCTATGTATGGCGATGGCCATGGCGTTGTCGAAATAGGCGCGGAGCAGAGCCCTCCTTCTTTTGTCGCTGGAGAATCGTTCTTCACATCGGAGGTTAGCTGGCACATAATAGTCGATGGTTAAGAGGCGACGGGAAGGAAAGTGATCTGCGCTCCGGGGCGATCCAGCATACCTGCGGCTACTTCCTTCTCAACCTCTTTGCTTCCGTAGCGGAACTTGGTTGGGCATTCGCCGACATAACGCACAAACATCCTGTTGAACTGCGAGAGCGAATTGAAACCCACATCAAGCGCGATTTCACTAACCGATTGCAAAGAATTCAAAAGAAGCTGCTTCGCCTTCTCAATTCTCAGTCGTCCGATAAACTCGGTTAGAGTCGTTCCCGTCGCCTTCTTGAAACATTTACACAAGTAGAAGCGGCTGACACCGGATTGGGAGGCCACCTGGCTTAGAGTCAGATTCTCCGTAAAATTCTCGAGAATGAATCGTTTAGTTTTTGCGATGGAGGCAGGCTCATCCTTTTGCCTCATGAGCACTAGACGATTGATGTGATCTTCCAGTTGATGGGCGAACAGATCGACTAGCTCAACGATACCGGTGTAGCGATTGAGCGGCATGACCGTCACCTCGAAGTAGGCCTCTTTCAGTCGAGTCATGTCGTAGAGTCCGTGCTTTTCAGACAGGCGCGCCATGGCTTGCCTGAAACCTGCCTCGGTCGGCTGACTTTGCCGTGCTTGCCCCAGCCTCAGATACCCCACGGTGACCTTGTCGTTACGGATAGGAATGGCGGACTCCAGCATGCCACCGATGGTGGTTGTTGTTATCGCCCCGCCGTTTATTTGTGCCTCTGTTTCTACGATGGCATTCGCCAATTCCCAGGATCGCCCGGTTCCTTCCCGAAGCAATCGGCAGAAGGCACTCTCATTATCGTGTCCGGCATAAGGTAATCGGTGCGCCTCGTTAGCCGAGATGAAGTCCAGAGGCAATCCGACTCCGGCGGTAAATGCAGCTTGATAGCTTCTGAAGAATTCGCTTCGAACAATTCGATATGCAATGCTGTGATTCATGATTAGGATTTCATTCTTTGGTTAATGTTGACGTATGTTTCCGTGAAGCGATGCATCGCCCCTTCTGTTCCCTGCACTACGACGACCTGCCGCATTGCTTTACGGCTCTCTCATTGATCGGCTGCTGCCTCGTTCATGATACTAACAATCGTTTCCTCGATCTCCTGCGCCACCTGCTGCAGTTGCGGAGTGTCGAACATTGAAAGCAACGATGTGGGCTTGATAGTGGCAATGACGGTCTTCGCATCCTCTCGATAAATCGAGATGCGGCAAGGCAGAGCGGTGGAGACGCTCATGTCGATGTCTAGGACGCGTTTCGCCTGCCCTGGTTGGCAGACTTCGAAGATCTGACAATCGTGGTCGAACTCGACCCCCTTCTTCACCATGGTTTCCTTGAGATTGTAAACATGCATGACTCCAAACTCGTTAGCTTCGACCGCAACACGTAGGGCGGTCGCCGTATCGATGATAGACTTGGACGTGGTGGTGGTAATGAGCGACTTCATAGGATGAGGTGTTAGGGGTTTTCAAGTGCGTTCGCCCAAAGGGGCGCTGAGCAACTCATCAAGCGATATGCTGACGATAGCAGGGTATTTTCACTGAGGTCATGGCGGCAGAGGGGAATGCTCATGATAGAGGCACGGGGCGCGGTGTGAGCCAATGTTCGGCGCAGTTCATTTCTGCGAGGGCTAGCTGGAAGGCGAGCGTGGACTCAGCTCCCTGGTTTTCGCTTACGCCGTCCTCGTGCAGACCGTCGCTGCAACCACCCGTAGTGAAGTCGTAGAGCGGCAAACCGAGATCATTGCGGCCGAGGAACCACTCAAACGCGCGTTTCGCTTCGCGTGGCCATACGGAATCATGCGTGATACGGGCATTGTCGTAGGTCACATAAGGTTCCAGCCTGCGAACGCTTCGCGCGGCATGGCCTTGCGATCCGCACGCGCGTGTTGGAAGGACTCCACATAACGCTTCGCGACGGCGGGCCAAATCATTTCCCGACCTAACGCATAGGCGTCGCCGCGCATCCGCTTCATGCGCTTGGGATCACCAAGCAGCCCGCAGACGCCCTCAGCAATCGCGTTGGAATCATGAAAGGGAACCAGGACGCCGCGATCATCCGCGAGCAGTTCCTGCGCATGCCAGTATGGGGTCGACACCACCGTTTTCCCTGCCCCAAACACATACGCGAGCGAGCCTGAGGTGATCTGCGCTTCCTTAAGGTAGGGCGTCAAATAGATGTCCGTGGCACCGATAAACTCCTTTAAGTCTTCGAGCGACACGAAGCGGTTGTAGAAAATGACATTCACTTTCACTCCGCGATCCTTGGCCAATCGCTCGAGGCTTAGCCGGTAACGCTCGCCCTCATGCTGCACCAAGTGCGGGTGTGTCGCTCCGAGGATGAGGTAGACCGTATTTGGGTGTTGCCGCACGATCTCCGGCAACGCTTCAATGGCATGCTCGATGCCTTTGCCAGGGCCGATCAGGCCAAAGGTGAGTAGAACCTGCCGACCCTCCACGCCGAACTGTGCCTTGAAGCTACTCGATTCCGCGAATGGCACATCTGGGATGCCGTGCGGAATGATGTCAATCTTCTCAGCGGGCACCCCGTAGGTTTCACTCAGGATCTCTGCGCCTTTGTTAGCCATCACGACGAGCCGGTCGCTGAGGCTGGCCACTTCATCGATCACGAGGCGTTGCGCTGCGTTGGGTTCTTTTAGAATGGTGTGTAGCGTTGTGACTACCGGCATCCGCACCTCTTTCATTAAAGCGAGTAAATGGCTACCAGCGGGGCCGCCATAGATGCCGAACTCATGCTGCACGCAGAGGACGTCAGCGTTGTTGAAGTTCAGGCAGTCAGCGGCCTGGCGGTAGGAATCGAGATCCTTCTCTTGAAGTTCAAAACGGACACGAGGCGGATACTCGTAGCCTTCTGCCCTATCATTGACTGCGCCGACAAACCAATCCGCATCGGGTAATGCACCTGCTACGCCCTCGCAGAGATCCTGCGTGAACGTCGCGATGCCGCAGAGGCGAGGCAGGTAATCGCCTAGAAAAGCGATGCGTTGCGGAAGTGAGGAAGCAGTCGCCGGCATGTTAGGAAGTAGCGCCGTGCTGTGCTGGCTTTAATCGTTTCATCGACCACAGGCTACAAAGAGAGACGGGTGGGCTCAATGGGGT
>JBNMNB010000166.1:0-17726 GCA_051270635.1 Verrucomicrobiales bacterium | reverse complement strand
TTCAGGACTGCGTTTGAGTTGCCCCTGCACAGTGCCATTGAATTTGTAAGTGTTGCCCTCAAGGCTTGCGGACCGTTCCAGGTATTCGTCGACGTTTAACGACGGCGTGGTCGCGTGTGGATCGCTAGTACGATTGAGAAAAAACCAGCCTCCTGCAATGGCTCCACCCAGGCCAATGAGTCCTATGATAATCTGACCAGCCTTAAGGCCGGAATTTGCGCGTCTTGCCATTATTTCAGAGTAGAGTGTTTGTTGTTTACACTCAACGGCAAAGTGCTCGCGCTTCTTAGACCATTTTTGCCTCAGCTACAGAGCAGTTGGAGAGCTACCGATGACCCGGCGAGGCTGCTCGGCAGGCGTCGAGTGCTTCACATAGAACGATCACATCGCGTGCTTCCAGGACGTTTGGCCTCGATTTGAGATAGTCCGCAAGCATTGTTTCATTGATGACTCTGACGTCGCCCTTCTCGTGTGCCTTACCGATTCTCCATCCGGGAAAGACCAGAAGCGCAAGTGGATTGTATCCCGCTGCGCCCTGAGACTCGAGGGTCATAGCCAGCCGCCGAGCTGAATTACGTGCCTGACGCAGCGGATTTCCGATGGCTGGGCGTCCCCCGATGAACAGAGTCTCTGGAGTCGGCTGCTCGATCCTGTCGCGTGGCGATCCTGACTGAGTGTAAGTTTTGACCTCCAGAACGAAAAGTCCGCCCGGGCCTACCAGCACGGAGCCGATGGACATTCCGTAGCCGTCGATGATCCCATCGAATGCGTAGTAGCCGCGATCGCCCAGTTGTTGCACATGTTCCTGGAGCCGTTTGCGTCCATCACGTTCGGCGTTGAGCGCTTTCAGCTTTCGCGTGAGCAGGTAGATGCGCACGCTTGCATAGACGATCAATCCAGCTGCGAGGAATGAAACTGCCACCGGTTGTGGTGGGAGAGCGATCCATGATCGCACCCACTCGAACGAGGCCATGATCGCAGTGAACGCCGCCACGATAATGTATTCTGCAATGCGACCATGATGCTGGGCACGTGCATTTTCATGCAGGCTCTGGCCAGGCAAAGCCATCACTGGATCTTTGAATGATGAGGAAGTAGTTCTGCCCACACCAGTAGATGGCGCGGCAGTTTGATCTTTCGTTGCGAACAGCACATTGTAAAGTTCGTCGATCACTCTTGATTCTGCAACTGTTCCAATGCTTTCCGACCCTCGGATACGATGATTGTCTCACGTTTTCAAGGGATACGCAGTTTCGCAATGCAAGGTTGCGATTGTTGACCGCTACTGGACCTTGCGCATGAGTTGATTCTTTGCTCCAGTGAGGGAAATGTCAGATTCTTCCAGCACTTCAAAACGATTCCAGGCTATCGCCATTGATGGGCCGGCAGCCTCTGGTAAGAGCACGGTGAGCCGATTGCTCGCGAAGAAGCTGGGATTTATCTATGTCAATTCGGGAGAAATGTACCGGGCAGTGACCTGGGCGGTGCTCAAATCGGGTGTCGACACTGCGGATGCCGACGCAGTATGGGAATGCGTTAGCAAGTTGGCAATCGATTGCGCACTGGCCACCGATGCCAATGGCGAAAGGATCTCAACGGTGAAAATCGATGGAGTGGATCCGTCCTCGGAATTGCGCAGCCCGCAAGTGAATGCCAATGTCTCGCCGGTATCCAGCGTTCCAGCGGTGCGTGAATTATTGGTAGCCCGGCAGCGCGATTACGCTTCTGTTGCCGACATCATCATGGAAGGACGAGACATCGGATCCGTTGTCTTCTCTGACTCGCCATTCAAGTTTTTTGTGACCGCGTCTGAAAAAGTGCGCGAAGCACGTCGTCATGCAGAGGGGCATTCTGATCCTATCGCAGCAAGAGATAAACAGGATTCGACTAGAAAGGCATCACCCATGGTGGTCGCTGATGATGCGGTCCAAGTGGATACCTCAACGATGGACATTACGGATGTCGTGGATCATATCGAAACCATTTTGCGAAAAAAAGGGCTGAAGTCAGGCTGACGTCTTTTCGTGCCAAGTCAAGTGCCAACCTGAATTCCTATCCTACTCTTTCTCCAAGGTGATCTGATAGAGGAAGCGGGTTTCTCCCATGCCGAAATTGTGATCGTAGGTGGTCGGCTTGCTCAGTTCCAAGGCCGTCAATCGTCGTGAGAGGAGCGCCGAAAGCAACATCTTTGTCAGTCTTTCCGTAAATCTTGTAGCGGGTTCCAGGGATCACTTTCGACAGCGTCAGCGTTGCCGTGGTTCCAACTAAGCTGGTGAACTCATATTGGAAACGGCTGTTAAGATCATTCGGAACATAGCCAGCGAGGAATTCGAATTCGTTGTCGTCCCCGTCCTTGTCGGCGTCATTCGATGCCTGTCCCTCTGCCGTTCCCTGTCCGTTTGTTCCCACCCCAAAATACAGCACCTGCCATGCATCATCGATTCCGTCTCCGGCATAGAGCCCCATATCATCTTCGGTGATGTTATTGACAGTGATGACGAATTCGTCGTTCTCCGCTCCAAGATCTCCTCGTACAGTGGCCGATGTGGCCGATGTGGCCGCGTGGACGTTGTTAGCGGTGGCCAGACCGTTTGTCGGGATCGGTGCCACGATCGGACTCGCCCCTACGACCGACCACGTCACATCAGTGGCAGGCACTTCCAGACGTGTGTCGTCGTCGAGAATAGATTCCGCCTTCAGCTGAGTCGTTGCTCCCTCGTTCACGGAAATTGGATTGTTCGTCACTTCGAGGCCCACGACGTCGTAGAGTTGCCCAATATAGCCCGCTTTCGTCGTATAGACCCCAACCGTGCTGATTCCCGCCGGCGACGTGCCGACTGTGGCATCTCCAGTGTAGGTCGTGCTCGTCGTTGTCTGACGGCCACCCGATCCCAACGTCTCGGCGGTGATCGTATAGACACCTCCGGTTCGAACCTGGCCAAATCCTGGCAGCGAAAACAGGCACAACAACACCGAAAGAAAGGTAGAAAACGTTTTCACGTTTCATAGCATATACAAGATTCGTCACCATAATGCGCAGGTTGATTGCCGCAGGTCAATCTACTTGGTGGGGCTGAGTGTAAGCCAAAGTGATGGTCAACTACGTAAGCCATCGCGCGCCCGCGCTGCTCTTTGGTGGGGGTAGGAGCCGCCTCGGTAGAGGCAGGCTTACGGCGGAGAAGTCAAGATCAAGAGATCAAGGCTACAAACATGAGTCAATCACTTTGGTATCCATCTGTTGAAATGTTGAAATAGTCATAATTGACACCAGTGACACAATAAGAATAGAATAGACTAGACACTCGGCAGATCACCGTTCCTGTTTATTATTATTTTTAGTCAGGCATCATCTGGGTAACCTCGCGTAAGTGATTGCGAATGACCGGATGATTACCTCAGTTGACATCATGGAGTTCAAATCTGACACATTCCACCTGTTCCGAGATTTTCTGATTGGGGCACTATTTTGCATTTTGAAGGACAATACTCAAGTGGTGCGACCTTCAAGCATACCTATCTGGCGATCATCAGCGTATGCGAATCTGCACTGGATAGTAGTCCTCTGGGCGTTGCTGTCTCTGCCAACAGAGGGAAGTGCACAGAGTATTCCACCGGTCGACTCTGCCGGGGACTCAACTTCTTCCGCTGACCAGATCTCCCCGGATGAAGTTAGCGGGAAGTTGAATGATCGCTCAAGTGACCCGCTTCCTCCTGATGTGATTGACGTTGTCCTCGGGGAAGCTGACGCCGGTGGCGTTGTCGCAATTGAGGTCACAGTGAAGCCTAGTGCTTCAGCGTCGGTCGAAGTCGTGTGGCCCGATCATCCCAAGTTACGTCGCGTCGGAGATGGAGCAAAGCCCGCGGCAATCCTGCTCACAAAAGGAGCACCAGCAACGGCAAAGAGGACAGAGCACCTGCAGTTCGACAAGAGCGACGGCAAGCCGGTTCGATTGCTGTTTGAGGCCGTTTTGCGCAACGCAGAAGGAGAAGTATTTGCCCGGGTGACGAAGGTGGTTTCGGCAAACCAGGTCGAAGCAGCTGTAGATCCTTCAGCCGAGCGAGTGCCCGTTGTGTTTACAACTCCCAGTGGGCGACGCATCGTAGAATACATGTCACGGGATGAGGCCCAGACTCGGGGTCTGACGGTAGCGACACCTGCACCATCGTCCCCCGGGGCAGGTGTGGTCGAATTAATAAACCCTGAGCAGGAGAAGGCAAAATAATGAAGCGCCGGATCAGTCTCAGTCTCCATGGGAATAGCCGTTGTGGTGCCGTATTGACAGGGCTTTTGCTCTGGCTTTCCGGGGTGAATTGCCTACTGGCAGATTGGACGGCAACGGGAACGTTTCAATACACCGATCGGACTTACAATGGTTCGGGATACACCGGCACGGCACCGATGCCAGTACGCACTGCTGACGTCGAAATCTTCGACACCACAACTCAGGTCGTTCTAGCCCAGGGCGCGACCGCTGCAAATGGGAGTTTCAGTATCGTTGTAACGGATTCCTCCACTCGAAATGTGGGTGTCCGGACGCTGGCAAGCACGACGCAGACGGCTGTCATCGATTTTAGTGTCGTTGACGACCTCAACGGGGATGCAGTATTCAGTTACCACGATGCATCGACAGATGTTGCCGCTCACACGCCAGCGGCAGATGTAGCCTTTAGCACAATGACGATGCCAGCTGCGATCGGCCCCGTAGCAACGACCGACTGGTCATCTCAAATATTCAACACACTGGACATGTGTATTCTTACTGCCGACTGGATCGCAACCGTCGACGGCGCACTTCCTTCGCAGTCTCTGTCGGTAGGTTGGAACCCGACTAGTGGCGCTACGGGGTCGAATTATAGTTCTGGAACCAATCGCTTTAACATGTCGGATGATGATGCCTACGATGATCCAAACATTATCCATGAAATTGGCCACTGGGTGGAGGATGAATTTGGTCGCAGCCGCAATCCAGGTGGCTCTCATACCTTACCTGATAATGACCAGGACCCGAGACTGGCGTGGAGCGAGGGGTTTGCGACATTGGTGAACGGGGCAGTGCTGCACCACCACGCGCTGCCGTTTCCAAATATTTATATGGACCGCGATAGTTTCGGAGCGGCAGGCAGTGGCTTCAACTATGATTACGAGGTGCAGCAATCGGGTGGAAGCGCGAGCGAAGTCGCTGTCAATGCCGCCCTCTACGACATCGTGGACGATTCGAGCAGCGCGGATGGGACTCCGGGAACAGACGACGATCCTATGAGCGGCGGTGCCGCGAACGTGTGGAAAGTGCTGGAAGAAATGCGCGTAATGGACTTGCCAGCGACCAGCCTGGAGGATTTCTGGGATCTCTGGTTTGAGCTGAGTCTGGGAAGTTCCGCCAATATGGAAACGGTGTTTAGTTCCCACCAGATTGACTTCGCCGAAGACAGTTCTGAACCGAACAATCTTCGGACCACGGCTACTGCCCTGACTTCCAGCTTCGTGGAACATACCTTTTACCAAAGTGGGGCCGAGCCCGGAGGAGACGAGGATTGGTTTCAGTTCAGTGCGGTGGCGGATACCTATTACAGCATTGAAGTAAACGGTGCAGCCAATCAGATCTTTGGGCGGCCCGATCCCGAGATCTATCTGCTCGACGGGAACAGCAACCTCCTTGCCTACAATGACGATCCGCACGACACCAGCCTGAACACCGCAACAAGCAACAACGACACGGGCGAGACAGCGCCAGAGATTCTCTGGCGTGCCCCGGCAAGCGGCACGTTCTATGTTTATTGCCGACACGGTTCCTACCGCCGGAACCTCGGAGGGCGATACGGAACCTACCAGATCCGCGTCACCACCGCGGGCTCACCGACACCGACCATTGCCACCGTAGCCGCTCAGCAAATGCTGCCGGGGCAGAGCTATCAAATCTTGATCATTGGTGACGACATGGCGGTCGGCGCGACGGTAACGGACAATTCGGCTGACGTCACTGTGACCGAAACGGATTGGATCGCTCCGCAGGCAATCGTGGCTACCCTTGCGGTGGATTCCGCTGCCACGGCAGGGACAGTTATGTTGACAGTGTCGAATCCAGGGGCTGGCTCCGCAATGGAGGCCAGTGCGATTACCATCAGTGCGTCAGCCAAGCCACCGTTGGTCATGACAGAAGTCATGCCAATTTCTATTGATCTCAATCAAGTCGAAATCAAGAATCTTGGCAGTGTTAGTGCCGATCTGACAGGCTGGCAGATCACCGGCCAGGGATATTTACCTCAATCAGTCTTTACGTTTCCATCTTTCACTTTAGCCTCCGGTGCCACAGTCCGAGTTTCGGATTCTACCGGCACCGACACTGCAACCGCACTGTTCGAGCAGGCCACTGGTTTCGGGTGGCCCTGGCACTTTTCAGTTTCGGGAGATGTCAGCTTGCTCGACGCAGGTGGGCGCAACGTGGATTACTTGCGCTGGATTAGTAGTTACGCGGCGACGCAGACGGCACCTGTAGGAACCGGAGCGGCCTGGATGCAGCCGGAAATCTTGAACATCCCGTTCACGGGGTTCACCAATGTGTCTCTTTCCCGCTCGGATTCGAGTTTCACTCGAACGACACGCGGCGTCTCGACAGCCGCAAACACCATGCCGGCAGGATCCTCCGGTCGCACCAATGCGGTGGATGCCTTCGAGGACAACGATACCCCGCGGCGGGCGCCAATCGTCAGTCTGCCGGCCGACTTAACAGGACTCGAAATCAGCACACGCCCAGCTCAGCTCGACACGGACGAAGATTGGTTCGGATTTCCAGTATTGGCTGGTGATGCCTTAGCTATATCTGCATCGTTCAGTCACGCATCGGGCGACTTGAGCATGGAAGTATACGCGCCGGGTGAGGAGTCAACGCCTTTGGCGAGTTCAGCCACCAGCTCCGATGACGAAACCGTTGCCCTGAGCGCAGCTTCGACCACTGCAGAGGGCTCGGGGATCTATCGGGTGCGAATCTTTGGAGTTGGAGGCGCCACCAATACCTACCAGTTGAGTATTCTGCCACCGCAGGCGCAGATCAACGTTACTGGCAATGGAATGACGATCCCAGACGGCGACATCACGCCAGCTAGTACCGATCACACGGATTTTGGAAGTGTGGATGTGGTCACCGGAACGATTACGCGGACGTTCACCATCGAGAACCCGGGAATCGAGGTTCTGAACCTGACTGGAAATCCACTGGTTGCGATTACCGGAACCAACCAGGACGATTTCACGGTGACCCAACAGTCGCCCGCGACGATCGCTGCCGCAGGATCGGCGACCTTCGATGTGGAATTCGACCCGGTGGGAACGGGGGCGCGCCAGGCGACGGTGGAAATTGCCAACAATGTGGCTGGCATGAATCCCTACGATTTCGCCATCGCAGGCACGGCCACGGGAACGGCTCCAGTGACGGTGACGATCAATCAGACAGGTGGCCAGGCCGATCCGACGGGATCTTCGCCGATCAATTTCACGGCGATCTTCAGTGAGTCCGTCACCGGGTTCGCCACCGGAGATGTGAACCTCGTGGGCACTGCCGGAGCCACCACAGCCATTGTGACCGAGATCGCCCCAAACAACGGGACAACGTTTCACGTTGCGGCCATCGGCATGACCGGCAGCGGGACAGTAACCGTCAGCATCGCTGCCGATGTGGCTACCAATGGCATGGGCACCGGAAACACTGCCAGCACCAGCACGGACAACACTGTCACCTTTAATGACACGGAGCTTCTCCCTGATCTCGCACCGTTTGTGCCTGCCGGTTGGGACGACAGCCTGGTCATTTCGAATCAGACAGGCACCAACACAGATGATGCCATCATCACGGACTTGGACAACGTGATCGTCGATCTGGCCTATCATAATATCGGCACCGCCACGGCGTTCGCAAATTCCCACATAGCGAGGCTCACACTGGACGGAGTCTCCTCCTTTGGCGACATAGCGACTGGATTCGATGTCGATCCCTTCACCACGATTGCTCAAATTGTGGATGCCAACCTTGGCCCGTTGGCACCGGGTTCTCATACGATCATTTGGGCTGTCGACTTCTACGACGCCCTCGCCGAAAAAGACGAAGCGAACAATATCCGCACGCGAACGTTCACCGTTTTTGACTCGACAGATGTCACCAATTCCACCGTGACGATCAATCAGGCGGCTGGTCAAAGCGATCCCACCGGAGATGCCCCGATCCACTTCACCGCTGTCTTCGACGAACCCGTGTTCGGGTTCGCGACTGGAGACGTAGCGCTGGGCGGGGCAGCCGGGGCAACCACCGATGTCGTCATAGAGATCGCTCCAAATGACGGCACCACCTACGATGTTGCCGTCAGCGGCATGACAGACGATGGAACAGTCATCGCCAGCATTGCTGCCGGAGTGGCAACCGATGCCTTGGGAAACAACAACGACGCCAGCACCAGCACAGACCCTCAGGTCAGCTTCACGGGCAATACCGTCGTCACCGTTACCGGGTTCTCCGGCACCACGGTTAGCTTGCGCATTTCGAAGATACTTGCGGGCATTCGTTACATCATTCGGAGCAAGACAAAACGCGAAGATATGTGGTCAACTCTCCATACCATCGATAACGTTCTCACTGAACAAGTCGATTTCGATTGGGATCATGAAAACATCGACCCGATGGAGACCCGGCGGTTCTATCAGCTCATAATCGAATTGGATGTGCCGTAGTGTTCCGTTCCACACAATCTGAAGGATACAGATTTGCTCGATTCAATGTCGAACAAGAAAGCGGGCAGGCGGTCAGGAGTGCCCGCTGTCCAGTTTTTAATCATCGACGTAATTCGCCATTTCCGCCATTTCCGCCATATTCACATTGCACGGCTCATCGATCATTGGCAGTGCGTTTTCCAATCCGCCCGGCCCTCTTGTTCAGTGGTTCTTGGTCTCGTGGAAAGGGGAGCTTGTCAGTCTCACCTAAACCACACAGTCAGATCCCATGAGCGTGTGTCGTTCGAGGGCGAGCCTTTGACGCCGAACCTGCGAATCGCGTCAGTGGGATACGCGTTCCTGCGGCCTCTGTGAATGGAACCGTCATTCTCAAAGACAATGCTACTGTAGGAATCGCTGCTGAAGGGATGCTCCGCTGGAGTAATGGCGATTTCGAAGGCAACGATGGGAGCGAATGGTTTTCGCTGACGACGCCTCCCTATCAAGAATCGCCGGAGACCGTCTTCCCGGCGCGGGGGATGGCGTGGATCAAACCGGGCAAGTTCCTGATGGGGAGCCGGACGGACGAGCCGGACGACCGGGGCGGGGCGGAGATGAGACGCAGCACTGGGTGACGCTGACGAAGGGATTCTGGATGGGAGTGCACGAAGTGACGCAGGCCGAATACGTGGCAGTGACGGGACTGGCCAACCCGAGTAATTTCACCGGCGACACGAATCGGCCGGTGGAGACGGTCTCGTGGACTTCAGCGGTGGCGTATTGTACGACCCTGACGACGACGGAGCGAACCGCGTCGCGGATCCCTTTGGACTGGGAATACCGGCTGCCGACGGAGGCGGAATGGGAGTATTGCAGCCGGGCGGGAGCGCGCAACACGCGCATTGGCTACGGGGATGACATCGGCGCAACCGCCCTGGGCGATTACGCATGGATTGGTTCCAACGCCGGTGGCACGACGCATCCGGTGGAGCAGAAGCGGGCGAATCCGTGGGGACTGATGGACATGCACGGGAACGTGTGGGAATGGTGTCAGGATTGGTATGCCGCCTACCCGGCCGGGAGCGCGACCGACCCACAAGGTCCAGGAACGGGCTCCAACCGCGTGATTCGCGGCGGCAGTTTGGGCAGCAACGCGGTCAACACGCGTTGCGCCAACCGCAACCTCTTCAACCCGGGCTTCACCAACAGCAGTATCGGTTTCCGGGTTGTTCTGGCCCCAGGTCAGCCATGAGCAGAACAGAACAGCAGCGAAGCAGTCGGGGCGCAGCGAGTGAGACTGACTGTGGAGCGGTAACATGAACAACGGAATTGGAAAAGAAGCCCGCGTAGCGGGTGGGAAATTCTTCCGCAAATGCCCTTGGGATTGAAACAAAATGCAGCTGAAACTGTTTGTGGTACCGATCAAGAATGTCAGCGAGGCGGAAGCCGAGATGAACAGCTTTCTGCGCGGGCATCGGGTGCTGGCGGTGAAGAAGGAATTTGTGCCGGATGGGGAGAACTCGTTCTGGACGTTCTGCGTGGAGTATCTGGACGGGGCGGCCGCCGTGCCCGGCAGCGGGCGGCGCGCGCCGAAGGTGGGGATCCTGGATGGTGAAGGTGTGGCAGTCGCCGACCTCAACCGTCCCGGACAGGAGTTCGGATCGCAGGGACGCCACGGTGTCATCGAGATTTTTCTGAAAGGCGCGGCAGTCCGCCCTGTCCCGCTTGCTTTTGGCCGCTTTCCAGAATGCCAGCCGCAGGTTGGCCGGCTCTGCGATGGCCGTCATCAGTTGTCCGTGCCGTTTCATGATTCTGCCGGAGTTTGTGTGGTTGTGATTTCACCAAGCAGTTGCAGCAGGGCATCGCCGTATTTCTCGATCCTGGCCTCGCCCACGCCCTCGTTCTCCTTCAGGCCCGCTTTGGTGTTGATCTTCTTCTGCACGACCTGCGACCTGCGCGCCGAGATCACCGGAATATTTAATCACCACCGCCGCCGCTACGGCTACCGCAGGATAGTCTCAGAACTCGTCGACAGGAAGATTACGTGTGCGCCAGCACGCACCCGCCGCTCATTGGCCTGCGCTCATTGGCCTGCGCGCATTGCAGCCAAAGAGCTACGAGCCGAAGACCAGCGATGGCAAGGCCAACGCCCCCTCACCAAATCTGCTCGGTGGAGAGATCCTAGATCTCCCCGACCAGGCCTGGGCCGGCGACATCACCTATATCCCGATCGCGGAAGCCTGGGACTACCTCGCTGTCGTCATCGACCTCTGCTCGCTGCGGGTCGTCGGCTGGGAGATCGCCGACAACATGCGCTCGAACCTCGTGTCATCCGCCCTGCTGAAAGGCGAGTTGATCCAGGACGACAGCTTCGAGGACATCGCCGACGCGAGAACCGCGATATTCGACTACATCGAGGCCTACTACAACACGCAGCGCAAGCACTCATCGCTCGGCTACATGAAGCCGAGCCAGTACGAAAAACAGATCAAAACATTAGCACTAAACTAAGATATCAATTGTCTGGAAATCAGTTGCACCTCATTTCCCCCCTGACTTAGCTAAGGAAGGAGAAGCGTGATTCTCTCGTGACACTGGGAAACCTTTAAGAGCGCCGTCTCCTGGTCGCTACCAGTAGACCTGCCAGTGAAAGAAGGAAGGCAGTCGAAGGTTCTGGAACCACGGTCAACCCTGCATTTCCAGGGGCAACCATGGGGTTAGTCCCCGGAGACGCGCCATCCGCAGGAGTGAGCCAGTCAGCGGACCGGTTAAATCCATAGGTTTGGTTGGCAGCAATGGACGTATCGGCCATAGTCAATCCAGGAAACCAGTAAACCGCCACCGGGTCATTTTCATGGGAAGGTCCCGTTGGGGTACTGGTGTTGATATTCCAGGGAATTCCGCCAGCTTGGAAGACTCTTGTAAATCCGAGGTCTTGGTACGCTATCCTTCCAACAATTACATCATTATCCGGATCTGCGCCGTCTGGGATGAGACCGACATCTCCGATGAAGTCACCAATGTTGATACTCTGAGGTCCGAGCGCATTGAAACCGTCGTTCGCGGAATCGACAACAAGTAACCCCAACGTCCCTCCAGGCAAAACCGCTCCGAGGGAATCCCTCGCGTCTGAAAGATTCGCAGTCGAAAACGATACAGCACCATGTGCATTGCTTCCCACAAAAGAGTAGCAGATTATCGCTAGAAAGGCAGAGATTTTAGAAATCATTAGGAGTCATATAGGAATTTGAGGTTCGATACAAGCCCAATATCCTTAATTATTGGTAAGAAATTCGATCAGTGCGTCAAAACCACTGATGATCATAATTGGTTAAGCTTGAGCTTTGATTTTGTGTGGAATTCAGGACGGCTAGAAACCGGCTCGCCAGTCACGTCGCTACAATTGTCGCTCAAAAAAGAGACGCAGCTGAAGAACTACGGACCAATTGAAACTGGAGGCACCCTCCACGTGTCTGTTCCCTCGAGGCCCGCAATCTTGGAGACTACGAAGCCCTGACCGGCTTTTAGAACTTTCGTCGAATCTTGAATTCCGAGCCCCAGGTTGTTGGCATTGTACCACCCAGCAGTGCCAGTTTGAGTTCCGTCATGGTAGAGGTAAACCTCAGTCGTGGGGGGATTCAGCCCGCCAATTGCATCGACATTATATGCCTTCAAAAGGTCACCCGGGGCGAGAACATTGGAAGAGGGGTCAATGACACCAGATTCGAACAGATTTGATTCCGCGAGGGTTAGATCATAAGGCAGAGGTACCGCCACGTAATTATCCTGCGCAACATTATTCTGGAGAATTCCGACCTCAGTCGCAAATCCACCAACAGTGACGTTTCCATTTAGTATGACTGGTAAATCCGTTGCGCCTTCGTTCCGAAGGACGAAGAAGACTTCGGAATTTAGAACCATGTCATTCTGTAGCCCGCCGCCGAGATTGTTGGCATCGTACCACCCTGCGGTAGTTTGGGCACCATCATGATAAAGAAAGGACGTCGTCGTGGGCACGTTGGTTCCGACGGCAGCTGGATCACGACGCTGAAGAAGCCCTACAGGAGCGAGAACGTTAGAGCTCGGTTGGAGGCCCTGACCGTTTGGTAACAGAGTGTTTAATGTCCAGCACGGAACGATCTCTACCAAAGCACCCGCTGCCAAGCCTTGAGTCGCCGCGTCATCTGTCGGATGATTTTGATCAACAGTTACAGTCGCGGCACCGTTAGCAGTGACGTCGTAGGCAGTTCCGTTCAACAGTCCATTCTTAATAACGAGGTAAAAGTGATCGTTTTGTGGAGGAGCGTAGACAAACTGATCCGGATTGGTGTCAAATGCCGCATTTGTCAGCGTGACGACATTACCGCTAATACTTTCGACAGCACCATCGTATTCGTGTGGTCGCTGGAAGGGAATCGAGAACGGAAGATCCCCGTTCATCTTGCTAGTGAGCTTCACCCAGCCCACGGTATCCGACACGGACTGGGCAAGAACCAGTTGATCACCCAGCACTACGAACGCGACGAGAGCAATAAAGTGCGACTTCATACAGTAGATTGTGTAAATTTCTGTTCAAGTGTCAATGAATACCCCGTTCAAATTCAGACTCAGCCCCATAAGATCGCGGATGGCACCGAGATGAAACTTCCATTCCATAGGTTTTGCTCCTATTCTAGGGAGGTATGACTGATCGCGATCTTCGGCTGCCGCCTGGCCGCTCCCAGAATCCAAAGTGCCGATCGAGGAATGATCAGCCCGCCCTAAAGGACGTTTTGGCCGATCCCAGCAGGCCTGAACGAGTTGCGGCGGCGTTTCAAGCTTCCTTGGTACCTTGGGAAAGAGATGGAACACGGATCAGCGGGGAGAAGCACAATCGCTATGCGTGGCTCACTGTAGTGATCATTTCAGTGCTATCCCTCATTCTTCTGGCAAGAGTTGTATATTTATTGGCTCATCTTTCGCAAGAATCGCCAACCCTATCGACGACCGAAGCAGTCGAACGATCGCCGCTCGAAGTTGATCCACTTAGTATTGCGAAGCGGACGCTGGTGAAGGCTTTTGCGACATCGTCCGTCGAGCAACTCCTGGACTACGTCAGGCATCCAGACCGTGTTGCACCTTTGATGGAGGACTACTACGCCCGCCGCCCGTTCGCACATTTGAAGATCGATGCCAATCAAGGGGCAAATCTTCGGCTGCAACCCTTCAATATGAAAGGACGGGAGTTCTGGATTGCGAAAATTACCGACGAAGCAGGGATTCAACAATCGGTTGTGTTGGAGGAATCGGATAACACGTTCAAGTTGGATTGGGAAACGTATGTTCACTACAATCCCATCGACTGGAGCACCTATGTCGACTCACGGCCAAGCGGCATTTACAGTTTTCGTTGCTATGCCGAGCTTGGAGAAGACTTTCGAACCAGCGTCGACCAGGGCGAGAGCTTTTGGATCCGTCTGACTTCCAAGGATAGCGATAGGACGCTTCGCGGCCGTGCGAAATTCTCGGTAGGGCAGGATTGGCAATGGAATGCAACAAGAAGCAAAAAACACCCTACTCCGGTCATCCTTGAATTGCGGTTTCCTGAAATGGGAGAGACGGATGGCCAGACCGTAGAGGTTGTGAAGGTAACCCAGTTCAACTGGCTGGTGCTGTGACACGCCGTATCACAGACAGTCATCGAGGTATCGGTTGGATCCCAGCGATGGTATTCACCTCACTTCTTGTGCACATCGCTCAAGCCAGCGTGTCGATCACTTCCAGTAATGTGTTGGAAGTGCGGGGCGAGACCGGCGAGGAAATCGCGTTGGGGACATTGGGGCTGGTTGTTGTCGACACGGGGAACGACGGATTTGACAGGCTCTCGCCCGGTTCAATCAGTGTCGGCTCGTTGATTGGAGACGGAAATGACGAACAGAACGATTGGGTCGTGCATCGCATTCCCTATGAAGCCGTATTCAACCTCAAGGTTTTTAGTCTAGGTCGAGGCGGGCTGACTTTCGGTCTCGATGTCAGCACGCCTTCGGGACTCGCGAAGTCGGGGAATGAAATTGCCCTTTATTGGTTTCCTGGCTTGGGACTCGACGACCAAGCGATCAATGAAGACCAACTCTACGGCATGGTGCGTGGAAACGATTGGGTCGTGCCCGGCGATGGTGCCTCGGTTTCGTTTGATAGTATTACTGGCACCAGCAATGCCGATATTAAAGTTCGCTCTGGTTCAGAAGGTAACAGGTTCCTCCAGGATCCCTTTGGAGATCCCGATGGCGACCAGATTCCTAATCTGTTCGAGATCGCTTTCGGAGGTGACCCAGAATTCAGGAGTAGCCCAGATATTCTACCGAGTGTTTATATCGTCGAAGAAAACGGGCTGCGCTTTGCCTATGTGCAATTCCGCCAAATCAAGGATATTTCCGGAGAGGATGGATCAGGTAGTATAGGTGTCGACTACGAGATCGCGGGGCTGCGGTACGTTGTTGAAGTGTCTGACGATCTTCAAACCTGGAAGGTCGGTGAATCCCATAGTCAACAGATTGGTGAACTGATAGACAATGAAGATGGAACGGTCACTGTTACGGTTCGACTTGCCAATGAACAAGTGACTAGCCGTATGCTATTTGGTCGGGTACGGGTGGAAATCGTGGAATGAATACCTCTGGCCTCACTAACAATGGTGACTAAGGATCTGAGGAAAATCGGGCCGTGACGCCAGCGTGGGGCTGCCAATAGGGATGGAGTGTGTTCATCGCTATTTGCAAGCCCACCTGCGATGATCACTTCCTGCGCGGGAGTAATTCCCGATCGGCGATGCAGGTAGTAAACCATCCAAAGCGCCGATACCATGTCCAAGGCTAACTTTGCTATTGTCATCGACAAAAACGCCTGGACAACGTAGATCATGGCGCCCTTCATCCGGTCGACGAGATAGAAACCAACACACAGGTTTTTGGTATTTGTGATGATGGAAAAGGTAACTGGCCGAAATTTCTGATAGTTCTCGAATATTCGTAATATGCATACATTGTGCTTAGATAGGATTCCCGAAAGATGCTCCAGACATCCATTCCCCAACATGTGCGATTCGCTTCGGTTTACTGGTTCGACGCGATTGACAGTCCGGCCACCATCACTGTTTCGGCCACTGGTGTCACCCCCATCGACGTGTCTGCCACTGAGGGCGATGACGACACAGCAGGCGTGACAATCGTGCAAAGCGGCGGGACGAGTGTAGCGACAGAAGGCGGGAGCGGCGACAGCTACACGGTGGTGTTGGGTTCCCAACCATCGGCGGAGGTAGTGGTGACGGTCATCCCGGACGGGCAGGTCGATGCGACACCGACGCCCCTGACATTCACCTCTGCGAACTGGGATACGGAGCAGGCGGTGATGGTGAGTGCGGTGGACGACACAGTGAGCGAGGGAAGCCATAGCGGAGTCATCAGCCACAGCGCGACCAGTGGCGACGGAGGCTATGATGCCATTGCCATAGCCGATGTGACGGTAACTATTACCGACAACGATCCACAGAGCCTGGTGGCGACGGCACTTAAGTTCTTCGCTTCCCCGACAGGTAACGTGGGTGCAGACGGCACACAGGCGGACCCGTACGACTTGAGAGCGGCCCTTGATGGCACTGAGAATATTCCAGACGGACAGACGCTCTATCTGTTGCCCGGGGTCTATGATGAGCCTCTGGCGGGTCCGGTGTCAGGCGAGCCCCTTTACCGGGTTTATCACGTGGCCGAGGGCGCTATCAGTATCCTACCATTCGGTGCGCCTTACTCAGCAGAGGTTCGCGGAGGGTTCCTGATCTCTGCCCTGGTAAACGACGTAACCATTAGAGACATCTTGTTCGTCAATAACGACCCGGTTCCGGGCGGCGAGCCCACGTTGCCGGGTAGCTTCCCACCGGAGCCACTGGCATTCCAAGATTGGGGGACTGTTGGGGTTGGCGCATCAGGGGGCACCGGGCACAAGGTCATCAATAATGCTGCATATGGAGGTAGCAATCCGTTTTCTTCGTTTCAAGCACCTGGGATCGAGTTTTACGGCAACATTGCTTACGATATGGGTTGGGAGGGAACTGACAGGCTCCACGGTCATGCCATGTATATCCAGAATCCATCTCCCTCCCCAGTCGACCGCATGGTGATCAAGCACAATATGTTCAGCACATCGGCAACTGCACGAGGGCCAGTCAAGGGGAGTCTATCGATCCAAGCGTTTGAGACCAATGATGATCTTGAGAATATGACAATAGAGGAGAATGCATTCAAGGGCTCAATCGTTGTCCGATCGGAAAACTTCACCCTCAACGACGTGACGTTTAACAACAACGTCCTCTATGAGATCAATACACCCACGGCTACTGGGCTTGGAGGCAATGAGTTTTCCTTCGGTAAGCCCGGCAATCTAGACGGCTTGTTCACTCACATCGGTAACACTTACATCGACGGGATGGTGGCATTGAAAAACTCGTGGACGCCTAGCCCAACTACGAATGTCACGACAAGTGGAACCAGAGTGTTCAAATCCTTGGCTACATGGTGGCGAATTGGAATGAGAGGCCCGCCGGGCGATTTTCAACTGGAAGAGGGCACATTCTTCGACATCACAACTGGGGGTGGCATAGACGAGCAAAAAATTTGGCTCAACACTTACGATGTAAATAGGGCCAACGTCGTGATTCTTGATCTTGATCTAAGCGGCACTACCAATATAGACCCCTCTGCATTACTTTCTCCCGGTGACAGCTACAGCGTCTATCACTACACTGATGTAACCACAACTATTTTAGCCGGGACGTATGGTGGTGGCGAGCTGACTATCCCGATAATTGATGATGTGAACGACCGGGTAGACATGTATGTTCTATTCAGGAACGGCGTGGCGACGCCATTGTCACTGAGTGTGCCGGAAGGCGGCAATGCAGGCATTACCGTCAAGCTCGGCGCTGAACCCGCAGCCAACGTGGTAGTCAATTCGGCGCACACCGCAGGCGATGTAGACGTGACGGTCGACAGCGGCGGCA
>JBNMNB010000165.1:0-17930 GCA_051270635.1 Verrucomicrobiales bacterium | reverse complement strand
TACCTGAGAACCATTGTTCTCGATCGAGGCGCCGCAATCGCGGCGCCTTTTTCGTGGAGTGGAGCAGCCACGGTTTTCCGGGTAAAATTGACGAGAAGCCGGAGAACGCCGCAGATATGTCAGAAGAGGAGATTCGAGACCTCTTGAAAAAAGGCAGGGATAGCGGCACCACGCTTACGAAAACGATACCCAATCGAATCTTCGCGCTACCCTGTTTTAACCAGGTAGCGCTTTTCGCTTTCAGCGCATAACTTGTATTCGCGCGATCGATCTATTCTCAGTCGCGTTTTCGCTCAGGCATCAGGGCGCAGGCTTCCTTGCAGCCGAAAAGTTTGCTGAGCAGGAGGCGGTTGCGACTGATCCACATGTACACTTTCTCGGCGATGAAAATGATCCCGGGAAACCAGAGGAATAGGCCCATGGGCAGCAGGACTGGCATCCGCATCCCTAGAAAGCGCAAAGCGCGCGCGCCACGGTGGATTTTGCCTTCAGGCGTGATGCAGTGGATTGCTTCCTGGAGATCCGCGCGGTTCAAATGGGGGGCGATCGCTGCTGCCTCAGGATCATTGATCGGCCGCAGATCAACCTTGTTGAACCAGTCAAGCCAGGTCAGCAGTCGCATCTGAAACGTACACAGCGGGCAGTCGCTGTCATAGAGAACGGTGTGTCGTTTGCGCTGCTGAGTATCCACGACCACAGGCTAGGCGGAGCCGACGGGGATTCAACACGATTTTCAGGCCCTCGTCCGCAGGCAGGCAATTCATTCGAGACGCCGCCGCAGCACCAGAATGGAGGCGAACATCTGCAGGACATGCTTGAATCCCAGGTGGCTGCCCGCAGTCTCGCGCCAGCTGATCGGCACAGACTTTATAGAAATTCCCTGTCGAATCAGCCAGTAGGCCATTTCGATGTCAAAGCAGAATCGCTCTTCGACAAGTTGTGACCGGTTGGCATCGAACCATGTGCGCGGGACAATTTTAAAGCCACACTGGGTATCTGGGATCGGCATGCGAAACAGGATCCTCACCATCAAGGCGAACACGCGTCCTGACAGTCGGCGTAGTGGTGTGCGCTCAACCATTGTCCCATCCTCTCCTGTCCTGACTGCAAAGTATGCGCTTTGAATTTCGTCACGGTGACCGGCTGTTGTAGTCTGAGATAAAATGCGAACAATTTCCTCAGCGGAGATCGCTCCGTCTGCATCGGCAAATGCCAGCCAGCGATCGGCTGCTTCATCAGCTTGCTCCCAACCTGCATAGACTGCACCACCTTTGCCGCGATTCTGTGCCAGCAGGTGAGCGGGCCTGACGAACGACCAGCGCTTGCGCTGCTGAGCGATGAATTCGGCCAGGAATTGCGATTCGGATTCTCCTGAACCGTCGTCAACAATCAAGAGGTCAACCGGCAAGCCAGATGCGCTGATTGCCGGGCACAGCGATTCCAGAAACGCTGGCAAGCGTCGCCGTTCTTTGAAGCAGGGGATGACGAGCAGCACACGTTCCATCGGAATGGCCACCCTAGGGACTCACAAGCAGGCTGGCTACCAACTTTTTTATTTCACGAGATCCTGCTGTCCACTGAGAGTGACCTTGGCCTGCGCGAGGCGCATCGGTTGCTCCCCGGCGATGATGTACACTTCCCCGGCGATTTGCACCAACCCAGCCATGCGGCCTTCAATCTTCACTTCAATTTTCAGAGTTTGCCCGGGAGATGCTGCTCCAAAAATCTTGGCATTGCGAACCGCGCTCAATCGCATGTCGCCAAGCTGCGCGTGAGCGGGATCACATTGACACACGACACCGCCCAGTTGAGCGATCGCTTCGATCAATATGACACCAGGCATCATCGGGTTCCCGGGAAAATGGGCCTCGATAAAGGATTCGTCGCCGCGGATATGATAGCGAGCGGTGCCTGTTTTACCGGGCTCCAGGGCGTCCAGCGCATCGAGAAATCGGAATCCTCGTCCATGCGGCAGGCTGGACAGGGCGGCGTCGAGGAAGGGTTGATCTGCAGTCGGTTCCACCCGTCCACCATGCTGAAGAATCTACACTGTGCAACGGCGCAATGGGCGCAATGGGCGCAATGGGCGCAATGGGCGCAATGGGCGCAACCGGGTTGACTGCTCCGATAAGATTGCCACTCAGCGGCAAATTTGCTAAAGATTTGGCGATGAAGGACGCTACAGGAATTCTGCTGGAACAAGATCGTTTTGTGCAACATGACACCGGCCCCGGGCATCCGGAGTCGAGCGCTCGATACCGCGCGATCGCCAGCCGGTTTGATGAATCCGGCCTGCTGCAGAGCGATCAAGTCGTGCGTCTGAAATCGCGCGAAGCGCTGGATGTGGAAATCGAGCGCTGTCATGATCCTGCGTATGTGGCACTGGCGCGCGAAGAAATCCGTGGAGGGCGCAGTCTGCTGAGCACGGGTGATACCAATGTCTGCGCCGAAACGTTGAGTGTCGCGCTGCATGCTGTAGGCTCCACGTTGAATGCGATCGATGCGATTTTCGATGGCAGCATTCGCAATGCATTCTGTGCAGTGAGACCGCCGGGGCATCACGCTACTCCCAGCAAAGGAATGGGATTCTGTGTGTTCAACAATGCGGCAATCGCTGCTCGTTATGCGCAGAAGAAACATGAGGCTGAGAAGGTAGTGGTGATCGACTGGGATGTGCATCATGGCAATGGGACGCAGGACATTTTTTACGATGACCCCACCGTGTTCTATTTTTCGACGCACCAGTCGCCATGGTATCCGGGAACGGGATTGAAAGACGAGAAGGGCGCAGGCGCAGGGCGCGGTACAACATTGAACGCGCCACTTCCAGCTGGAACGGGAATGAAGAAAATTCGTGCGGCATTTGAGGACGATTTCCTGCCGCAGATGGACAAGTTTCAGCCAGACCTTGTTGTCATTTCCGCAGGTTTTGATTCTCGCAAGGATGACCCGCTGGGAAATTTTCATCTGGACGATGAGGACTTCGCCGCATTGACAACATTACTCACTGATCTTGCCGCCCGCCACTCCGGTTCACGCGTTCTCTCCGTTCTAGAAGGTGGCTACAATGTGGACGGTCTCGCGCGGGCCAGTGAGGCGCATGTCCGAGCGTTGATGAAGGCATGAAAATTCAAGCTGCTGCTGAAGTGAAAGTTTTGGCTGGAAGGTTAGGCGAAATTGCAGATACTCAAGCGTTGATAGTTATGAACACTGGAACTCTCAGATGCTGAAAACGTTTGCCATGTGCCTAGCACTCGGGGTGATTGGATGCGCTCTCGCGTCAGCGATGAAATGGGCAGGTGTTTTTGCGATCCCGATTGAGTTTCTCTATGGTTTTTATGATCAGAGCCCGGTTTTTGAGGAAATTCATGAAGCTGCGGAAGTGCCAGCGAGGCAAATAGGTGTTCTCGTCCTTGCGGCAACGGCAACAGCATGGGCGGTCGCCTGTATTCCACATTTTGCCCGACGGTTCGTCATCGTGTTAGGCGCGGTGCTGATCACCTTCTTTATGTCGCCAGTTCTCGCGCTGATGGGATGGAAATTGGAGCCGTTTTCGTGGATCGTCGGCCTTTTGTCAGCAGCGATCTCTGCGATCGCAGTGTTTCCTGGGCGTTCTCAGAATCTCGACAAGAAGGAGGACAAGGAGGCGGCTGATATGGATAAGGATAAGGATAAGGGGGATGATGAGCCTTCGACTGTCTCCCGATCACAACGCACGGGACTAGCGGGGAAGCATTCGAAAAAGGCGGTAAAGCTACCGATGCGAACGCCTGAGATGGCACTCGCAGCAGCAGAGAAGGCGGCGCTGGATGAAGGTGCTTCGACTGCTGATAGTGACGATATGGTGGAGGCTTTGGATGAGGAAGCATTGCCCGACATTCATCATGAAGCGTCTGTTTTGGTTTGCGCTGTATTCCCTCCACGGGAATCGGCGAATGGCTACTCTGGCAAAGTTCGGGCATTTCTTGAGCGAGCAAGTACGTTCCTGCAATCAGTGGGAGCATCAGATGTCGAGGTTGGGCCGGATTTTGCGCGAGCGGTTTTCTTGCCGAATGACAGGCATGTGGTGGCAACGTGTGAGGCTGCTCTATTGCTCAATTGTCATCTGATAGAGTTTTCCAATGCTAGTCAGGCCGCTGCCGGCAGTCGACCGAGTTTTGGCATTGGAGTTGAGGCATTCAATTGGGACGCGCTGACTGTAGAATTGCCTGCGACTGTCCGCGAATTTGCTCGCAGCCTGTCACTTCTGTGCGGAAAGTATGGTGCGCAAGTGGTTCTTGGAAACCGCGCTTGCAGGCTTGCAGGTACCGCGATGGAAGTGCGGCCGCTTGAATTGATTGACGAGCCAGGGTCTGGCCTGCCGACGGAGGTTTATGAACTGCTGGGAGCCGAGGGGACGTTGACGGAAGAGGCGATGATGCGCCGTGATGCCTTTTGGGAAGGGATAGTGTGCCTGCGATCAAACCTCACCGATGATGCTCAGAAGAATTTTGATCGAGCGTCGTTGGATGGCGATGATGACCCTGTGCTGAAATTCTTTTTGGCAGTGGCGCGCGGAGAATCACCAATGCCAGTGAATAACGGTGAAAGTGACAACGACGACGACATCAATGAAGATGATGAAGCGATTCCGCCTGTATTTTTTCGGGAGAGCGATTCGGTAGATACTTTGGAAATGATTGCAGATATCGAGATGGAAGATAGCGATGAGTCGCAGGTGCCTGAGAAAAAGTCGTGAAGCGCATCGACTATCCCAGTGAAATTGGTGAGCTGATTGCTCGCTTGAAACGCCTGCCTGGCATTGGGCCGAAAAGCGCGGAACGCATAGCGATCTGGCTGTTACGGGCAAAGGGTGACTTTGCGGTCGAATTTGCTGATGCTATCCGCGGGGCAAAGGAACAGGTACAGTTTTGCCGATGGTGTGGATTTTTTGAGAGCATTCAGCAAGGATGTGTGTTTTGCAATGACGCCGATCGTCACACTGACAGTATTTGTGTTGTTGAACAACCGACTGACATTCTACCCATTGAGCGAACAGGTGCGTTCCGCGGGAATTACCACAGCCTCGGTGGAAAAATCTCACCGCTGGATAACATCGGGCCGGATGAGTTGCGTATCGATCTGCTGGTGCAGCGCATTCGTAACGGCGGAGTCGACGAGATCATTCTCGCGGTCGGATCCGATGTAGAAGGGGAGGCAACTGCAAGTTTTCTTGCGGATCATCTCAAGCGTGGAGACTTTGGCCGCGAGCTTTCGGTCACTCGTATTGCCCAGGGAATGCCAGCGGGCGGAGGGTTGGAATCTGCGGACGAATTGACGCTGTTCCGTGCACTCGACGGAAGGCGATCACTCTAACATAGCGATATCGAGAAAACGCTCACAGCGGCGGGGTTGGAGAGCCACGATTCATGAATGTTCAGTGATTTCTGCGACGATGGGTAGATCAGCAGATGCCCATTCTCTATCCCTTAATTCATGGCGGTTGCACCAGATGATTTCGCTGTGTTCGCATGCTACTGGCGCCCCACAGATGATTTTGCAGCGAAAAGGTATCAACCTGATGGATGTCTGGCGTGCCACAAAGATCGTCGGAGTCAGTGCGGTTGTAATAGCGATCGTGCAACCGAGTTCTTCTTCGATTTCGCGCACCAGTGCCGCCTGCGGATTCTCCCCGGACTCGACCTTGCCCCCGGGAAACTCCCACTTTCCAGCTAAGCTCATCGACGAACCGCGTCGGGCTACAAGGATGCGACCGGCCGTGTCTTCAATGACGGCGCAGACGACGTCGAGTGGTGGGCGTCTAGCTGAAGGATCAGGCAGGGGCATTGGAAAGGTATAGATTGATGCGTGCAGTCTGGCGCAATTACGGCAACAATGCACGCATTCGAATATGGCACGAAATCTCAAACTAACGCTAACGCCTGCTGCCGAGAAGGCGGTGCGCGGCGGTCATCCCTGGATCTTTGCCGATCGGATAAAAACGCAAAACCGCGAGGGGAAGACTGGCGAACTGGCGGTGATCTATGATCGGCGTGACAGGTTTCTGGCTGTCGGATTGTACGATGCGTCGTCGCCGATTCGTGTGCGAGTGCTATCTTCTGAGCAGGGGGTGAAAATTGATGATGCCTGGTTTCTTCAGCAACTGGCTACGTCAGTGGCGAAGCGTCAGGTGCTCATCCAGGATTCTGAGACGACAGGGTATCGCTGCGTGAATGGCGAGAGCGACGGGCTGCCGGGCATGGTCGTCGATCGCTATGACAGCGTCGGCGTGGTGAAAATTTACACCGCTGCCTGGCTGCCGTATTTGGCAAATGGTCAACTGCTTCAGTGGCTTTTGCAATCCTGTTCCGGGACTTCGACCTGGGTGCTGCGGCTCAGTCGCAATATTCAGACGGCTGCCAGTGCGCTGAATCATCACGATGGCGAGATTCTGACGGGGGATTCTGCGGCAGCAGAGGTGACACATTTTCTTGAGAATGGGGCGACCCTGGAAGCCGAACCCGTGCGCGGGCAAAAGACCGGATTCTTCCTGGATCAGCGAGATAATCGCTTTCGAATTCGAGAGCTGAGTCGCGATGCAGACATCCTGAACGTGTTCAGTCACACGGGAGGATTTTCAATTCACGCCGCGATAGGTGGAGCTCGATCAGCTACTGACTTGGATATCAGCAAGCACGCGCTGGCCGCTGCCAGACGCAACATGCAGCTGAACGCGGCAGATCCTCGTGTCCAGGCGTGCCGTCATGAGACCGTACAGGCAGACGCGTTTGAATGGCTGGCCGATGCAGGGCGACAGTCGACCAAGCAGCGAGATTCACCGCGCTACGATCTGATAATTATCGACCCGCCATCACTTGCCAAGCGAAAGACGGAAAGCGGCCGCGCGATCGATGCCTATCAGAAGTTGGCGAAAAACGGCCTGCTGCTTTTGCGAAAGGGAGGGGTTCTGGTAACGGCATCGTGTTCTGCCCATGTTCCCGCTGAGACATTTTTCAAAGTCATCCGTGACGTGACTCGTCGACATTCACACCGGGGCCGTGAATTATTTACAAGTCGTCATGCAATCGATCATCCTACCATGATCCCAGAGGCGCACTATCTCAAGTGCCTGTGCTGGAAACTGGATGAGTAACCGTGCCTCGCTTAGGGGCTCTTAGGGGCAGATTTGCTATCTTCCCTTGGGGCAACTTCTTTCTCGATTCCGTGATCGATGATCTTCGCTTGATCGGCATCGAGGATGTCTTGGCGAAGGTTGATGTCCTTGCGCTGGGACCACCATAAGACGAGTGGAGAAGCAACAAAGATCGAGGAATACGTTCCGACCAGAATGCCAACGATGATGGCGATCGAGAATTCACGAAGAACCGGCCCACCGAAGAGCGCAAGGCACAGACAAGTGAGTAACGTTGTGACACTGGTGATCAGGGTTCGACCAAGGGTCTCGCTGATGGCGTGGTTCATGATATCTTTAAGGTCACCTTTGCGCGTGCGCAGTGTCTCGCGAATGCGGTCAAAGACAACGATGGTATCATTGATCGAATAACCCGCGATGGTCAGGAATGCACCGATCATCATAACCGATACCTGTGTTCCCAGCATGGTCATGAGGCCAATAGAAATAATCACGTCATGGCATAGCGCAACGATGGCACCGAGAGCAAATGTGACCTCAAAACGGAAGGTCAGATAAATCAAGATTCCCAATAGGCCTAAGCCAAGCGCGAGGAAGGATTCTTTCAGTAAAGTCGAACTCATCGATGGCCCGATTTCCTCGACTCCAATTCCAGCAGTTTCCGCCTGGAATTGATCTCCGAAGTCTTTTTCCAGTTCACCCTTAATCGCATTTCCTGTTCCAAATTCAGCCCGCACGATGATCTCCTCATCGCCATTCGCGGTGGTCTGCGTCTGAATGGTCGGTGGAAAGAAGGCGACTTTGTTGCCATTTCCTTCAGTGTTGAACACACCGGAATCATTGAAAACCGTAAGATCTTTGAGCGACTCAAGAATCTGATTTGTTTCAAGTGCGGCACCTGTGATGCTGATTTTGTCTCCACCCTTAGGATTGAGATCGTAAGCAAGTGCATCCGTATTTTTAACGCCGAGCCAAAGCAGGCTACTGACGACTGCCACTAAGGAGATGTAAAATGCTGCCTTACGTTTGCCGAGGAAGTCATACAGCTTGTCAGGGATCATGCTGGACATCGACAACTTGCTGAGCTTTTCGCTGCCAGTCATCCAGTTGAAGCATACCCGAGTTACCAGAAGGGCGGCAAAGAGTGAACCAAGCACGCCGACTGTCAGTGTCATGGCAAATCCTTTGATTGATCCGCTGGCCACCATGAACATGATGGTCGCAGTGATCAAGGTGGTGACGTTCGCATCGAAGATCGCGGAGAATGCCTTTTCGTATGCCGCTTGAATGGCGGACTTCAAGGAGCGGCCTCCTTTCATTTCCTCGCGCAATCGTTCGTAAATGAGCACGTTGGCGTCGACTGCCACTCCAATCGTCAGCACGATACCTGCGATGCCGGGCATCGACAGGGTGAAGTTGAAGACGCACATGAAGCCGAACAGGAACAGCACATTGACGGTCAGGCCAATCAGCGACACCAGACCAGCGACGCGGTAGAAGAAGATCATGAACAACATCGTCAGACCCAGTCCGGTAAGTCCTGCGAAGATGCCACGCTCGATCGTTTTCGCGCCATAGGCCGGGCTGATTTGACTGGAGCTGACAATTTTCAGCGGATTCTCCAGTGGATTCTCCAGTGCACTTGCGAGGTCGAATGCTTCCTTTTCATCAAATTGCCCGGAGATACTGATATTACTCCGCAGGGTGCTGTTGATCCGTGGGTGCGACAGAATTTCACCGTCGATGAGTATCGCCAGCTGGTCAGAACCATGAGTAGCAGAACGAGTGATCTCATACATTTGCTCGCCACCTTCATCATCAAGCGACAAGCTGATTTCCCATCCCTGACCTCCGAAGACAACCCCAGCATTTTCCACGCGTTTACCAGCGACTTGAACACGGTTTTTAACAAACAGATATTGCTGCGGTTGCGCATCCAGATCTTCCTCAGTTTCACCCTCCTCCAGTTTCTTAATAATTGGCTTCTCAACCCAGCCTGGTTCAAACGCCGGCTGATCACCCGCTTCTTTGGTGAACGGGAATTTCCCTGGCTGGACCAGACGGAATTCCAGACGAGCAACTTTCTGGATGGTTTCCCGCACCTGCGCCATCTCTTCATCCTTCACTCCCGGCATCTGCACTTCCAGCTGATTCAGGCCTTGCGGATTGATGAGCAAACTCTTGCCGCCGTCAGGATCCAGTCGCTTCCTGAGAATATCGATCGCGGTTTCTTGCTGTGAAGTAGTCACCGCCCTGCCTTCAGTGGCAGGCTGAATTTCTACGACGAAAGAACTCCCCCCCTGAAGGTCGATCGCCAGTGGCAGCTTCTTCGACAGCGGAATGGATGCCCATGCGGAAAATCCAGCAACGGCAACCGTCAGAATGGTGCCGATCATGCGCTTGCGGCGATCGAGATCGGTCGCGAAATACCATAAAAACAGGGCAAGTGTTCCAATTCCGAAGAGGAAAATGCCGACTGACATTGCGTAACTGCTAGTTTCCATGCTGGAGGCTTAGTAAAGTAAAAGGGTCTTAAATTCAGGCGATTGAGTAGCTACGCTGACCTGTCACGGCACACGTCTTTCCCAGGGGCAAGCGCTATGTCATAGCCTCTAACGACCGAAGATGCAAGAGGCTCTTAGGCTGTGACAGTCGCGCCATCGTCGCAGGGGAGAAATGCTATTTCGCGACTTCTATTGAGGCAGTATCGTCGTCGTCTTTGTCAGACTTCTTAGTGATTGAGGCAACGGCAGATTTTTCAAGATCCAGTTTCACTCCGTCAGCCACTTTCAACTTGATGACACTGTCTTTCACGTTGGAAACGACGCCGTGAATGCCACCGTTGGTAATCACTTCGTCGCCAATTTTAAGCGATTTGAGGCGCAGTTGGTGTTCTTTTTGCTGCTTCCGCTGCGGGCGAATGAGCAAGAAGTACATCATGACGAACATCAGGATCATCATGATGAACGGGAACATGCTGCTCTGCTGCGATTGACCGGCAGGCGGAGTGGCCTGGGCGAGGAACGATGTGAGTTGAAAGATTTCCATTTAGAACAGTGAAAGTATTAGGGCTTCAAGTGTTAGTGATTGAGAGATAGCGTGCAGTGAATTCTTTTCGGAATTCACTGAAGTCGCCAGATAAGATTGTTTCCCGGGCGCGCGCCATCAGTCGCAGATAGAAATGCAAATTGTGGAGGGAAATCAACCGCAATCCGAGTATTTCCTCGGCTTTGACCAGATGGCGGATGTATCCGCGTGAAAATCCGCCACTACTGCCCCCGCAAGCTGGACAGCCGCAATCGGTTTCGAGAGGATTCTGGTCCTTCTGGAATTTCTGGTTTCTAATATTGAGAAGCCCGTCGTGCGTAAATGCGCCGCCATTTCGAGCGACGCGTGTCGGCATCACACAATCGAACATGTCGATCCCTTTGGCAACCAACTCAAGCAACTGCGGCGGCGTGCCCAGGCCCATGGCGTAGCGAGGCTTGGCCACAGGTAGATGCGGGACAGCGGAATCGACCGCCTTGAAAAGTTCTTCTTCCGGCTCGCCAACGCTCAGTCCGCCGACGGCATAGCCATCGAAATCCATATCAACGAGCGCTTTCGCACACTCTTCACGCATGGAGCGGAACACTGACCCCTGCACAATGCCGAAGTGTGTTTGCCGCTCGCCAGTATCGGTCATCGGGCGATTTTGATCGATCCACTGACGGCATCTTTTTGCCCAGGCCAGAGTGCGATCCGAGCTTTCCCTGGCATAGGTTTCATCGCACGGCCAGGGCGGACATTCGTCAAAAAGCATGGCAATGTCAGAGCCGAGCGTGGCCTGAATTTCCATAGATGTCTCGGGGCCGATAAACATCTTAGCGCCATCCAGATGGCTGTTAAAGTGAACGCCTTCGCTGCTGATTTTACGCAGTTTTGCCAGTGAGAAAACTTGGAATCCGCCGCTGTCAGTGAGGATAGGGTGTGGCCAGTTGCTGAACTTGTGCAGGCTGCCGAAGCTGCCAATGACATCTATTCCAGGCCTTACGAACAAGTGGTAAGTATTTCCTAGAATGATCTGCGCGTTCAGCTGTTCAAGCTCGTTTCGGCTCACCGCTTTGACCGTTCCCTGGGTGCCAACTGGCATGAACACAGGAGTCTGCACCACACCATGGGCGACCTGCAATTCCGCGCAGCGCGCAGAAGAATCGCTATCAGTATGGGTGACTGTAAAGTGACCGGGAGGGCGCGTCGATTCTTCAGCCATTAAGGAATGTACCAACTTCTCCGGATAAACTCAGTGATCTCTGCCTGATTGCTGCCCTGCACTGGATCGGGGAATTTAACCTTTATCGTGACCAGTGAGCGTGGTTTCCGCAGGCCGGGAATGTCCGTCCGGGGCTGATTCATGCCGTCCAAGTCCAGCTGCCCACGCCCTTCAGGAACTGACAACGGGTTGATCGTGACCCTCTTCGGTGGAACCTGCGAACGGATAGTGCGACCCAAGTCCGACTCCTTTTTTACATAACCGTAAAACATGAACGACTCCGTCGGGTCGAACAGTCGGACGCACACGAATTCGCGAGGGTCGCTGTATTTGTAATTGAAGTAGTCGTCGATCATCGCCAGCACCCTGAATTCCTTGGGTTCTTTGGGTTGCGCATTGAGGAAATCGGGCACCTCCATTTCGCTATAGCGAACGAAAGATTCCCAGTCGAGTTTCGGGCCTTCAGCCGTCTCTTCAAACACCACCCACCAAGGCTCTCCATCCTCCCTTGATGCGTAGAAAATAGCAATTTTCAGTTCCTCATCGTAATCGATGCGTAATTCGCCCTGGACGGTGAGCCATTCCTTGATCGGAAGCTCTCCGCGTCCATCTCTGTAGTAGCTGTCGAACCTGTCCTTTACCTGCTCTGGATTGCGGACAAACTTGAAGAGTTCCTCTGGCGTTTCGCATTCAATAAGGTCATTCAGATTCTCCTGAGCTTGATTGATGATTTCAACTTGCGGAAGGCCGGAAGTGGGACGCGAAGGCGCAAAATCTGCCGCGTCGTTCTTTTGGATCTGCTCGATGACCTGCGTCATTCTGCCCATATCTAAATCGTGGGCAGCTTTCTGACCCTTGTAGCTTTTGACCAACACATAGCCGACTCCTGCCAGGCCGATGCCGACAACCAGCAAAGTGACAATTACGTGACTGAGACGAAAGCCTCTCTTTGGCTGCGAGGATCCGTGGCTTCTATCTTCCTCCTCGTCCAGATTCCGCTCTCCGCCGAATTGGCCTCCTCCCACATTGACCTTCTTTCGAACCATTGGTTTTCTGCCGCCGACCACGATGTCAGACTCACCGACGAAAAGTTTGCAGTGCTTGCACCGTTGCTTGCTGGTCACTCGTTTCCCCAACTCGACCGGCGTTGGCCGGTCACAGTGGGGGCAATTGATTATGAGATTGGACATACGATTTCTACTCGGCTTACCAGCGACGGTGCATCCCCATTGGGTTGGTGATCACGATATACGCAGTACTGATTAGAATCGCAAAAACGAGTAAAAGCAAGATTACCTTAAGGATTCGCCAGCGACGGGACGAAAAATAGCGCCGTTTCCGACGCAGAGTTTCCGACTGCTCCGATTCCTCGTACCTGTTCAGCATCGGATCGCCAGACACTTTCTTGCGCCGCCTCTCCTGACCCGAGGTATTCACCGAATTTAAGCGCAGGCCGCACTTTGAGCAGCGTTGGGTCGACATCTCCTCCATGAGGTCGATGACGGTTCGTTTGCCACAGTGGTGGCAGTCAATAGTGACG
Source organism: Verrucomicrobiales bacterium (assembly GCA_051270635.1). Taxonomy (GTDB): domain Bacteria; phylum Verrucomicrobiota; class Verrucomicrobiia; order Verrucomicrobiales; family DEV007; genus JAGROY01. The sequence goes on along the minus strand of JBNMNB010000165.1, from coordinate 5,006 downwards.
CGGCCTTTTGCCATGATGCAGTGCTTTCCAGAAATCCGAGAGACTAACCGAACAAATGCCGAAACTGTCAAGCACAGGCTCTTCAAACAAGGGACGGAAACGGGAGACCGGACTTCTTGCAAACACCGGAAAAGGAATCACATGGTGGAGGTAAGCGGAATCGAACCGCTGATTCCACCAGAAGCGTCCGTTGTTGTGTGAAATGCCTATTTTTATAGGGTTTTCGACAATGGCAAACATACGCAAATAACGCTGGACGTTGGCAGTAACGTTGGCATATAGTGGTTCGAATCGAAAAACCACTGCCAACCAAACTGTCAACATGGCCTCAATCCGACGCAAACCCGCTTCCAAATACTGGCACGCCTGCTTCTATGATTCGAAAGGCCGACGCTGCCAGCGATCAACCAAAGAGATCAACCGCAAGGCGGCACTGAAGATTGCCAACGCTTTCGAGGAGGCAGCACGCCGACAGCACACGGCAACGCAGATCCGGCGCGTGATGAATGACATCGTGGCCGACGTGCTTGGTGAAAGTTTGGCCGACACTACCATCAGACAATTCTTCGATAGCTGGATTGCCCGCAAGAAAGGGGAGGTCAGCGCATCGACTTGGGCGTTTTACAAAAGGGGTGTCACCTTCATTGAATTCATTGGAACCGATGCCGACAAGCCGCTGGACACGATCACAGAAAAGCGCGTGCTGGCGTTTAGGGATCATCTAGCGAGGGAGGTATCACCCAAGACTGTGAATCATCGAGTGAAACTTCTGCGGATGATCTTCGCAGAGGCAAAAAGGGACAAGCTCATTGCCGACAATCCCGCCGAGGGCGTCCGCACTTTGCGCATAGGCGACGATCGCAACGCAAGGCGTCCCTTTACCATCGATGAGCTGAAAACCGTCCTGCGATCGATCGAGGGCACAGAATGGCTCTCCATGGTGGTGCTCGGGCTATACACGGGACAGCGACTCGGTGACGTTGCCACTATACGATGGCGGCAAGTCGATCTTGAGCAAGGCGAGATCGCATTCACCACACGCAAGACCGGACGGCGGGTGCTGGTTCCCATCTGCGGTCCGCTGAAGGATCACTTGCTAGCGCTGCCATCGTCTGACGATCCAGATGCACCTGTTCACGCCTATGCTGCCAAGTCGGTAGAATCCGCCAACGGACGATCAGGGACACTTTCCAGAGAGTTCGGGCAGATCCTTGTGGAAGCTGGCATCAGGGAAGCCTACAAGCGAGTCGAAGGCAAGACTGACAAGCGGAGGGTGCAACATGGGTTGACCTTCCATAGCCTGAGGCACACGGCGGTGTCGATGATGAAAAACGCGGGTATCTCGCCAGCCATCGTCCAAGACCTGGTGGGCCATGAGAGCGCGGAAATCAGCGCGCACTACACTCATGTTGAAGTTGGGGCAAAGCGGACGGCAGTGGATTCTCTACCTGACGTGCTGAAATGAGGACTGACAGCACGAAAGCCGTCTGGTGGCACATCCTGACGCTGGAAGATGCGTCACGGCAATTATTGAATCAATCCGCCGGGATCAGAGACCAGATCGCCAGAAGGCTCGCATGGTGGACAACCTACGATCCAGAGCAAGAGGCGCGATCAGAGGCACCCGAGGGTACGCCCGAATCTGAAATTCTCAGAGTCGTATCGACGCGCAAACATTGGTGGAGGGATTGGCAACCAAGGCTGTTCTGCTATGAACTGGAGGCGCGCATCATCTCGCCAGGCCGTTATCAGTGGAGAGGCGGAGCGCCACATCCTGAGATCCACCCTGACAGACTCGTTAACTGGCCGAAATCCTGGGACTTCAATAGCGCGGTAGACGGTGACAGCCGCAATAGGTTCACTGCATTGCCGATTTCTCGACCATCGATGTTTACGCGAGGGATGCCGACAGACGTTGGGATCGAGAACGGATGGACTGAAGCAATCACTTTGAATGTGCGGGCGACTAATCAGGAAATCTTCCAGAGCATAAAATCATTCCTGGATGAACAGCGTGCTATTGCATCCGACATCGGCCTAGAAAAGCGCGTCAAATCAATACCGTGGCAAGGCATTCAAGCGATGGATCAGGAATTCCTGTTTCCTAAAAACGTGCCCCTGCTGGCAAAGACCGAAAAACAGGCGAAAAAAACCGCGTTGGATCTGTTTCGGGCAGTCAAGTAACTAGCCGGAAAAGTTATTTCAAAATAACTCTTCCCCCCGCGAGGTGGAAAGAATCCGGTGGATGGCGGACAATCCCGAATGGGAAACGCTATTACTACTACCGCAGACGTTGAATGGCTCCGCATCAAGGACGCTGTTCGGACAACTTCAATCGGGCGCTCTACACTCTACGAGCTGATGAAGGATGGACTCATTAAGGCGAGGCGCGTCCGCCGTCCGGGATGCATCAAGGGCATCGTCCTGATTTCCGCCGAGTCACTGCGGGAACTCATTGAGAACTCCGACGCATCCTAACCCCGGCAACGAAAAAGCCGATCCCACCCAAGGTAATCGGCTTCTTCAGAACGCTACGAATGATGATTAGTGTAAACTTCACACGAACCTACGCAAGCACTAACCGCTACATGGTGATTCGTCATTGCTGGCCTTGGACGGTCATTCGTGATCGATGGATGGACAAGATCACCTTCGTCCGCGATGCGCAGGCGCTCCGAATGACGGGAGGTAACGGTTGAGGGCGGCAAGGGTGCCAGAAACATTCCTAGAACTGGATCTGTCGACCGGCACTAAAATGCTCTACGTCGTTTTCCTGATCCATAGGAACAGCCAGACCGGACTAGCCTGGCCGGACTGGGCAACACTCCTCCGAATGTCGGGACTCAGCCATCGATCCATCAAGTCAAAGTTAGATGAGCTGGCCCACGCCGGTTTGATCGAGCGAGTGAAAAAGCGGAAGGACAACCGCAACGAATATCGAGTCTATCTGCACGAACCAGAATCGGACTTTTCCGAATCTGATACACCTGAACCAGATTCCACAAATGTGCATTCTGGTAGCACTGACCAGATTCCACATTTTGCCGAACCAGATTCCACATTTTGCCTTTCAGGTATTAAGAAGAACCAAATAAAGAACCAAGGGGACGTTTTGCCTTTTGATTCTGAAGTCCGCTCAACGGACATCCGTCGAAACAAAGCAAGAGCAGGGAGAGCGGAAGAAGTCGAGGCCTACGCCATCGAGCAAAAGCAACCGAAGTCAGACGGCACGACATTCTTTGACTCGATGGAGGCAGGAGGATGGATGCGAGGCAAGAACAAGATCAAGGACTGGAAAGCTCACTTTCGCTCCTACAAGGCGCAGGGCTACCTCGCCAGCCAGAAAACCAACGGCAACGGCAAATCGAAAACAGCAGGACTGGAGAAATTGAAACAACTCGGAACATGAACGACATTGCACACGAAGATCTGAAGACGATCCACGGCCCCTATCGTGATCCAGAAATCGAATTTCTGCGATGGGTCATCTGGAATGGCGAAAGGCTGGAAAAATGGCCCCGCATCCGAGCAACGATCCAGCCAGAATATTTCATCAATGCCGCTCATCGATCGATTTACGAAGTCGCACTGGAGCGAAACTCTAAAGGCTTTCCTATCGCACCGACCGAAATTGCGGAGCATCTCGATTTCAACGACGATGAAGCAAATCTGGCATGGTGCAAAATCATCGGTATGGATGGCGACACGTTCAGTGCAATCACCGACTACGGGCCGATGCCGGAGAAGTTCATCGAAATGTGGATCGCCGAGATTCAACATCTGCACCAGCAACGGCAATCCCGGGTAGCCCTGGCAGATCTTCAGATGCGTGCTGACGCCAACGAATTGACCACGCAGGATGTAGCCGAAAAACTCAGGGACGTGCAAGGACTCACCACAGACCACCGTGATGCCAGTGTTACGACATCGGAGGCAGTGTCTCAGGCATTGGATGAAGTCGAATCTGCGATAAAAGGTGATTCCGGGCCCATCATCAAAACAGGATTTCCATCAATCGATGCAGTGACCAACGGATTCCAAGGGGGCGAGCTCTGGATCATCGGCGCACGGCCGAGTCAGGGAAAGACCGCTCTATCGATCGCAATGATTCATGCAGCTACCGAATCCGTGCCTGCGCTCTACGTCACCCTGGAGACTAGCGAAAGGAAAATGGCGCTCAGATACATCAGTTTTCTATCTGGCGTTCCTGTAGTCGCGATGCAACGCGGAAAACTCAACAATGCAGAGATGCAGTCATTTCGGATGCGCACGCCAACGGTAGCTGCACGTCCCATCCTATGGCGCAACGGTGAGAGTGAAAAGACCCATGCTGGAATAATGGCGTGGATTACTGACAAGATCCGAGAGCGGCAGGCCAAAATCGTTTTCATCGACTACCTGGGACTGATCAGGCACCAGAACAGCCGACTCGATAAGCGTCTCCAGATTGACGAGATCACCAGCGACTTAAAGCACTTGGCTATTCAACACGGCATCACTGTAGTTCTCCTCGCGCAACTCAGACGAGAGGCTGACGACCGTGTTCCGAAAATGTCAGACCTGAAGGAGAGTTCAGGAATCGAGGCTGACGCAGATAGAATCCTACTCATTAACCGTCCTAACAAGGAGGATGATCCTAACGAGAACATAGAGGATTGCCAACTCATCATTGCCAAGAATAAGGACGGCGAGACGGGATTCCAGAACATTAAGTTTTCCAGAAAAAACATGCAGTTCTTCGAGCAAGAAAAATGAACCCGATGAGCCAGGACGAAACCGAAGCAATCGCGGCGACCTTCTCACCGTGCTGTGAATTCGACCTCACACCAAAGCAGACCGTGGCCATCGGTGACAGACCTGATGGTGCAGACATCTTAGTGGGAAGCGTCCAGAGGCACACCTACCCGCAGGCGCCTACTTACTTCTTTCGTGGTCGCTGGATGACGGGGAGCCAGGCGCAAAGATTGCGTGCCGCAGCCAAAATCAAAACCAAACGCAAAACGAAA
>JBNMNB010000164.1:0-18108 GCA_051270635.1 Verrucomicrobiales bacterium | reverse complement strand
ACCAGCCCTCCGACGGACGAGTCCAACTTCATCGGATTTCGTGTTGCAGCTGTTCCTGAGCCCTCCACATTATGGATGATGTTAATCGGAGCGATCGGTTTGATGATCAGAAGGAAGCGTTAGTTTGCTTCCCTTTTTTCTTTGGCTCTTTATCCCTTTTTTCCTTTTCTTACTCCGAGCGTAGCGAGGGCGAATTTTTTTGAGGAACAGGCGGGAGCGTTGCAATGAAGGAAGAGAAACCGAGGGATGAGCCGGTATTGCTGGTGAAGTGGTATGATTACACGAAGTGGGTGCTGGACCGAGTGGACGGATTTCGCAAAAACCAGCGTTTCGTGTTGGGGACGCGGTTGGCGGATTCGGTGGTGTTGGTTGTGGAGTTGCTGGCAGAGGCGGCCTATGCGGGCCGCGGACGGAAGAAGGAACTGCTGGCGGAAGCAAACCGGAAAATCGAAGTGACGCGCTGGCTCGTGCGGCTGGCGGCGGACCGGAACCTTATCAGCAACCGCCCATTTGTGCATAGCTGCCGAAGCCTGGAGGAATGCGGACGCATGGTGGGAGGCTGGAGGCGGTCTCTGGCACCGTCCAGGGAACAGGAGGAAGCCCCGAAGAGCTTTCTCTACGCCTGCGGGGGGAGATGGCTTACAGACGTCGTAGGCCAGCGTCTCCCGACGCGGCATCTTCCTGGGCCACGGGATTCCACGACTCCAGAAGAAGCCGCCCGGGGACGGGCTGGCCTACAAAAGCTCGATAATGAAACGGCATAAACACCTCTGGGGAAAAATCGTAACCTTCGATAACCTCAGCACCGCCGCCCGCGAGGCGATGCGGGGAAAGCGGGGAAAGTCGGCCGCAGCTCGGTTTTTCACATCTTGGGAAAAGGACGTGGTTGTGCTTGAGCGCGAGTTGCAGGAAGGAACGTATCTTCCGGGTGCCTACCATTACTTTTACATCCATGATCCAAAAACGAGGCAGGTGGCGGCAACTCCTTTCCGGGATCGCGTTGTGCATCACGCGCTCGTTCGCGTGCTGGAACCGCTGTTCGAGCGCCGGTTTATCGAAGACAGTTTCGCCTGCCGGAAGGGTAAGGGAACGCATGCGGGAATGCGACGAGCATTGCAGTTGGCAAAACGGTATCGCTATGCGCTAAAGTGCGATATTCGCCGGTACTTTCCGCCGATTGATCAAGGATTGCTTACGGGAATGATCTCCCGGGTTGTGGGAGATCAGGAGGCGCTCGGTCTGGTCGATCTGATTCTGCGGACCCACGTGGATCGGATTGACCGGGTGTGGCCTCTGGGAGCCAGCTTATTCGACGCGACCGAAAAGCGGCTTGGATTGCCGATCGGGAATCTTACGAGCCAGTTTTTTGCCAATATATATCTCGATCGCTTCGATCACTTCGTTAAGCAGGATCTCAGGGTGAAGGGATACTTGCGCTATGTGGATGATTTTCTTCTGTTCAGCGATGACAGAGCAGAATTGAAGCAGCTGGGACGGCAATGTGCTGCGCATTTGGCAGAAATCAGCTTGGAAATTCATCCTGACAAATACCGTCTACTGCCCACCGATAAGGGCGTGGACTTCTGCGGCTACGTGGTGTGCGGAGACGGGCGGATAAAGGTGCGTTCGTCGAGTGTGCGGAGATTCCAGAAACGTTACTTGGCGCTCTGCGGGCAGCTCGAACGTGGAAGGCTCGATGCCACGGAACTAACCCGCTCGGTTAAGGCCTGGATTGCTCATGCGGAACACGCCCAGAGCTGGGGATTGCGCAGGGACGTGTTGCGTGCTTGAATGCTGCGGGATATCCGGAAACGAAACGGCTGCGGAGTCCCGCGTGCTGCGCGGGGGCAACTGGAACAATACATCCAACAACCTGCAGTCGTCGAACCGCAACAACAACAACCCCACGAACGAGAACAACAACAACGGGTTTCGCGTTGCAGGCTCCTGGCTGCGGGCGCCAGCGATGGTGACCGCAGACACGCCAACTGTGGCGGCCAGAATTTTATGGGGCAACATCGTGCCCCATGAGACCGTGCCGTGCTCAGGAACCACCGGATGTTCCAGCGCGCCGCTCAGAGATCCTGGATCTCGGGTGGTGGGCAAATAAACAAACCGTTCAGCACGGTGAGTAGGCAGTCGCTTCGATGACTCCGAAAGCCGTGCTGGGCATGCTTTGCAGGCAGGAAGAGAAGAAGTCCCGAAGGACTTCTCCACCGGGGGGATCCTCAGCGTGTTTCCCACACAAACTCGATGTCCTGCTCGCTCTTCACCCATCCGACGGCATGCACGCGGGTGATCTGGAATAGACGCTTCCCACCGGAGGCCTCGTGCCCTTGAATCGTCAGCGTCATGTGCTGGCGGAACTCAGCGGCACGCATAACGATTTGTTTGAGTTCCATTTCCCGCAGTGAACCAGTCTCAGCATAGGCAAAAATGTCTGCGCGTTCGGGCAGATCGGGGCTCATCAACCGAAAGCATGTCCATTTTTCCTCATCATCAAAAGGGACATTGTGATAATCCCCTGGAGAAACGAACACTCGCACCTCTGCAGAACTTGCCTCCCCTGAAAGCAGAGCGTCCCAGCTCTCCGAGCAATAACGTGCATAGCTGTCCCAGTCCACACGTAGCCCGTCTGCGGTCTCCATCACGTTGAGCATGCGGAAGCTCCCAGTGTCAAATCTCGCGGAAAAAGATATTCTCGCGAGCCCGTTCTCCACATGATGGCCACGATGTTCAATCTGCGCCGGCACATGGGTCAGAGCCTCTTCCGAATAGGCTACCAAGTGTTTTTCAACGGTTTCCCGCTCTCTTGCCCAATCCAGGCGGCGATTCGGATCGATTTCGTTCAGGAAGGCGTAGGCCACCGCCTCAGCCGACTTGATTTCGCCGTCTGTGCCCGATCCCGATTCTTTATGGGCCAAACTGGGGTTTTGAGAGGAAGCTGCAATGTTCCAAACGATCGCCGCTGCCATCACTACGCCCACCAGTCCCCCTGTGATGATAAGGGCATTTGGCCGCTTGCGCTTTTGAATTGCAGGCTCTTCCCACTGTTGCTGGTTCTCGCTGGTGTTCCAATATTTCGCTTTATCGCGCTTCGTCAGCCCCGTTCGTAGTTCGAACTGGCGATCAAATTCGTTGGTTAAGTTTCGGTCATCGTCCATGGGTTCGGGAAGTGGCAACACGTGAAACGTCTGTTATGGACGCAATTCCTGGAAATGTAAATCGGCGAAACCGAGCGCCGGGCCGTGGCCGGAAGCAGGAACTACTGTCGGAAGCGAATCACAAGATCGAAGTGACTTGCTGGAAACCGGCTCCCCTCGCGCAACACAGCTCAAGCTTCATCCTGAAGGCACCGCAGTCCGGGCAGCACATGACATTGCGAATCGGAAGTCACCCAGCTCCCGGAAATTCGCGCCTTTTTGAAATCACTCGAGTCTTGGCGCTCGATTGGGTGCGCGGAACGCGTGACATCGAAAGCGATTGGTGACGTTCATCTGATCCAGTTCAGATCTTCGGAAAACAGGAATAGCATCGGTTGACAAAACGACAACTTTCTGTATTAGTTGACGAAATGGAAACTGATTTCCCATTTGTAGATGTTCCTAAAGAGGCACTTCCTGTGTCTATATTCCGGTGTCGGAAGCAAAGGCATGGGGCAAGGAATTGGAAGAGCGCGCAGTCAGACTCGGCTATCTAAGTAGAGAAGAGATCGAAGGTGCAAAGCCCGATTGGCACGGCGAGTTTTGGGACTGGCGATCAAAATTCATGCGTAAACAGTATCGTGAGCATGGCGAGGAGATCGAACAATGAGAAAGCATCTGGAAACTCCAAGTATGGGTCTCGCAACCATGAAGGAAGATTACCCGGCTCGTCCGGAGCGATTTCTGAGAAAGAATGAAGCAGCGGAGCGGATGGCGATTTCGGTACGTAATCTCGATAGGCTAATCAGCGCGGGTGAGTTTCCGGCACCAGTGAAGATCAATCGATCGTCTCGAATCCTCGAGTCGGATGTTGAGGCATATATGGCTCGGTTGAAGGCTCAGCGAGATCGTTAAAATGCAACGTAGTGTATTCAAACCAAGGCGAAGGAAGGAAGGGAAGCTGGACATCTCCCGGCTCTATCGGGGGCGCTATAAGCTTGAATGGATGCTGAAGGCACAAGAGATCGCCCTGAAAACTCCAGACAAACAAGTCGCAGAGCGATTGTTGGACAAGGTTGTTGCGAAGTCAGAGAAAGAACATCGAGTTATTTCTCACCTCGATGAGGTTAGCGGAGGGGCATCGCGGTCGCTCGGTGATCTTGAGATTCAAAATCGTGTAGAGAAGTACGTCAGCAACGTTCAATCAGTCATTTGCAAGGTTGCCAATGATCAAGGCTGGCGCACGGTCAGTGAAATTAGCGCTGATGGATTTGAAGCCTGGCGAGTTCAGAATTGTTCGAAATCTTCCAAAACGCTGAAAGAGTACTTCAACGCGTTTAACACTTTCTTGAATTGGATGGTAAGGATGCGCCGCATGGAATCCAATCCCTTGGACGCCGTGGGGAAGATTGAGACGCGTGGCAAAGAAACAAGAAAGCGCCGCGCTCTAAGAATCGAAGAGTTTCATGGGCTCATGTCTGTGGCGTGCGACAAACATCGACTCATTTACATGACTGCGGCGGTGACTGGTCTCCGTCGAAGCGAAATCGAACAACTCCAGTGGGGCGACGTCCACTTGGACGCATCACCTCCCTATTTGGTGGCCAGAGCAGCAACGACAAAGAACAAAAAAGAGGCAATCGTCGCTCTTTCTGATGAACTCGTATCGATGCTGCGAGCAGCGCGACCAACGAACGCACGGATAGACACTCAGGTGATCCGGATTCAGCCAAAGCTGCGATGGATGATGCGAGATCTGAAGGCCGCAAATATCCCCTACAAGAATGAGCGAGGCGAGCAGGCCGATCTGCATTCACTTCGCTATACGTTCAATACGCTCCTGGCAATCGGTGGAGCATCCGAGCGAGTTCGACAGGCGGCCATGCGCCATAGCGATCCGAAGCTCACTGCGAACGTCTACACGGATGTATCACATCTCCCCACAGCAGTAGCAGTAGCGAGTCTCCCGCAAATGCTGCCTGATCATCTTCTCAGTCACTACTCTGCAGCAGACACACAAATAGCCCCACAAGCTACAGACTTTTCGTGTCCCGAGCTGTCTCAGGGTGACGAAACAAGAGAGGGTGTAAATCAGACGGAACACCCACAGAATAAGGAGGAGAGTCGCTCTGTGGCGCGTGCTGACTCGTCTAGTCAGAGTAAGGCAAATGGCTCCGGCAGTAGGATTCGAACCTACGACCTAGTGATTAACAGTCACCCGCTCTACCGCTGAGCTATGCCGGATTTTGGCCTTTCGGAGAGCCGAACGTTGCAACAGGCGCTTGGAAATGCAAGCAGAAAAAGTGAGGATTCCGTGGTCATTTTAGATCGCGGTAATTGGCGAGAAAATCACTGTTTTGCGGCCTTCACACGGCGGAATTTGCCGCCTGAGCGGGTTGAGATCCCTCGCAGCATGCGTTCTTCCTCTCGCTTGTCGTTCCCGGTCACATAGTAAATGGTGTGGATTCGCGGGATGGATGGGCGGTTCTTTTTTGCTTCGGTGATGATTACATAGAGGTCACTGTCGTCGATTGTCTCCATTTTCCCTCTGCCCAGAGAACGTGTTGCATTGCCGTCTGACAACATGAAGGCGATCTCCGGGTTGAGTTCCAGCAATGTTTCCAGCGCATAGTCGTGGCGGGTGCCGCCTGGTCGTCCGCCGCGCGGTCCTGCCTTGCCGACATCAACGTTCGCTTGTACGTGCTCTTTCGCTGCGCGTTTGTTGGCGTCCGTGGCACGCACTAGTTGGGGTTTCCAGGTTCGCGCGCTGCCTGACCAGTGGACGATCCCGAATCGAGCATCCACTCCCAGGCCATCGATCAATTTGAACGCCTGCTCCCGGACTACCTGGAATGCCTGTTCCTTGCCTTCGCGAAGCTTCTTGCTGGTACCGTAGTCGTAGTCACCTGTGCGGCCAAACATGGAACTGGAGACATCGATCATGATGACGACACTGCGCGCATTGTCTTTGATATCAAAGAAGGACATCCCTGCGCCAGTTCCCCCGCCCCCCGTCAATCCTGATCCCTGCCCCGAGCCAAAACCAGCAGAGCCCGCAAGCGTGGTGATCTGGTCTGTCACCAACTCGCTGGGATCCAGTGGCAGCATCTGATCCATGTCGACCTCAGGCAAGTCGGGCAGCGTGATCTCGGCCGGACGCGTAGACACTAGCTTGTCTGTGAAGGTCGGCTTGGGAGCCATCGCCTCGTGTTGTGCCATGTTCATCTTGTGCTCCGGCGTCTGCACTGGAATGGTGACCTTCTGCACTACTTCGAATGTGGCCTCGGGTTCCTGGAAATGCTTTGCGACGATCCACACGCCAAACAATGCGAGCAAGACCACGTGTGCGATGATACTGCCGACAATGATCGAGCCCACCATGCGCCGACGGCGGGTGGCCTGCTGATCAACAACAACTTTTTTCTTTTTCTTCGGCAAAGTATCAGGTCTCGGGTTCTGCTCCGGCAAAGGTCATGCCTGTGATTCCCGCTTTGGCGCAGGCATCGAAAACGTCGACCACTCGTTGATGCGGAACATCATCGTGTGCATCAATGGTCACCAGCGCATCTGCATTGTTCAAATCGGCCGATTCCTTCAGCCGCGCCAGCGTCGTCACTACGCGGGGCATGGGCACATCGTTCGCGGCGGCCAGTTCGAGTTCGTTCAAAATGATGCGCCCGTCCGCCAGTATCTCGACACGCTGTTCGTCAGGCAACTCGACTGACTCCGTCTGCGCCACCGTTCCTGGCAGGCCAAGGCTGATGTCGCTTTCCGGGTCGATAGGCTTGGACGTCACCATAAAAAACACTAGCAAAAGAAAGACCATGTCGATCATTGGCCCCATCTGCATCTCCACTGCCTGGTGCTGTCGTTTACGTCGTCGGATGGCCATCAGTTCAGCGATTGAGCGTGCCTACGATGACATGAGTTGCCCCTGCCTCGGTCGCCATGCGCATCAGTTTCTTGGTTTGCTTTGACGGGGTATTGCGATCCGCACGCACGTAAATTCGCAGTGGCGGATTACTTTTGAATCGCTCCAGCAGATATGCTTTCAACTCCCCGTCAGTGGCAGATTGATCTCCGATGTAGTAGGTGCCCAGGGCATCAATGTTAATGATTTCCCTGTTATCCTGGGTGTCAGGATCCACCGCATTACGGGCCTTGGGCAACTCGAGAGGAATGCTGACTTTTTGATCCGTCAGCCGGGCCGTCACCATAAAAAAGATCAGCAGCAGAAACGTCATATCAATCATTGGCGTCAGCTGAAACGTCACTTCCTCTTCGGTTCTGCGTCGAGTTCGTTGCATCTAATTCCTTGTCTACGCTCCTTTGCTATCGGATGAGGGAGCAGCCGTTATGTCCGCCAGGGTCACTTCTCCAGACAAGACGTCGATCAGTCGCGTCGCTCGCTTCTGCACTTCTGTCATGATCCCCATCAGCTTGTTGCGAAAAAAGAAGTAGAAAAACATCGCAGGAATACCCACTATCAATCCGCCAGCGGTCGTCGCCATTGCTTCGCCAATGCCACCTGAAAAATCTTTCACCTCCATGGCACCTCCTTTGAGGTCATTGAAACTCGTCATCATTCCCGTGACAGTTCCTAACAATCCCACCATGGGCGCAACGGTAGCAAACACGTTCAGATAATTGATCCACAGCATCTGCCGTACTTCCTCTTGATCCAGCGAATCCACCGCAGCCTGATCCATCGATTCCTTGTTCGCCCTGTCACGCTCGAAGTTCACTTTGAGCAATGCCGATGACACTACTCTAGTGAACGCGTTCGGATTTTCCTCACAAAGCGCATAGGCATTCGAGACGTCATGCGTCTGCATATTTCTCAGCAAGGTATCGTTGATCCCTGCCGGGCACATTTTCTTCTGCGTGATCTGAAGGAAGCAGTAAACGATCACGGCAATGGTTCCGACCGAACACAGCAGAAGCACATGCATCATCCAGCCGCCCTGTGAGTAGACTTCGAGTAGAGATGTCGTATCTGCAACCGGTGCCACGACATTCGCACCGCCCCCCTCCGCTTCATCTTGAGCAACAGCAGGCGACAGAGACAGCAACCAGCCAAGTGGAATCAGAAAATACCGCCGAGCCGCAATGGAGCACTCTAGTTGAAGTTTATTTCCAATCCGTTTGTAACTCATAGGCGGAGACTATGCCAGTAGTTGAACCGCCAGGTAAACCCTAAACTAAAAAGCGCGCAGCGTTAGATCCAGCGCTTCTTGCGAAACAAAACGAACATGCCAACCCCGATGAGGAGAAAAATGCCCCACAGCGCGGGATATGCCCACGGCTGGCGCAATTCGGGCATCATCTCAAAATTCATTCCGTAGATTCCTGCTAAAAACGTCAGAGGCAGGAACAATGCTGAAAAACTTGCCAGGAATCGCATCACTTCGTTCAGCTGATTACTCAGCGCTGTGGAATGAAAATCGCGCAGGCTAATACTCGACTCCCTTAATGACTCAGAAGCAGCAGCCAGATGTCCACCGTGATCAGCAAGGTCACGAAAGAAGGGTTCCGTAGTTTTCGTCAGGAATGGTGATTCAATGCGTTGGAGTCGAACAGTGAGATCACGCATCGGGCGGACGACATGGCTGAGCGCAGTCGCCTGCCGTCTGCACAGAAAAATTTCCTGAGCTTCGACTTTGGCATGCCCTTCAAACAGGCGCTCTTCCAGCACATCCATTCGGTCTTCCAACCAGTCGATCACAGGAAATAGTGATCGACTACTACATCCATCACCGCCCAGGCCAGATACTCAGATCCCAACTGGCGGATCCGTTGATTACCTCGTTGCAATCGTTCGATCACAGGATCAAGCGCGGTTGATGGTGACTCATGAAACGTCACTAACAATTGCCCCACTAGGACAAGAGATATCTGTTCTGTCTCCAACTCGCTCGAGAACGCCTGCTCAGCGTCCCCAATTGACTTCGACGTCATGCAAGCCAGTCACTCGCAGCCAGCGGGTTCCGCCAACTGGCACTGGTTCCTGCAGACACTCTAGCGCCTCGGCTACGTCAGCCAATGCACGACAGCTACACTTCGCAACATCATAGGAGACCCACTCAAGCTGGACTTCCTCGACACGTCGCTTTCCGACATGCACCAATTCATCGGGCGATTGCCCTGGCGAGCGTTCAGTCGTTGGCATCGTAATTTCTGGATTAGATTAATCGCACGCGGCTGAGATCCTGGGTGTCGACCATTCCCACCGGGAACCCATCGTCATCGACAACAATGAGATCATCAATCCGGTGTTCGTTGAAAAGATTGATGACATCTACCGCAAGTTTCTGAGCAGAAATCGTCACCGGGTTCGTCGTCATATGTGCGCTCACTGGATCTGAACTAATCGAAGGATTCCGCTCGAAGGCACGGACGAAGTCCCCCTGGGTGAAAATGCCGGACAGCTTTCCAGTTTCGTCATCAATGACGATCGCAGCCCCGCCGCGCACGCGAATCATCGCGCTCAGCGCATCCGTTACCGACACATTTTCTCCTACCTTTGCGATCGCCGATTCCGCTCTCATGATCTCAGCAACACGCAGTAGTAGACTTCGACCTAATGATCCGCCAGGATGCAGTCGGGCAAAATCGTCTGCACGAAATCCGCGTGCCTCCAGCAGCACCATCGCCAAAGCATCCCCTAACACTAGCATCACTGTGCTACTGGATGTAGGCGCAAGATTCAGCGGGCATGCCTCCCTTTCTACATTTGCATCCAGGACAATGTGGCTGTGCCGCCCCAGGATCGAATCTGGTCGGCCAGTCAAGGCAATGAGCTGGATATCCAGACTGCGCAGATGCGGCAGAATGCTGGCAATCTCATCCGTCTCGCCACTGTGGCTCAACACAAGCGCGACATCACCTCCGTTCACTACACCCAGATCGCCATGCAACGCGTCCTGCGAATTCAGCACCACCGCTGTAGCGCCAGTGCTATTGAACGTTGCCGCTAGCTTCGCGCCAATATTCCCCGACTTGCCTACCCCCACTACGATGATCTTCTTCCCTTTCTCCAGCGCCCCTTGAATCACATTTACTGCGTCACTGAATGGCTGACCAATGCGCCCCATCAAGCGCTGAAGCTCGTTCGCTTCAAGCTCAATAACGCGTTTTGCTCGTGCGATATGCTCGTCCATGCGGTGCAAATTTTTAGAAAAACCCGCCAGTCCGGCGGATCTGCAAACAGAATCCAGCTGATAGTCAATGACAACGGGTAATTTCCCGAAAGGAGAGAGGGCCGGAGCCACACTCATGGTTCCAGCCCCCTTGTTGCGGCTATCAGGAATGTTGTGGGCCTGTTAGCGTAGTTGGATTCAAAATGTTGATCACCGGGAATTCACTCCCTCAATGTGGAGCATTCCCGAACAAACCAGCGGCAGGAACGATGATCTTCCGGCCGATCTGCAATGGCTCACCCGGCACAAGGTTATTGAGTCGACGGATCTCTTCCGCCGTTGTGGAGAACGACCCTGCAATGGAAAGCAGATCCTCAGCCTGCGCAGGCTGCCCTGCGACGGGTCTTTGCGTGACGCTTGGCCCGACTGTGTAGTCGAGATATTCTGAGGTTCCCTCAGCAGTCGGGGTAGGAGTAAAGCCAAAGTAGTTCGATGTCTGGCGTGCAGATCCAGCCTGCGGGTCCGGCTCAGGATCTGGAACCGGTGGCACTTCAAACAATGGCTTCACCTGCGTGGCTCTCGCAGGTGCCTGGTGGGTCGCCACGGCATTTGCCGTCGGTGCCGTCGGTGCCGTCGATTCAGCGGCAGGCTGCTGCGTAACATGACTGGCAACCCAATGAGCACTGGGAATCTTGAGCAGCTGGTTGTCTCGAATGAAATTCGACTGCCCCAGCCCATTAGCTGCGCGCAACGCCTCAACCGAAATATTGTTTTCTTTGGAGATCGAATGAAGAGTATCCCCAGGCCGAACTGTATGCTGACCATACCTGCGCGAGGGGCTGCCAGAAACCAGCGACTTGTATGCCTCGATCGGAGTCGGCGGAGCAACTGGCCCCGCTGGGTGGTTATTCAGATTGGTCTCAGCGTTCTGTGCATTCGCCTGCCCCGGAGGAATCGTGACCGCGCCGCTGATCGAACTCAGCACCAACTTTTGACCGATTCCCAAGCGAGTGGGATCGGAGATCTTATTCAGCGCCATCAGCTGCGGCACAGAAATACCATGCTTGCGTGAAATGGAGGAAAGTGTCTCACCTTTTTGCAGCACATGTGATCGCGCCCCCTGCGTCGAACCAGTCGAATGCGATTCAGCCTTCACCACAGTCGTCTTCTCCTGAGACGTGCGGCTGCTTCCAGTCGTAAGTCGAATCTTTTGCCCCACTTGAAGCTTCGACGGATCAGAGATTCCGTTCCACTCACGCAGATTCGTCACAGTAACACCATGCCTCCTTGCAATCGCCGACAGGGTCTCGCCTTTTCGAATTGTATGCAAAGTTGATCCGCCACTAGCTGCTACAGAACGCGGCTCTTTTCTCGCGGCCTTGCTCACAGTTCCACTTTTGCCTGGAATTGTCAGTGTTTGTCCGATGCGGAGGCTGTTTGGGTCGGTGATTCCATTGTGCTGAATCAGCGTCTTTGGTCTCACGCCATGCCGCCGGGCAATACTCGATAGCGTCTCCCCAGCTTTCACCGTGTGGCTACCAAGTCTCTTATCTATAGAAACTGACGAAAAATATTGGTCTTGCGCCTGCAAAGTTCCGTGAGAAACTGTGAGGAAAACCAGAATTTTAAGCTGTCGCAGGTAATTCATAGGTTTTAAAAATTAATACATCTTAATTATAAATTCAAGTAAAACTCTAAAATGTTCGTATTATCATATTTTACAGGATCTTGATGAATATTGAGATTAATCGCGACATTAAGAATTTATGAATCAAAATCTGCTCAGTCGTCTGCGAACCGTTTTTGCCTGCCTCTTACTTTTCGCCTTCGGTTTCTGCATGGTGAACATCCTCAGCGAACGCGGCTTGGTGGTGAAAGAATCGCTTGCGAACCTGTTGCCTGACCTGCTTTCAACTGCGCCAGCAGCGATGCGCGACGATATGAGTGCGCAAAAGCGGTCGCACGGATTTCCAGGCGGCGACTGGCATCTTCCACCACCACCACCACCAGAACGTCTGATCATCGTCGACGCCGGGCATGGTGGAATGGACGGCGGCACTCAGGGCAACGGACTTTTGGAGAAGAACTGGGCTCTCAAAATTGCGCAAGCTCTGGCAGGCGATCTTCGGCAGAGAGGATTCAAAGTCAAAATGACCCGTGAAGGTGATGACACACTTGAATTGTCGGACCGGACAGACATCGCCAACTTGCAGACCAACCATCTTTTTGTCAGCGTTCACCTCAATTATTCTGCCGAACCGAGCGTCTCTGGCATTGAGACCTTCTATTCCTTGAAGCAATCGCTTTCAACCACCAACGCCATCAGAAAGGAATTCGAAACGCCAACCGGAGCACCGATGGAAGATCTGCGCTCTGAATTGCTGGCACAGGTAGTGCAGGAGAACGTAACCCAAGTCACTGGAGCAAACGATCGAGGCAAAAAGCAGCAATCCTTCTTCGTGTTGCGAAATTCGATCGCACCAGCCGTCCTGGTCGAGTGCGGATTTGTCTCCAACCAACAGGAGGCAGAGCACATCGTCAAAAGCAGCTACAGAAAGCGATTGGCTCGAGGAATTGCCAACGGAATTACCGCCTTCCTCAACGATGTTCAATCAGACTCCATGTATGGCGTGACCATCACTCCAGAACTGCCCGCAGCTCCCGAAGCACTGGTCCAAGTGCCTGCGGCCGAGAGCCGCGAAAGCCTCTATTAACCACTCTCTTAATGGCAGAAGAATAGTGGCAATTCATTGTCGTTAAATGGATTGCATCAACCTTCCACAAGCCAGATCAGAAGACCACGTCCTCTTGGAACGCGCTGACTACACGTCGGAGTAGAAGTCACCCAGCTAGCCGCCAAATCTCATCCGCACCATGAGAATTTCGAGCTGGTGTCTTTTTGTAAGGCTACGTCGCCCATTTTATCTCCTGATTCTTGGCCAATCACTCAGCTCTCCAGCTCCAGGATCTGAAAACATTTTGTATTTACAAAATAGTCTAATTAACGCAATTTAGATACGTTCATACAATGTAACCACTCGGTAAATCATGCGTAATTCTAAAAACTCAGAGCGGACAGATGCATTCTTCCTCAGCAACGGCCTGATCGCGATGATTGTGATGCTCGGCCTTTTTGGAATCGGATTCGCTGCAATGACCTCTCTGGTCGCGAAAGCGCGCATTGTGACCACGCATGATCAGGTCAAGGCTCTAGAGACCGGTCTTAAAAACTACCTTTCCGCCCACCCACGATCACCACTAGTTGTTGATGGTGAGCGAGCGAAACAGATCGACGACAGAATGACAGCAATTCTGATCGGCAAGAATACCAATGATAACCCCTTAGGTATCCGCTACTGGGAATCTTTCAAGAAAAGTGCCCCCAATTCAGCCGAAGCTCCCAGGGATCCGTTCGGCCGCGGATACTGGGTCATTTTGGACGCCAATCGTGATCGCAAGATCGAGAATCCTGCCCGCGAGGGCACCGGGAACTGGCTGCAAAGTTCAGCTCTCGTATTCAGCGCCGGCCCTGACGGCGATCCTAAGACCTGGCAAGACAACGTGAGGAACTGGAAATGAACACAATCCAATGTGATCCCAACTCATTCCGGCGTGACGGGTCTTGTCAGATTCTATTTGGAAGGTTCTTCCCGTATCCGTATTTCAAAGCGGAATTGGGGAAACCTTCTGATCAGCAACAGCAATGGCCTCGGCGGTGGCAGGTAAAATTGTGCCGCCGAGGCCCTTCCAGCCCGGAACCGTCGGGCAATCGGGATCAGCCATGGCAGAGACTCACAAAATAGTTGTGTTTCCCCTCAGAACTTGCCTAACTTGATCGTTCACTCTATAGCAAAGCACCCTATTGAACTCCCTATCCGTATCCTTATGAGAAAGCATTTCCATTCAAGCAGGCATCACCAGCCCAAGGGTTTTACCCTGATCGAACTTCTGGTGGTGATCGTGATTATTGCCACGCTCGCTGGCGTCGCCCTTCCCGTTTACAGCCTCGTGCAGGAAACTGCTCGTAAGCGCCAGACGGAAGCTGCCGCCCAGGGCCTGCGCGGTGCGATCAAACAGTACCATTTGCAGTATAGTGTCTACCCACTTGATCCAGGTGAGCAAGGTCGTGACACTGCTGTCGAACAGCCTCTCGAAACAGATGAATTCATGCTCGAGATTCTGCTCGGCATTGATGAGCAACTCAACCCACGCAAGATCGCCTTTGGCGAGTGGCGCGATGCTGGAAAGAGCAAGACCAACGGAATCATCTACTCCGGTGGCGGAGACTCAGGTGAGCTCGTCGATTCATGGGGCGGTCGCTTTTTCATCGCTGTCGACGGCAACAACGACAACAAGCTGGACAACCCAGACAAAGAGAACAGCACCACAAAGACCCTGCGCCAGACCATCCTTGTATGGTCGGGAGGCCCTGACAAAGATCCCGAAACCTGGGATGACAACGTTACGACCTGGTAAGGCGTTCTAACACACTTCCAAAGCTTCGCTTTGCTAAACGCACCTTCCCCAGTGGGAGGTGCGTTTTTTTTATGTATTCAACACAACAAACTGCCATTCGTAATCTCGTGGACAACGTTTGGCAGAACTGTTCTGCTCGCAGGCACAGGTTGGTGCGCCCGCGTGCTGATCTTCTTTGAGCTGTCGCAGCACAATCGGGGTTCGATCAGATACGGAGCATCTGCCTTCGGCAGCACTGCGACGTTGACCTACATGTCGAGCATCGTTTACCTGAAGTCATTGAGCAGCGCCTTGAAGCACGCCGACGGATACCAACTCTTTATCTCCTGACGCAACCTCGAGTGGATTGTCGACAATGATGTGACAGGAATAAATGAACGCGCAGTTGTTGGCATGTCGCGTAACGACACCTCATGATTAGCCGGGCGTTTTAACGCCCGGTGTCGATGAAAGGGTCAAGGTCGGGGTAGTCCTGAATACCCACGTAGTCTCGGTCGAGCGCCAGTGCCCGCGTTTCATTCCATGCAATGCATCCAATGTGCCATCAATCGTTGTGACATTGCCACCTGCAGTAATTCGCACACCGTCCCAGTCATCGACTTCCCCGCCGAAGTGCTCGACGGCAAAGTCATCCTCGGTCCTCTCAAACATGTGATGCACGCCCCAGTAGAGACCATTGTAGTAAACGTGAACTTCACGTTGCAGCGTTTCCTCGTGTCCCATTGCCCGATGTGCGTCGCGAAACCATTGATCGCGAATGTATTGTCCATTGGCTGCATTTTGCGGATGAATCCACCCGTCGCCATTGAACCCCCGCAGGATAAAAGTGCGGAAGCGCTGCACTTCCAACGTCCCGAACAGTGGATACTCCAGCGGAGTTTTGTCGTAATCCGGGCGAAAGACGATCCGCAGATTGTGCTTCGGTCGACTGGTACTTCGCGACGCATTGCCGCTCATTCGCCATCCGCAATCGAACTGCACGGGGTCGCCATCCTCAAAGTCTATCAATTCAATCGATGACGCCTTCTCCCAATCCGCCCCCGTCCGCTGTGGATTGATCTGGATTCCCGTGCGCTGGCCAAAGATATCCTCAAGGAACCGACGCCTTGAGCTTGCGCAGATGCAGGAAACGCTATCAGAATCATTATCAAGGCGACACAGCTGCGAACGCTAGAGGGGATTCATCGAGTGATGCTGGAGGCTAGACACCGAAATGCCAGTCCTTTCTTTGGCTTGCACATGGAACGCAGCTTCAGCAGCATCGGCAGCATTAGCACTTCCGATAGAATGCAACGATGAGCGAAGACAACACAGTTCTTGGAATCGATATGGGCGGCACTGGCATCAAAAGTGCGTCGCTTCGCATCCCGGATGGTGCCTGTCTGAACCAGAAAATCGCCGCTACCAGGGACGGTGAATCGCAGGACGGTGCGCCGGCTTTCATCACTGAAATCCGACAGCTGATTGACTGGCATGAGGCGGCGCTCGGCCATCGGTTGCGCTACATCGGGTTGTCAGCGCCAGGACTTGCCAACAGGGCAGGAACAGCAATCGCATTCATGCCAGGGCGACTCCATGGGCTGGAGAATTTGATCTGGCAAGACGCCCTGCGACATCCGTCTACGCTCCCAGTAATCAATGATGGACATGCTGCCCTGCTGGGCGAAATCTGGCTGGGGGCCGCAAAAGGACTGGATGACGTCGTCATGTTCACCCTTGGCACCGGCGTCGGCGGTGCCATCGTCTGCGATGGCAAGCTGCTGCGTGGCCGCTTCGGTCGCGCGGGTCATTTGGGTCACACGACAGTGAATTTCGACGGTGCGCCAGACATCTGCGGCACGCCTGGAAGCATTGAAGATGCCATCGGCGAATCAACCGTTCAGGCACGCAGCGATGGACACTATCCAACGACCAAGGAGCTAGTCGAAGCCTACGCCGCTGGTGATGCGCTGGCTGCGGACATCTGGCAAAAATCGCTGCGCGCGCTCGCTGCCTCTATTGTATCCATCATCAATGCTGTTGACCCGGAAGCGGTCGTCATTGGCGGCGGCATTACAGCCGCAGACGAACATTTATTCCTCCCATTGCAAGCCCTGATCGACCAACGTGAATGGCGACCAGCCGATGCCAGAACGCGCATTTGCAAGGCAACACTTGGCACATGGGCGGGCACCTACGGTGCTGCCTTCAGAGCCTGGCAGGGACAATGTTAGGGTCTGCGGCGGCGTTGCATTGTCAGTAAAGCTCCAGCAATCATTAACAACAGTCCGGTCGAAGGCTCCGGCACACTTGAAGTCGACGGTGCCTCGGACAACTCAAACGCTTTACCTGCCTTCAGCTTCTTTTTCTCCGCCTCCTCCAGCATCATCCACTGCGCGTGAGATTCTACCGCAATGTATGCCGTGGCGCCTGTCAGAATACCAGAATCTCGACTCTTTACCACCAACTCGCGCAGACTGGCTCCGTCAGAAGCCGAAGGATCGGCTATCGACATCAGCTGCCGACGCCACAGACTGAGCGCCTGCGCATAAGGTTCTTCCTCTGCCAATTCACGGACTGCGGGGACATCCATGAACTGCCTGCGAGCGCTGTCGAACACTTGCAACGGACGCCCATTTTCTGATGGCTTCCCATTCATGTGAGCGACACTTCCCCCCTTGGCTCTTGCAACTAGATTCAGTCCGCCATGGCGAAAAATGTGCACAGGCTCGAAAAATCCACCGACAAGAAAAGCGGAATTTTGCGTGAATCCCTTCGCACGCCATCCCTTGGTTCCAGAATCTACTACGTAGTAACTGGGCGAATCAGGCAACCATTGCGCCAACCACGGCAGCTCTTCACTGTTCAAATCGATGGCGTTCTCCGCTCCCACAATCATGAACACCGGAAAGTGGTCAAAAATCACATCTCCCAGCTCGGCGCTGCGAAAGTCAGC
The DNA here is from genome assembly GCA_051270635.1 of Verrucomicrobiales bacterium. GTDB lineage: Bacteria > Verrucomicrobiota > Verrucomicrobiia > Verrucomicrobiales > DEV007 > JAGROY01. The sequence continues at coordinate 415 of JBNMNB010000164.1, read as the reverse complement.
CATGTAGTTTACCAGCAAGCTGTGCATCGCTCTACCTGGACAAAATCCACCGCGCCGAGGAAGCGCATCATCTGCGGATGCCAGCGCGTCCTCCAGTTGATCCAATGGCAGCGGCTTTTCGCTTAGTGGAAGCAATTCAAAGTTGGCCAGTGCAACGTTTCCGTAGGTGGCGGCCGGAAACATCACTGACGCCCTGGCCAAAGCGTCCTTCAAGTCAGTAGCAGAGAGTGTGGACGACGCTGACCAGTCGGCAATAAAATACAGGAACGGTGTCCGCTGCAGGGACGACAGCTCCTTTGAGAAGGCGTCAGCGGCAATTGCTACCGATGTCCCGTTGTCTGAAGTGGCCAGGCTGATGCCTGCCGCGCTCTGCGATGATCCATCATTCAGAGCGACCTCATGATGCCCGATGCTG
>JBNMNB010000163.1:0-18215 GCA_051270635.1 Verrucomicrobiales bacterium | reverse complement strand
AAATCACGCGCCGCAAACCATGGCACCGAGCGTGTTTCAGGGCGAAGGCAAGTGACGATAGCGTCTTGCCGCCGCCAGTCGGCACGGTGAGCGAGAAGATGCCCGGTTTGGCATCGGCGGCTCGCAGGCAGGTGTTCAGAACGTAGGAACGCGCCTCGTTCACCGGCGTCAATGGCGGGCCGAAGGTAGCGAGATGGGACATTAAGGCTGCTTCAAGATCAGCAATTAGAGGTGGCGCGCTTGGACGCTCGGACGCCTTCTCTGGGGACATGAAGGCCTCGGTAGCAAGGAAGTCAGCGTCCACAAGACACGAGAAGAGTGTACGAATAAAGTGAGATAACGCGACGCCACTGCGTAAAGAGAACGGAAGCGGCGACAGTTTTTCAAAGGCGTTCAGAACCTCCTCGGGTGCGCAATTGATCGATGGAACTACTTTCCCGAGGCGTGTCCGAAGGTCGCTGTTCGAATCATCTTCGCCATTTGCCAAACCAGCGTGATGACCGGCGATCGTATAGCCGACCAGTCGGCCGAAATCAGGGATGCACGATTCGGAATGCTGCGCGCCCGCTGTCGAGTGATCGACTTTCCCAGCAACTTCATCCACATGAACATCAACTTTCTTTTTGAGATAGGCCTGCCATTCGGGAGCAAACTTCCCCAAATCATGCCACAGTCCCGCGAGCCTACCCCATTCGCTTGCCGCTTTGGATTGTTCTGATCCGGGTGGGAACATTTCCTCGGCGAATTTCGCTGCCCAGTAGGCGACTTTATTGAGGTGGCCGTGTTTGCTTGCGAGTCGCTGGCAGAGATCGCAGTAGCCCTGGCCGGTGACGGTAGGGCATCCCGGGGTGAAAAGGGACTCCCAGTGATCTGCTGCGAATTTCGGATCCTGATAACCTGGATGCGTGTGTGCGTAGAATTCCATCTTTTCACTGTTCTCGTCCATCTCCGTCAATTAGTTACAGCTGCACTTTGGGTTTTTCGCAGTGCTTTTCCGTAGACTCCTCGTTTCAACAGCATCAATTCCTCCATACTCACAAGTTTGTTTAACCTTTCAAAACTTTACAGCCGACCGAAGCAAGCTTACATGTCCAATGACACTATTGGAACTAATTAAACAGGTCAATCGTAAAAAACGAATAATAGAAAAGAAGTCCTGAATTTGGGTAACGAGACAAACATTGAGCAATGGGCGGCGCAGGAGCGTTTGCGGGCGATTGAGCGCGCGGCGTTTTGGCGTGGCTGGGTACGGCGGAAGGAACTGGTGTCGTTGTTTGGGATCTCGATGGCGCAGGCGTCGGCGGATTTTCAGAAGTATCAGGAGCTGAATCCTGGGGCGCTGAGCTACAATCTGAATGCGAAACGCTATGAGGGCGTTGCGGGTATGCGATGTGTGCGGCATGTGCCGAGGCTTGAGGAGGCGATCGGGTGCTACGTGGAAGGCGGGGCAGGGGTTCTTCAATCGTTGCCGCTGGTTGGGGCGGGTGTGGAAGATGTGGGCAGTGGGGGAGTGAGCAGTCTGGGAATGGTGTCGCTACCGGTGCGGATGGCGTCGGCGGTTGTGTGCCGTTTGGTATTTCAGGCGGTGATTGGGGGCTGTCGGTTGCGGGTACGGTATTGGTCGCTGAACAGTGGCAAGGCGGGGTGGCGCGAGGTCGCGCCGCATGCGTTTGGCCATGATGGGTATCGGTGGCATGTCAGGGCGTGGTGTTTCAATAATGGTGAATACCGCGACTTTGTTCTCAGTCGGATCGAGGACTGCGATTCCCTATTGCGGATAGCGGAAGGAGAAGAGCCTCCAATTGATGAAAAATGGAACCGCTGGGAGCAGCTGGAGCTAAGGCCTGACAGTCGACTGTCGGTGGTTCGACAGGCGGCGATCCGACGAGACTATGGTGTCAGCAAACGCGGAGTCTTGAAGATCAAGATCCGGACGGCGATGAAACCTTATCTTCTCAGTCACCTGTTCTTGCCGGGTGTTCGCAGTGATGAAGATGGTTCAGGCGAATCTGGAGTGGGGGTGCCCCGGCATTTGGAGCTGATCAGAGCTGGAGATGGGGCAAAATGACGAAACGAAGGTGCGGCCTCAGAAGGGGGCGCTTTAGGTTTGGCGGGATGTTTTCAGTCGAGTGTGAATCGGTCGGTCTTGCAAGAAACAGGTTACTCTGCTTTCAGCCACAGGTAGTCGATGGCTACCATGTGATTGGTGGCTTTTGGGTTCTTGCCGGTGAGCTTGAGTTTCAGCTGGTTTGCGCCGGCGGTCAGGGAGTGGCTGCCGAAGGGGATGGGTGGCGTATTGGTAACGTCGGTGTTGAATCCGTCGATGGGTTGGCCGAGTCGATTGCCGTTGAGAGTGATTTGGAAGGTGCCGTAGTCGATGGCTTTGGTGAATGCAGCGAAGACTTCGTAGGTGCCGGCTTTCTCGACGTTGAATTCGAGGACGAGTTCGTCTCCAGGTTTGCCGCCTGTCCACCAGAGGTGGCGGTTGCCGCTCCATTTTCCAAGTGAGAAGCCGCCCATTTCTTGAGTGGCTGTCGTCCCGGTCTTTGAGATGATTTTGAGGCTTTCACCTTCGATGGCGGCGTCGACTTTGCCCGTCTCGGGATTGAGGAATGGGCCGTCGCCCGGCAGGGGGATTTGGCCTGGTGATGCGAGGTAAGCGACAAGGTCGCGGGCCTGGTCTGCATTCAATGCGGTGAGAAGCCCGGGTGGCATCATGGACGTCGGGACTTCCAGGGACTCTGCGATCTGGCTTTTGGCGACAACGTCGGTCGTTTCGACCAGTTGCAGGGTGATAGCGGAATCCGTTTCTCCGCGAATCATGCCGGACAACACGCGACCATCTTTAAGCGTGATGATGTGAAGCTGGTAGTCTCGGCCGATGATAGCATTGGGATTGAGAATGTTCTCCAGGATGTAGCCGAGATCGGCACGGTTCGAGCCAGTGAGATCCGGCCCGATCTTGTTCCCAGCGCCAAACAAGGTGTGACAACTGGCGCAAATCTGGCTGTAAACAAGGCGACCGTTTTGAAGGTCAGCTTTCGCGATTACTTCAGGCGTGAGGGATTTTTTGTAGCGCTCAATTTCTTCGACGATGGCAGCGGGAGTTTCGGCGATTTTTCCCCAGACAGCCGCCAGTCTTGTCGTCAGCGTTGCATCGCCGAGATTCTTGATTTGTCGGGCAATATAAGAAGGTACTTGATCTCGGGCGATACGTTTGTTGGCTATCGCGTTGAGCAGTGCGCCAGCATAAGTTGCACGGGAAGCGAGCACACTCATTGCTGCGCGTTTTTCTTCGATGGAACATTCAGGTAGCGTAGCGAATAGCGCATCGGGAGTTGCCGGGTGGTCGTATGCGCTAAGTGCTTTCAAGGCGTCGAAACGAAACGCATCATCTTTGAGCAAGGCATGCAACACGGGTGCGAGTTCGGGATCGTTGCCCTTGCTCAGAATGGTAAGCGCTTTTTTGCGCTCGGCTTCAGGGCGAGCGGTGTTGGCCAGTTGTTTCCGCAACAATGGGAAAGCGCTCTGATCGCCGAACGCGATGGCTAGCTCCATCAGCGTTTTGCGTTGATCCGGATCTGCTTTTGACTCGATCGCATCAAATGTAGGTTTCCACAGAGTGGGCATTGCCAGGTCGGCTTGACCACGCAGTGACTGAGCCAGTGCTGATAGTAGCGTGGTTTGCAATGACGAATCGCTACTGCGCATGATGGCAGCGAGAACGGTTTCACGTGCAGTGGCGTCGGCACTGGCGCGCCGAGCTATGTGATTGGTCAGTAGTGGGATCTTTGATTGTGCCGCAATGCGTAACGCGCGCTCGGGATTGGCGAGGACATGTGGTTCAGTGCCGAACCAGATCATCTGCGGAAGATTGTGATCGCTGGAATCATCGGCATGGGAAGCCAGGCCTTCGATGATGCTCCAGCAGTGCTCGGCAGGAAGGCGCTGCAGAGCTGAAGCTACGTAGAGGCGGACAACGGGTGAGGGATCTTTGTGTGCCAGGTAGGTCAGGTAATGAATCACCTTTGGAGACGGTGCCGCTGTTGGCGATCGATCTTCCATCAATAATTGGACCGCCCAGGCACGGATGTATTCCTGGTCATCACGAAGGAGCTGGATGAAGTCTCGTTCGCGCAATCCACGGATGGAATGCAGGGTCCAAAGTGCGCGAAGTCGAAGGTTCAGTTTTTTGTTGTCGAACAGCATGCGATACAGCGCACGGCCGGCGTCTCGCGAGATTCGCCCCCGGCTCATCATGCGCTCCTGAAGAAGTCGGCGAGCGGTGCGGACGAACCATTCGTTCTTTTCCTTGTGCATTTGGGCCAGCTCAAGATCACTCTTTTTGCCCAGGTCGACTGGTTTAGGGACATGTGCACCGAAGCGCATACGATAGATCCGTCCATTGCTGCGATCCCAGACTTCAGGGAGGCGCCGGTGGCAAGTCTGCTCATCGTACCAATCGATAAAGTAGACACTGCCTTCCGGGCCATACTTCATGTCTATGCCCATGAATTGTTCATCATTGGAGACCATCAAATCGGGGCCGTGTCCTGCGACCCAACCCGAACCCGAGCGCGTCAGTTGTTCCTGGTTGATGCGGTGGCCATGGAGGTTGAACATCATCGGGCGGCCGCGATATTCGTCTGGAAAGTTATCTCCCAGGTAAATAGAGAGTCCACAGTGCGCGTGGCCACCACCGACTGCGTCTGAATTACCATTGCCAGCATGTGGACTGCCGCCGAGGTAGTGCCGGTGATCGGCGATGGTGTCGATGTTTGTGTAGACGTGTTTATTGAAGTGGCCGAGAGGATTGCTCTGACGAAGGTAGTAGCCGCCCTGGATGATGTGCCAGAAGTGGGGGATGACGCAGGCTTCCGCGAACAATTGACCTTGTTCATTGAAGTCGATGCCCCAGGAATTCGATGTGCCCTGTGCGAAAATTTCGAACTCATGGTGCAACGGATGATAGCGCCAGTAGGCACAGTTCAAGGGAACGCGTTCTTCGTCTGGCGTACCTGGTTTGCCAACGCGTGAATGCGTAAAGACGCCGTGGCAGCCGTAGAGCCAGCCATCCGGGCCCCAAGTAAATGAGTTCAGTGTCTCGTGAGTGTCTTGATAGCCCCAGCCGTCGAGCAGAATTCTGGGTTCGCCGTCAGGAACGTCGTCACCATTTCTATCGGCGATGAACATGAAGTAAGGAGCGGCACCAATCCACACGCCACCGAATCCAACTTCGATGCCGCTGACTAGGTTGAGCCCGTCCATGAACACCTTGCGTGTCTCGAAGCTGCCATTGTTGTCGCGGTCTTCAAAAATCAGGATGCGATCATTGCCCTTTCCCTCGGGTGCCCGCTGTGGATAGGTGTTGCCTTCGACAACCCAGAGGCGTCCGCGCTCGTCGATTGTAAACGCGATAGGTTGCACGATGTCGGGTTCGGCGGCGATCGGATCGACATAAAAGCCGGCCGGGACCGTCATTTTTGCGATCGCAGCGGCCTGTGCAGCGACTACCGGCTTTTGTACAGCGTAATCAGTAACCCATCCCAGGGTCAGGAAATCGGTGATTTCGACTTGGGTTCCGTTGGCGGCGGCAGACGGATTCTCAGGATACTTCAGCTCGAAAACTCCAGCAAGATCTGAGCTGCGGTTTGATTTAGTCGACAAGTTCGAACTAATCGCTCCTGTCGTGAGCAGTTTCTGAGCGACCGAGCCATTGATTGGAGCGTAGGCCCAGACGGTTTTATCTGATCCCCGAACGCGAATCTTTAGGCACACGAACTCGTCAGAATCTGGAAAATCAAAATTGAAGTAATCGTCAGAGGTGAAATTTGCACGAAACTGCTGGGGGGACGTCGTTCGCTCCTCTACGAATCGGTTCCAATCCATCGTGGAATAGGTAACCCAGCATTCCCAGTCTACTCGGAAGCCATCACCTGTTTCTTCAAGAACGAGGTTGGGAGTCTCATTGTCTTTGCTTTCAAGGGCAATGACGAGAAAGCCATTAATCTGATGGAATGCGGATTCGTTGGGAATGCTGAATAAATATGATAGCGAATCCGAAAACGAGTGCCGCTCGTAGAACTCGCGCATCTTCGGCTCAACCATCTCCGGTGAGCGGGAATAGCGAAGAAGCTCCTCAATGCTCCGGGACTTGCGGAATGCCAGTGCCGTATTCCAGGCCTTGCGCTGACGTTCACTGAGATCGCTGCCGTCCTCAGTAACTTCACTGGTTACTTTTTTTTTTCGCTGGCGGGAAGTTCCGTCTTGCCGAGATCTTTTAGCTGGATATTGCGGAACTCGATCTTGCTGGCGGGGCCACTGTGTAGTTGCAGGGCGAGTTTGCCGGCGAAGTCACGTTCGCCAGTTTGGTTGTCGACCGTTTCGCTCATCAGATGTCCATTGACCATGAGAGTGATCACTGGGCCGACTGCTTTGATATGGTAAGTATTCCAATCGTCTTTCTTGTAGTGCTTGCCGAGCAGATTGGCATCTTCGAAAGCGACTTCAACGCGGCCACCATCCGGGTGGATGCCCACTTTGAATCCGCGTTTGGCCAGCATGCCGCGCGCGTGTTCGTCATACAGGCAGCCGAGCCAAGTGGTGCCGTGGTCGATGTCTGCCTGATAGCCGGACATAGATCCGTCTTCGTGCTCCTGTGAGCGAATTTGGACGCCGGAGTTTGCTTCGGGCGCGCCCGACAGTCGGAAATCGAGCTTCAGCTCGAAGTCGTTCAGTTTCCCACCACGCCAGAATAGAAAGGTATTCTTATTCAACGGCTTATCTGTCGTGCTTTCGGCAGTGATCGCGCCGCCTTCGACCTTCCACCAGTCCTTGTCACCATCCCAGCCGGTCAGAGTTTTGCCGTCGAAGATGTTTTTGAATTCGGTGCTTGTCGCCTGCTTTGCGGGACGCTTCTGGAGATGGACGAAGGTGCCTTTTTTGTTGCCGACGACGACATCCGGGTGGCCGTCACCATTGACATCGATCGCTTTCACTTGCGTGCCGACTCCTGAGTCACCGTGAATCATGTGAGGGTCAAATGTGACCTTTCCTTGTTTTCCGTGGCGCACAGTTTTGAACCAATAGAGGACTGCTGGATCTTTACCTCCAGGATCGTTACCGCCGTGTGCAAAGTAGCGTTTCCCAGTGACAATATCTTTTAATCCATCGCCATCCATATCGACGAGGTCAACCGAGTGGGCCTGACTGAAGCTGACGCCAAACGGTTTTTCGTCCGGTGAGTTGCCCATGATCAGGTGCTGTTTGAAAGTCACCTCTCCATCGTCGCCCTCTATTTGCTCAAACCAGGCGAAGCCGTAGCTGTGCGCAGCCAGTGAGGTCAGGACATCGTTGTCACCGTCGCCATCGAAGTCATAGGCGAACATCTGCGAGCCGCCGGGAGCCGAAAAACTGAACGTGTGATGAGGCCATTTTTCGACCAGGCGCAAATCCTTGGGTTGTTCCAGCCATCCGCCTTTGTGTAATACATCCATGCGGCCATCGCCGTTGATGTCGCCGATGCCGAGCCCATGGGTGAAGCGTTCGCCCGTGATCTTGTCAGAGATTACATTGAATCGCCAAATCTGCGTAGGGTCGTCCCAGTTCGGTGAAGCGTAGCCGAACTTGCCATGCTGTGAGCACAGCACTTCGGGTTTGCCATCTCCCGTGACGTCGATGAAGAATGGTGATTCATTATCCAGTGGTCGGACAGCGGAAAAGCGCTTCCATTTCTCTCCGGTTTCGCCGGGATTCTGAAACCAATAGGCATCTTCGCCGGGAAATCCTAACACCAGCACATCGTCCCAGCCATTGCCGTCGATGTCGTAGGCTTCGCAGAGGAAGTTTTTCGAATAAGCGGACGGATTGATCGGTTCTGGAGGGTAGATTTCATGCCGCTCGCTAAACTCTGGCCCCGCATACCAGTAAGGGCCGGACACTACATCCTGTTTTCCATCTTTGTTGAAGTCGCCGACGCCGGCCCCTTCCGAATAAAAGTTCTCGGTGATTCGCTTCGTTTCGAACTCTAAGCTGGCGGAAGCAGGAACAATGCCTGCTGTTAACAGGGCAAGAAGGTACCGGAAATCGTTTCGTGAAAGATGTGTCAGCATACTGTGTGGGGCTTCGTTGAAGGCGATGCTAGCGATTTCTCGCCCCCACGTCCATCACTTTGCCTCGCTGCTGTCGGAGTGGGATTTCTACTACTGGCCTGGCAGCAGCACTGCTTTGACGATCTCGCCGTGGTGCATTTTTTCAAAGGCCTCTTTCCAGTCAGCAAGTGGCCACTGGCCGCCAACGATAGGGCGCACGTCCAGCTTGCGCGTGGCGAGCAATTGCAGCACTGCCTCCCATACCGGCCAGTTGTGGCTGAAGCTGCCCTGCAGGGTGACATTTTTCTGCACCAGCTGATCCAGCGAAAAGTTGAGTGGCTGTGGCCCCCAGCCGACCTTGGTAATCCATCCGGCAGGGCGAACCAGACCGAGGGCGGCCTTCAGTGTGGCGGAAACGCCCGCAGCATCGATGATGCAATCTGCGCCCAGTCCATCTTTCGCATATGCCCAATCGGTGGCGTCGCCAATGACGGTTTCGCAGCCGTAGGATTCGGCAACTTTGAGTCTGCCAGCATCCGCCTCAAGGCCGACCATGGCAACTTCGGCACCAGCGAGTCGGGCGACGGCAGCGCACAAGATTCCAATCGTTCCAGGCCCTAACACTACCACGCGATCCCCGGGGCGAACGCGCGAATTGTTGATGACGGCGTTGTAAGCAACGCAGCAGGGTTCTGTCAAGGCGGCCAGCTCAAGTTCGAGAGCGTCCGGAACTTTGTGCAGGCAGCGGGCAGGCACTTTTACAAACCGCGTCATGGCACCATTCACTCCATAGCCAAATCCCTTGCGTGACGTGTCCAGGTTGTAGAGGCCGCGACGTGTCATTGGGTTGTCGGTATCGATGACCGCCGCCGTTTCGCTGACTGCGCGATCTCCCGATTTCCATCGGCCAGCCTGTGTTACATTGGCCCCCGTCTCGACGATAACGCCGCCGAATTCATGACCGAGAACCACTGGGTAATTCACCGGCCAGCTGTGCTGGGCCGTCCACTGGTGCAAGTCACTGCCACAAACTCCAACAGCAGCGACCTCAAGCAACACATCGTCCGTGCCGATCTCCGGCGCTTCGAGATCTCTCATCTCAACACTGAACGGTTCCGGGGCAAAATTGACTACGGCAGGGCTAGGCATGGTTTTAGGTGTGGGCGTTTGCCGTAAGGGATACATGGATGTAATGAAATGTCGAGCACGGTTCGGGAATCTTGCTTGCGTGGACGCTAGCTTGCTGGAAGGCTTTGAGGTTGCCAAAGTTCGAACATGCATTGCTGGATCTCACTCAGATGGAGCCAGGTGATTCGGAGGCGAGTCCTGAGCTTCGTGTGGTGCTGCAGTTAATGAAGCTGGCACGTGAAATGGAAATGATGCAATTCTTCGAATGGCTGCTGTTGCGCTTTGAAGACAGCGTACGGGAATTGCCGGATAGCCTCATTCGCAAGATTTTGCTATACGCGCTGCATGCCGAGAGCGATCTTGACGTCGAGCGGATCGCTCATACATAGGTTAGTAATTCCAGCTTGAAAGAAACCGTCATGTCCGTCGCCGAAAAGCTTATAGAAAAAGGAAAAGCCGAAGGTAAAGCTGAGGGCGTATGGATCGGGAAAGTGCAACTAATGGAAGAAATGCTTGGGATTGAGCAAAGCCAGCAGTTGGCCCAGCTGAGTCTATCTGAATTGGAAGAGAGATTCCTGGCATTGCAAAAACGCTATCAATCGAAGTTCAAAGAACAGTAATGGAACCCTGGGCAGCGGTGGATTCGATTATCGTGAACTGCGCCTGGATTCTTGGAAAGCAGTGAGCCGCTCCAGGGCCTCTACAGTCCACACCATTGGATACAGCTTCTCGTGATACCATAATTTGGCGAAGTAGAATCCGATGGGGGCGACAGGGAATGCGGTGCCATTGTCAGTGGCATGGCTGAGGTAATATGCCGCGCGCTCAAGAGCTTCGAGGTCTTCAGGTGCGTTGCAAGAGGCGATCGCGCTGATCGCCAGTGCGGTTTCTTCGATGGATGGTGTGACGCCGTTGTCGCCTCCCCATCCACCCGTTTCTGAATCCTGAATCGACAATAACCATGTGCGTGACTGCGTGAGTAATCCATCGACGTCATGCGCCTCTTTGACGGCATTCAATGCGAGGAGAACGTTTGCGGTGCCGTAGGTGCGGTTGGTTTCGTCGCAGACGTGTTGATTGCCGAACCATAATGGCGTCCATGCACCGTCCGTATCCTGACATTGTTCCAAATAGCGCAGGGCACGTGCCATCGCCTGGTGAATTCGACTCGCGACAGTGGGGTGATACTTTTCGAAATCAGTCAGCCAAACTTGCCATGCGCGAATGGTGTGCGCAGTCAGATCGGGGCTTGAGCGGTCAAATGGCAACGTTCCCCAGCCGCGGCAGAATGTTGGGATGCCGCCATCTCCATTCTGTAAATCGATCAACCATTGTGCTGCAGAAGCCGCCGCCTTGCGGCACTGATCTGCGCAGGTCTTGTCAGACATGCGATGCAGCGCCAGCATCGCTCCCGGCGTGTCGTCGGCATCTGGCACGCCTCCCGGAAGATCCGTCCATGCCCAGCCGCCTGGGGGCGAGCAGGTGAACGGATGCACTTGATCATATTGCTGTGCGAGAATCCAGTCACGCACCGTCAGGCGCTCCGAGGCTGGAAAGTCAGAGGGACTTTCCGAATTCTGAAGCAGCGATTTGGTTGCCAGCGTTGTTCCCCAGGTGGCAAGGTTAGTATCGATCGGCCAGCTGCCGTCTTCGCGCATTGATTGCTTCAGAAAGCGCACGGCATGCGGAATGATCGCGTGATTCTTTTGCTCTGAACTGGCTAGTGCCATGGTCACAAAACTGGTCAAAGGTGTCGCCTCCAGGTAGCCGCCAGTGGCAGGTTGGATTTCGCGCAGCAAGTGGGAAGTCTTTGGCCAGGCCAGATGACGAATGATATTCAGCGGAAAAAATGGCGTCACATGAAACGACCGCGCGTAGCCGATTGCGATCAATGCGGGCAATGCATAGCTAACGACTGGCAGCTTCAGCGCGGCATACCATTTGCGCGGAAAGGCTGCTAGCTCAAATGGCAACGGCAGCACACGCTTCCAGCCTTCGCGGTGAGAGCCCAGACGTCCTCCTAGCGCGCACACCATTAGAATAGGCACGGAAAACGTGCGATCCTTGCCGTAGCGATCAGCAACAGCCTTCGCGACAGTTTTCGGCTCAAGACTGCCGACGTAGTTCTCCACCCAGGCGGCAGCGCGATCGACCGTTGCGTGATGTTGTTCTTCGCCATGAGCGATCGCAAACACTGACCAGCATAGCAGCGTTGTCGAAATATTGCTGAAGCTCAGCGTGGTGTCGCCCCAGCCGCCGTCCTCGTTTTGATTTGCGGCCAGCCAGGCCAATCCACGGCGCACAACGTCCGCGTGCTCCGCGCTATCTACCAATGACAAGGCAGCTACAGCGGTTGCCGTTGACAGTGCACTACTGGAAAGTTCTCCTTCCCAGTGGCCCTGCGCATTGCGTTGCGCCAATAAGGCCGTGCGGGCATTGACCAATGTCTTCCCGAGCGTGCTCACAGGCTTAAATGACCGAGCGCCAGCAGTCCATAATAGGTATACTCGATGTCCAGCACTTCATCATCCCAAGTGCCATGGAAGCCGCCCTTTGCTGTCCAAAGTGTATCGATGAAATCGAGGCAGTGCTCTTGAATTCTATCGATCGGTAATTGTAACCCATCTAGGCAATGCAGCCCGACTGCTGTCGACAGCAGATCCGGCATGGGGGCTCCAGGAAAAGGGCAAAATCCACCCTGCGGATGCAGGTTGCTCATGAGCCAGTCAGGCGTTTTCTCCGGGATCGGCTGGCGGAAGTTGCGATACAAGGTGACCGCTGCTGCAGTTGCCGGGACATTGATGATAGGCAGATCGGTGTCATTTGCCCACGCGCCTTCCTCTTCGTCTAACAATGTGTCAAGACTGGCTTTAATGCCCTCGGCATTCGGGGGCATCCGACCGTGATCTGAGTAGGCACCATAGGCAAGGAATGAACCGTAGGCAGATCCGCTGGTGGCTTTTTTAGATTGATTGTAACCACCGTCTACTGTTCTGAACTGTGTCTCCAGAGCACTCAACACAGTATCGATACATGTATGATTTTTTTCAAGTGCCGACCAGTTCCTGGCCAGGCAGCAGAGGTGGACAAAGTCGAGGCCGTCTCCGTCGCCAAACGATTCTAGAAACGTCCGCAATTTTTCACTTGGCAAATCGACTTGAAGCGCAGTCAATGCGTCGATCGCAAATGTCGTGTAATAGAGGTCACTGTTGCCATCACGATCACCAAATCCGCCGTCCGCATTCTGTTGCGAACGCACAAACGCCTCAACCAGAGACGCTGATTCGCCCAGTAATTTCGTCGAAAGACGCGCGACTTGAAGCATTTCGAGGCGGAGACTCATGGTGAGAAATTAATGGATTTTCGCAAGGTGAAGCAGTGCGTTTGAGCTCTATTCTCCTGCCTCGCCGATGCCATGTTCGATGACATCGAGTAACTCACTATGCACGTCAGTAGCGGCAATTTGATCTGCGCCGCCCAGGTGAGGAAAATCGCCTGCGAGAATTGGCCAGTCACGCTTGTCCTCAGGAATGCGGCCGTGCGAGCCCTTGACCAGCGAAGCATCCAGAGGAATGACGTCCATGAGCATGCGCAGGCCGAGCTTCTTGCGCAGGAGTTTACTGGCAATTTTGAGTTTCGGGTACTTGATTTTTGGATCAATGAAGAGTTCGACCGGATCGTAGCCGGGCTTGCGGTGGATATCGACACAGCGCGCATAGTCGGGGGCCTTTGAATTCTCGTTCCAGAAGTAGTAGGTAAACCAGCTATCTTTGTCGGCGACCGCTACGAAATCGCCACTGCGCGAGTGATTGATGCCGGCACCTTTTTTCCAGGCTTCGTTGAACACGTATTCGACGCCTTCAGTGGCCATCAATACGGCGCGTACGTCGTCGACGATGCTTCGATCATTGATGTAGATGTGTGCCAGCTGGTGATCTGAGATAGCAAATGCACGGCTGGCACCGAGATCGAGCGTTTCCGTTTCGAGCTCTTCTTTGAGGGTGATCCAACCGTGTTCGCGAAAGATGCGATTCAAATGCACCGGACGGGAAATCGGCGTGATCCCGTACTCCGACAGGAGAGTCACGCGGACTGCACGTTGACGATAGAAGTCGATGAGATCACCGACAACGTTGTCGATGTCACGCAGATCATCAGCGATTTCGGGTGCCTTGGGCCCGAGTTTTTGCATGTTGTAATCGAGATGCGGCAGGTAGACGAGCGACAGATTCGGGTAATACTTTTCCTCGACCCAGCGGGCGGAGTTAGCGATCCACTTTGAAGATAGAATGCCAGATCCCGGCCCCCAGAATGAAGGAAAGGGGAACTCACCGATGTCTTCCTTGATCTCCTCCTGCATGCTCATCGGGTGCGTGTAGATGTCGAAGACCTTCTTTCCATCCGGGCAATAGATAGGGCGGGGGGTGATGGAATAATCGGCGGTGGAATACATGTTGAACCACCAGAAAAGCTTGGCGCAGGTGAATTCCGGATGTCGCCGCCTGAGCGTTTCCCATAGCTTCTCGCCTTGGACGATGTGGTTGGATTGCTTCCAGAATTGGTGTTCCGCCAGCGTCCGGTCATACCAGCCGTTGCCGACGACGCCGTGTTCATTCGGCAGAAGACCCGTCAGGTAAGTCGCCTGCATTGTGCAGGTTACCGCAGGCAGAAGTGGCTCGATGGGCACCACTTGTTTGCGCTTCAGGTATTGGGAGATGCGCGGCGTGTCAGCACCAAGATGGCGCTGGGACAATCCGACAATGTTGATAACGGCCGCTCGGCTCATGGGTGGGTAAGATCGAAACGCTGAAGAGAAGGACTTGCTCTCTATGCCGTACCGGGACTTTCGAGTTTCGCAAGCATCCAGCGAGGCAATTTGTGTGAGTCAGTGTGCAGCAGTTTGAAGATTCTCTGTCGAGCGCTGAATTCAGGCAATTCCTAATTTGGAGGCGCTCCTGTAAGTCCCTTGGTGTAAGGGAATTCCCTACAAAACAGTTTATGGTAAATATTTCACCTATAATAAATTTGTCTCGAGCGAGAGATTGTGGTAAGATATGAAGATTCTAATAAAAGCAAAAACGCACAGTTCAAATGGATATTGCAAACGATCAACTTTCAGAAATGCACAGCCTAGTAGGGCGAATTCGATTGGCGTGTGCTGCTGTGAAGGCCTTCCGGGTTAATCTTGAAGATCAGGACAAAGAGATGCTCGACTACATGGTAGACGCGTCAGAAGCCCTGAATCGAAAATTTACCAGCATTTTGACGGAGGATACAATTGTGGATCCGACTTATGAATTGAGCAGGGAAGAACGCCATGACCTTCGTAACAATATCACTGCTGTCCTCGGATTTGGTGAACTGCTGTTACAGTGCTATGCTGAGCCTACGGTGATGATCCAGCAATTGGATCGCCTGCGCATGGATTCAAAGCGTTTCACTGAGCTGACGATGCCTTCCGAGATGGTTTCTGCCTGAGTTTCTCACGCAATTCTGTTCTCTCTACCCGAGCTTCGAACGCAGCGTCTGCACGTCAGTGGCAGCTGCGACCAGTCGCAAGTACTCGGGCGGGCGCAATTCGCCGCCCATGAAGACGCGTTCATTGCGGAACTGCATCCCGCTTTCGACAGGCTGACGCGTGCCAATATGGATCTCTGAGACTCCGGTGAGAGCAATGATTTTCTCCAAATTCCGCTCAGTGACGCCACCACCCGGTAGAATAATGACCCGATTGCCTGCTTTCTCTCGCAGTGCAGCAATCAGTTCTGCACCCTCCAGCACGGTCGGCTCTTGTCCAGATGTGAGGATGCGATCAACGCCTAGTCCGATCAACGTCTCTAGTGCTTCAAAGGGATCCCGCGTCATATCGAATGCGCGGTGAAAGGTCACATTGAGCGGACGTGCGATTTCGATCAGAGCCTTCGAATTCTCGCCGTCTACGGTGCCGTCGCTGTTCAGGCAGCCGATTACGATTCCATCAGCGCCCAGATCCTTTGCGATCTGAACCTCCCTGCGCATCACCGCGTGTTCGGCTTCAGTGAAGAAGAAGTCGCCACCGCGCGGGCGAATCATGACTTGCAGCTCAATGTTCACTCGTGCTCGAGTCTCGGCGATCATGCCAGCGCTGGGCGACGTCCCACCTTCGATCAGACTGCCGCACAATTCTACCCGCTGCGCACCCCCCTTTTCTGAGGCCACAGCGCTTTCTACAGAGTCGATACAGATTTCTAATTGGATCATATCTGTTTCTGGCATGAGACGCCGGACATTTTAAGTACAATCTGAGGCTAATGGGAGAAGATCGTCAGTTTACAGGATGGCGAGGTCGAGACTAAAATTGCAGGCACTATGACATTTGCTTCCAAGATCTTCGCCAGCCCTGCCGTGGCCCTCTCGTTTTTGGCAATGCTATTCGCTACACCTGCGATGGCAGATGAGAAACTGGAAGGCGTTGCCTGTCGCTCCGTGCACCTCTCCTACCGTGACGCGCCTAAAGGACTCGTCTACTACAATGAGGTTCAGGTGGAGCAGTCGGCAGCAGGAACCTACTTTTGCGTTTGTGGGTTCAATCACGGATACTTCGGCATTCAGGAACTGCGCCGCGGGAAAAAGGTGGCAATTTTCTCCATCTGGGATCCAGGGAAACAGAATGATCCGAATGCGGTCGACGAAGGCCAGCGGGTACAATTGCGTTTCCAGGGAGAAGACGTGCAGGTGAAGCGTTTCGGCAATGAAGGAACTGGCGGCCAGTCATTTTATCCATTGGAATGGACAACAGGAGAACGTTATCGGTTCGCAGTGAGCGCTGAGTTGATCGAAGACGGGAAACGCACCGCCTATACTGGATGGATCGGGCTACCGGGAGAAGCGAAGTGGAAGAAGCTAGTGACGTTCGCAACCTTGGCCAAAGGCGATGTGCTTGCAGGCTACTACAGTTTTGTGGAGGACTTCAGGCGCAATCGCGAATCGGCCGAGCAGACCCGACGTGCTCGATTTGGTCCAGCATGGGTGCAGGATACCGAAGGCAACTGGTCGCAGTTGTCAAAGGCCCGCTTCACCGCGGATCGCAATCCGGTCATGAACATCGATGGCGGTTTGACTCAGGATGGCGACATGTTCCTCGCCACAGGAGGAGAAATTCGCAATGAAACGACGCCGCTCGGGCGCGCCATCATTTCAGAAAAAGCGGAACAGAGACCCATGATGCCGTCGCCTTTGGTGACGGGCATCGAGCCGCTTCCTGCACTGGATGCTGCGTCTGGGGAATTGCGTGTGATGAGTTACAACATCCACAAGGGACAAAAAACTGCGGAACTTGCAGCCATTATTCACACTATCAATCCTGACATTGTCGCCCTGCAGGAAGTTGACCGAAACACCAGGCGGAGCGACGGGCGCGACACCTTACAGGAGCTCGCTGCTGCTACTGGAATGCACAGTGCCTATGGCAAGGCGATGGACTTTGACGGCGGTGCCTACGGTGTCGGCGTGCTATCGCGTTTCCCCCTTGGCGAGTCCAAAGTGCACGCATTGCCAAACGAGGGTGACCTTGAGCCAAGAGTGGCACTTGAGATTGCCCCGCAGTTGCCAGCAGGTGAGATGCGACTCTTCGTCACACACTTTCATGCGGGAAAAGAGAGGCATGTGAGAGTCGCTCAAGCCGATGCCCTGGCCCGCCTGGCAACAGAAGTGGGAACCAATGCTGTCATCGCTGGTGATCTCAATGCAACCCCCGAAAGCGCCGTCCTCGCCAGTCTGAAAAACGCAGGCTTTGCCGAAGCCGTGACGACTGCCGCCCCCACTATCCCATCCGCTGATCCAAAGCGCCGTATCGACTATGTCCTTACCAACGCCAAAGGCTGGAAAAGCAAAAAAGTGTTCACCGCCCTTGATGTCGCGCCAGATCTACCTGCCTGGAAATCGATCATTGGCGAGTCCTCCGATCACCAGCCGACCGTGCTCGAGATCGCCCTTCCCAAGTCATAGGTTCTGAGGCAGAAGACTGGAGCTGCTGATGGAATTTATGCTGATGCTCCTGCTTGAACTCAGGCGCGGGTAGGCCGATGCGATGCATCAGTGATGAAGTGATCTCATCATTTCAAAAGAAAACCCCGGAGCGCAGTAATCGCACTCCGGGGTTTTTCGTCACTTCGATTGAAGCCTGATTTTTACTCTTCACGGATGCGATAGTAGCGCTCCTTGATCTCAGGAGCTAACGTAGAATCCTCGTAGGTAGTGGAGTCGCCATCGGCGGCGGCCTCGTATCCGTCAGTTCCCTCGACCCAGCCGTTTTCTAGAAGATCGGCAGTGTAGTCAATCGAATAGGTTTTCCCAGCCTTGGACTGCCAGGTCACCTCCGCGTTGGAGCCGTCCACGCGGGTCACTCCGATGATCTGGAAAGGAAGCGATCCGCCACCTCCAGGTGTTCCGCCTTCCGCCAGTTCAAGAATCTGTTCCGCAACAAGAGGCACCGCATAGATCGCAAAGTCATCAATCACGGATGCCGATGGATTTCCGCCGTTGTTGGCGCTGCCAATAGACAAGTCGATATAGCCATCGACAGGTAGTGGATCTCCTCCTTCGGTTTCAAATGCCAGAATTCCATCGACCCAGACCTGCTTCAATTCAGTGTCTTTCACGAATGCATAGTGGTGCCATTCGTCATCCAGGAAATCGAAGCCTTCTAACCCTTCCTGATCAGCTGGGATGAAATTGAGGCGCTGGCTTCCCGCCGCACAACAACCACCAGCCGTATCGAAATAGATCTGGCCGTTACTCCACGGAACGTGCGCTTGAGCGGCTCGATCGAATCCGTCAGCGGTAATCCAGAATGAGCTCGCATTGGGTGTTCCCTCAGTCTTCTGCCAGAAGGAGACGGTCATCTGATCCACAGCGCCGATGTCATCGAGAAAATCGACCTCAGTGATCAGGACACTTCCGCCAGCAGCGAAGTTCATAGCGTAATCGCCTCCTGATCCAGTTCTGCCACCAGCATCG